>JAQGOF010000079.1 GCA_028293745.1 Gammaproteobacteria bacterium | reverse complement strand
ATACGGAACCGCGGCTCCCATCGAGGCGAGCCCGCCGGACAGCGAGGCCATCATGCCCCGACGGATCCTCAGATCCCGCGCGAACCAGTTCGCGCAGGACCCGGAATCACTGGTCAGAATCACCCGCTCCGGCAGCCTCGGCGACAGCTCCCAGGTCACCCGCTGCGGATTGATCGGATTGGCCGGTTGCAGCGCCCGTTCCTCCAGGGTCTGCCACCACTTGGACACGCTCTTGACGATTTCATCCCGCCAGGCCATGTCCTCTTTGGCATCCAGCATCGGAAGCAGAGCGCGAAGCGTCTCGCCGGCATCGCCTACGAGATTGACCTCCATCGGGTAACGCAGGGACAACATGTCCGGTGCAAGATCGATCTGCACTCCGCGCGCCTGCCCCTCCTTCGGCAGGAATTCGCAGTAGGGGAATCCGGAACCGACCATCAACAGCGTGTCACACTCTGACATCATCGTGTAGCTGGGCTCCGTCCCGAGCAGGCCGATGGAGCCCGTGACCCACGGCAGATCATCCGGCACGACAGCCTTACCCAGCAGCGCCTTGGCCACACCTGCGCCCAATCGATCCGCGACGGCGATGACCTCATCGGTTGCTCCGAGCGCACCGGCGCCCACGAGCATCGCAACTTTCTTCCCCTGGTTGAGCACAGCCGCCGCGCGCAGCAGGTCAGACTCGTACGGCACGACTTTCGGAACTGAAAATCCAACCCCCGAGCGCAGGGTGCCGTGAGCTCTGGGAGGATCTCTGTAAGGCATTTCCTGCAGATCGTTGGGCAGGATGATCGCCGTGACGCGGCGTTCGCCGAGCGCGGTGCGGATGGCGCGGTCCACCAGGTGACGAATTTGTACGGGAGAGGACGCTTGGTGAACGAAAGCGCCCGCTACGTCCTTGAGCAAACTTACGAGGTCCACTTCCTGCTGGTAATGGCCGCCCAGTGCAGAGCGCGCTTGTTGGCCCACAATGGCCAGCACCGGTACATGGTCGAGGCGGGCGTCATAAAGCCCGGTTACCAGGTGTGTCGCTCCGGGTCCCGAGGTGGCAATACACACACCCAGCTCCCCGGTAAACTTCGAATAGGCGGAGGCCATGAAGGCGGCCATCTCCTCGTGGCGGGCCTGGACGAATTCGATCTTCTTACCCGCCCGGTTGAGCGCGCCAAAGACACCGTTTATCCCATCACCGGGATAGCCGAAAATGAGCCGGACACCCCATTCGTGGAGCCGCTCGACGAGGAAATCACCGACTGTCTTTGCCATGGTCGCAGTTCCCGTTGCCCAGGCAGACCGGGCGCAAGTCATGTACCTATTGGCGGGAACTTGACCTGTGCCAGTCGCGATGCACCGGCGCCGAAATCGGAACATGGGTGCAGCGTTCGCGGATGCACGCACATGCCCAGCCATTTGATTTCCTCATACAGCATACTTTCAGCCTGTTGATGAGGGACTCGGAGGGTCGAAGCATGAACGTTACATCGGGTAAGACTCCACATACGGGGTCCTCCGAACCCGAATCGGCAAGCGCCAACTCGCGCCTGGTGTCAGAGCTCGCGAGCCGCATCGGCTCCCTCGGGGTCGAGCTGGCGGACGTCGCCGGGAATCTGGACGAGGTCAGCGGCCGTGTGTCCAACGAGGCGGATCAGTTCAAGGAGCTCCAGCGAGCCGCGGAACACATGGTCGCGGGCAACCGCGAGATCGACCGTGCCGCCAAGGGCGCTCAGCAGGCCGCCTCGGCTGCCGGAAACGAGATCGCCGAATCGCGGCTGCTGATCGGCGGTGCCGTGCAGCACATAGGCGAGCTCACCGGTGCGGTCAACCATATCCAGGAGCGCCTCGCCTCCTTCAGCACTCTGTTGAAACAGGTCGGCCGTGTGGCCGAGTCGATTGACACCATCGCGCGGCAAACCCGACTGTTGTCTCTCAACGCAAGCATCGAGGCCGCACGTGCCGGCGAGGCCGGTCGCGGTTTCGCGGTCGTGGCGGGTGAGGTGAAGGCACTGGCAGAGCAAACTCGCACCGCAACGGTTCACATCACCGACACCGTCCGCGCTCTCGGGGAACAAATCGGAGGGCTCATCAAGGAGAGTGGCGAAGCGACCCGCCATTCCGGAAACGCTGCGGCAGGTGCCGAAAAAGTCAAAGGCGTCATCCACCGGGCGCACGACGCATTCAACACCGTGGGCCGCGAGGTCGACGCGATAGCGAAGGCTACGACCGACAATCTCGAGGCCTGCGACACGACGCTCTCCCAGCTCTCCGATCTCGCAACGGGCGTGGAATTGTCGTCGACCAACCTGCAAAAAGCGGACGAGCGCCTCGAAGGGCTGCTCGCGCTGAGCGAAAATCTGATCGAGTTCATTGCGGAAAGCGGAGTTGAGACAGACGACACCGCGATCATCCGGCTGGGCGCCGAGGCCGCCAAAAGGATCAGCGCCGAGTTTTCTGCCGCGATCGATCGGGGCGAGATCACGATGGCCCGCTTGTTTGACGAGCGGTATCGGGAGATTCCGGGAACCGACCCCAGGCAATACCTCACCGACTATGTGCAATTCACCGATCGGGTACTGCCGCCGATCCAGGATCCCCTGCGCAAGGCGGATCCGCGCATCGTATTCTGCGTAGCCTGGGCGAAAGGCGGTTACCTGCCAACACACAATCCCGAGTATTCCAAGCCGCAAGGCAAGGATCCCGCCTGGAATGCAGCCTACAGCCGCAATCGGCGCCTGTTCGACGATCGCGCGGTGCAGAAGGTGGCTGCCAACACCAAGCCGTTTCTATTGCAAACCTATCGACGCAACATGGGTGGCGGAAAGTTCGTGCTGATGAAGGATTTGTCCTCTCCCATCATCGTCAACGGCCGCCATTGGGGTGCTTTTCGCGTGGGGTATCGCCACAAGTAGCGGCAGTTCGTCATCCAGCACTGACACGCGCCGACGCGGCGCAGATCAGGGCCCGCCACGCCCACCGACTGCGCCAAAGACCTGACCGGTCGAGTAGCTGGACTCGCGTGACGCCAGCAGCACGTAGATAGGTGCGAGCTCGACCGGTTGTCCCGGCCGGCCCAGCGGCGTGTCGGCTCCAAACTCGGGCAGCTTGTCCGGCGGTTGGCCCCCGCTGACCTGCAGCGGAGTCCAAAAAGGTCCCGGAGCCACGGCATTCACGCGGATTCCCTGCTTGGCCAGTTGCTTGGCGAGCCCTTTTGTAAAGATTGCGATCGCGCCCTTGGTGGCAGCGTAATCGACAATGTACTCCCCCGGGTCATATGCGTTGACGGAGGCTGTGTTGATGATGGCCGATCCCGCCGTCATGTGCGGGAGGGCAGCCTTCGTGATCCAGAACATGGCATAGACGTTGGTCTTGAACACCGAATCGAACTGTTCGGTCGAGATCTTGAGAATGGACGGCTGCGCGCCTTGCCGGGCGGCGTTGTTGACGAGAATGTCCAGGCCACCCAGCTGACTGACGGCATCCGCGACGAGCTTGTTGCAGAATGACTCGTCCCGGATGTCGCCGGGCAGCGCAACACCCTTGCGCCCTTCCTTCCGGATGAGATCAATGACCTCCCTCGCGTCGGGTTCCTCGGCCGGCAGGTAGTTGATGGCGACATCGGCGCCCTCGCGTGCGAATGCAATTGCGGCTGCGCGGCCGATGCCGCTGTCACCACCCGTGATCAGCGCCTTGCGTCCGGTCAAACGACCCGACCCCTTGTAACTCGTCTCCCCGGAATCCGGCCGGGGTGTCATTTTCGATTGCAGCCCGGGCCAGGGCTGCTCCTGTTTCGGAAAGGGCGGGCGAGGAAACTCGGTCACCGGGTTCGGGTTACCGGGATTCACCGTGCTCGAGGCTGACGCCGATCTCTCCTCGGTAGCGCCTGCCAGTGTCGAAGCCCCCCACGTTCCCGCCAGTCCCGTCATTCCCAACAGCATTTCGCGCCGTGACGGCTCAATTTCCCCGTGTTTCGCGGGACCTGCCACTTCCTTGACGTCGGCGTCACGTGGGCCGTTGATCGGGTTCATGGCAACTCCATTCGCGTTGAGTTCAACCGTACGTGTTATGTCCGGAAGCATGCAACATGCCCGGTGACCGGCCCCAACCGCCAGGCGCCGGCTCGCGCCGCAAACGGCGGCCTTGACTACGGCGCGATTCGGGCTACCACACAATCCTTGACACGTTAGCGTTGACGCTCGCAGCTCGCTCAGCAGGCGGTTTCATTTCGACTCCCACAGATCTTCGAGCCGGGCGCGGGTTTTCCTCCAGGCCCGTAGAAATTGCTTGCGTGCCCTCACGATGAACTTCAGGCGCTCGAACAGGACCATCAACGCGAAGGCCAGTTGCCTCGGTACCTGCGGCCAAAACACGTGCCCGTGCCGCAAGGTTCGAGGTCCGGCATAGGCGGGAAACATTTGCCGAACGCGTCGCAGATCATCGCCTGGATCGATGCCTGCCGCCCGCAGTTTGCGGTAGAAGGCAGTCGGACGGCCGTCGCCTGTTCGTGTGTGCTCCATGGACACGGCATCCACGACATACAACGGCTCGTGACCTTCGAGCAAGGCCCCCCAGGCCCAGTCAATGCCCCAGACACTCCGGGTCCATCGGAAGGTGTGCACGAGCCTCTCGAGAGCCGCTTTGGAAAAGCAAGGCGCCATGGCCTCGACGAACGTAACCCTGCGCAGCACGCACATTGGATTGCGGACGAGTGAGTTCAACGTTGTATGGGTGAGCCAGCGCAAGGCCGGTTGTGACAGATAGAGACTGTAAAAGTCACAGAGTCGAAAGAAATGCGACAACTCGCCCGGACGCAGATAGACATCGTCGTCCCCCGAAGCAGCCTGCCCGCTGTCGCGGTTGCCGGACGTTTCCAGATTCGTGACCAAAGACCTTCCCCTTCCTGGGACATGCACAATGGAATCACAACCGAGGTAACATTGCCTGTGCGTCATCACCTCCCGGCAAAAAAATGAAATCTGCTACTGTGAAAGCTCTTGCCATTCAGGTTTTTCTGCTGCTGCCGGTTCTGGCACAGGCCGCGCCGCACAATCTCATCCTCTTCGTTCCTGACGGCCTGCGCTCCCAGATCGTCGACCGCAGCACCGCTCCCACCCTGGCGCGTCTTCGCGACGACGGAGTCGATTTCAAGAACAGCCACTCCCTGTTCCCCACTTTCACCACGGCCAATGCTTCCGCGTTCGCCACCGGCCACAGGCTCGGCGACACCGGCGACTTCAGCAACACGATCTATACCGGTTTTCCCATCAAAGTCCTGAAGGGAAGCGTCACGCCATTCCTCGAGAACGATCCCGTCCTGCGCGAGGTCAATGACGACTTCGGCAGCAACTATTTGAACGAACAATCGATCGTGGCCGCCGCACGCGTTCAGGGTTACTCCACAGCGCTCATCGGGAAGCTCGGACCCGCCGCCATCTTTGACCTCGGGGCTCTCAAGGGGGAAGGCACGCTCATTATCGATGACACCACCGGAACCCAAGGTGCAGAAACGCCACTGCCTGATGAATGGAAGGAGGTCTTCACACGCTTCAAAGTATCCCAGGCGGCCCCCTCTCGCGCTGATAACGGCAGTTCCGGGGACAACACGCGGCCTGGAACCTGGATTCCCAACCTGGCCCAACAGCAGTACTTTCTCGAAGCCACCGTGAAAGCCGCGTTGCCGCACTTCAAAGAGACGGGCAAGCCCTTCGTCCTCGTCTTCTGGTCACGCGATCCCGACGGCACGCAGCACAACCAGGGCGACAGCTTCCATAGCCTGACCCCGGGTATCAATGGCCCCACCTCGCTGTCCGCAATCCGAAACGCAGATACCGCGCTGGCCTCGATCGAGCAGGCCCTGAAAGCACTCGGCCTCTATGACACCACCAACATCGTCGTCGCCGCGGATCACGGTTTTTCCACGATTTCAAAAGCCAGCAACACGAGTCCGTCGCGACAACCCGCCACTGCCTACTCCAACAAAGAGGTGAAGCCGGGCGAATTGCCGCCCGGATTTCTCGCGATAGACCTCGTCACGGCGCTGCGCGCCACGACCCCTTCCCTCAAGCTATTCGACCCGGACGACGGCAACAAGGAAATCGACTGGCGCGCCGGCAATCATCCGAGCAGGGGAAACGCCTTGCTCGCCACTGATCCGTCGAAGCCCCAGGTCATCGTGGCCGCCAATGGAGGCTCGGACCTCATCTACATCCACACAGACGTCCCCAGGAGACAAGCCAAAAAGCTGGCCGGTAACATCGTTGCCGCACTCCTCGAGCAGGATTACGTCAGTGGTATCTTTGTTGACAAGACGCGGCTGGGAGAATTCCCCGGCACGCTGCCAACCGAGCTCATCGGGATTGGCGGCGGACGCGCCGCCACGCCTCATCCGGCCATCGTAGTCAACTTCACCTCGACGAAGATCGAAGGTTGTGACCGTCCGCCTGCACTTTGCGCTGCGGAAATTGCCGATTCCGCGCTACAACAAGGCCAGGGCATGCACGGCTCATTCAGCCGCGCCGACACCTGGAATTTCATTGCCGCGCGCGGGCCCGAGTTCCTGACCCGCTACAGTGACCCGCTGCCCGCAAGCAATGCCGACATCGGCATGACCATCGCAAAGCTTCTCGACCTGAAGATCGAGCCCAAGGGCCCGCTCGCCGGCCGCGTCCTCACCGAAGCCCTGAGTGCCGCACCACCCGGCGACCCGTTGCCCGCGGTTACGTCCCGCACGACAGAGTCCAGGCCAGATCCCAAACACCACCTCCAAACCGTGCTCAAATCCCAGACCCTGGGCACGCAGACATACCTCGACGCAGGTGGATTCCCCAACCGGACTGTGGGCCTCGACGCTCCGTAGGCCCGCGGTGATGTCATGGGCTCGCTTCGATGAAACAACTCCTGATTGTCTACCACTCGCTTACGGGCGGTACGCTGCAGATGGCACGCGCAGCCGCGGCAGGCGGCGGCCGGGAACCGACAGTCAGAGTGCGTCTCGAAGCCGCAGCAACAGCCGGCCCCAACGCGCTGCTCGAAGCGAGCGGCTATCTGTTTGCCTGCCCCGAAAATCTCGCCGCCATGTCAGGCGTGATGAAGGACTTCTTCGACCGAAGCTACTATCCGGTGTTGGAAGGCCTGCAGGGTCGCCCATACGCGACCCTCATTTGTGCGGGTAGCGATGGCAGCAATGCCGCAAGACAGATCGAGCGAATCGCAACCGGCTGGCGGCTCAAGCCGATCGCAGCCCCCCTCATCGTCTGTACGCACGCCCAGACACCGGAGGAGATTCTCAAGCCGAAGCAAATAGGCGCCATCGACCTTGCGCGCTGCGAGGAGCTCGGAGCCACGATGGCTGCCGGCCTCGACCTGGGAATATACTGACTTCCCCGCAAGGCGCCCGCCTGGTCCCGTGACCCGTGAAGCCAACCTTCTTCCGCTCAGCCGCGATGCGCCTCAACTACCTGGGCGCGTGCAGTTGCTCACTCCGGCACGCCTCGAGGAACTGCTTGCGCGCCGGCGCCCCCTCCACTTCGGCAGCCAGCATCCGGGTAAGCTCTTCGCGATCCAATGCCTTCGCAGCCGCGCGCTTGACGAGATATTTCGCAACAGGGCCCACGTAGTACGCCAGGCGCCTTTCCAGTGACTCGATTTCCGTGACACTGAGCGACAGCAGCGAGTTTCGGCCGCTGACGGGTGCGGATGAGCTTCCCATTATCGGCTGATCTGGAGGCGGCTCATTCAGCAACACGGTTCCCTTCAGCAACGCTGCGATGTGTGCAGTCAACCTTGCAAAGTGCGGCTCGCGAGGAGGAGGGAACGCATCCAGCCAATGCTGTGTGCTGAGGAAATACTCCAAGCTCTTGGCCGGCAGCACGTCCTCGATGCGAAAGGGCAGAATGGGCACCTGCCTGTGAATTGCACGTTCCACCTCGCGTCGGACCTGGGGTGACGCATTGCAATGAGCCGAGAACACCAGGATCATGAGCCGCGCACACGAGATAGCTTCGATGATCTCTTCGGCCCAATCGGCTGCCGGCGCGATGTCGCGCGGCGCAATCCATACACCGATGCCCTGTGCCTCCAGTTGCGCCGTGAGTTGGAATGCACACTCGCGGTCCGGCTGTGAGTAGCTGACAAAAACGTCGCGCCTGATCACGTCAAGGCTCCAGCAGCTTCATCGCCTTCTCCAGGCTGGTGCGCATCCGCTCGAACGAACCCGTGAGTGCCGTCAGCTCGCGGCTGCCGCCCGCGGGGAAGTCTCTGCCAGACACATTGCCGACACTCACCTCTTCAGCAATGCCCGCAATGCGCCGGATCGGCCGCACCACGAGCAAGTACACGATTACATTCACGACCAGCATGGTCAGCACGATCACGACGACCATCCATGCCGCGATACTCCGGAAAATCAGGTCCGCCGCCGCCGTCGCGCTTGCCAACGGCACCGAAACGACGTGTGTGCCCACCACCTCGCCAGCTTGCCACCCAAAGCCGTTGTCGCTTCCATAACGCGCAAGCAACGCTGCCGGAGCGGCTGCGGGAGCGCTGTGGCACTCGAGGCATGCGGTTTCGGCATGGATCGGGCGGGACAGATACAACGACCTGCCCGTGGGTGTGTCCCGCTCTCCCACGATCTCGCGAGTTTTCGAGTCATTGCGGAATTGCTGGATGAGGTCGGCTTCCCAGTCGGTGGCGCGATCCCTGAGGTTGGTCGGGTTGAGAGTGGCCTCCTTGTAGGAATACTCCGGATGCTGCTCGCGCAGCTTCAGAAAGTGCTGGGTTGCGGCGTAGAACGGCACACTCTGGGGCAAAAATTCCGTCTTCGCCCGGGATTGGAGCAATGGGAGGATTTCCGAGCTCGTGTAACTGCGCGTCGCAAGAGCGCTATCCATCATGAGCCCCGCTTCCCGCAGCACCTCCTGCTGCGCATTTGCCTGGAGTAACGACCGGCAGCCGTACCCCAACGCGAGGGCGGCTACAGCCAGCGTTGCGCCGAGAGCGAGATTGATTCGGACCAACAGGTTCATTGGTTTTCCGGGCGGGTCCGACGCCGCCCTTTGAGCGAGTGTGCCAGAGTTTCGCGGCAGGCGGCGAACTACCTACGCAAGCGGCAGGTGATGCGGCCGTACCAGCAGGTGCCAGTCCTGGTGTTCTTCGAGGATGAGTGCGAGAGCCGCTTCGAGCGACGCTTTGAGCGCAACGGGATCGGCGGGGGAGGCCATCCCCGCCAGGGCTGTTTGAATGTGCCCGATGGAGTTGCGCAGCTCCTTCGCCAGATGCTCCGAGGTCGACCCGAGCCGATAGGCCTCGGATTGCGCCAGTGCGCCATGAAGCGAGGCGCCCAGTGCGGGAAAGAACGTCGTGACCAGGGACAGCCAGAGGGTGTGGACAACTAAGTGAAGTAGGGCGCCGAGGGCCGTCAACCCGAACAGATACCCGTTGATCGAATGAACACGATGCAGCAGCGCGTGCTGTCTGGCCGCCACGCGGCAATGGTAACGCCGCTGGTGTTCGAGTATGTCCAACGTCCACCGGGCATAGCTGGTCACGAACGCGCAATCGGACCAGGCGGTTGCGAGTATCTTCCGGGCGAGGGGCTCTATCCGGGCACACAGAGTCGAGACGTCATCAGCGGTACGCAGATGTTGGCCGGGATCGAACGCTCGCACGTACCAGTTGGCTTCGGCGCCGGGCGAAGAGAAATCCAGCAGAGGGGCGAGCATCGGCAGGTACCAGGCCAATTCGGCCGTTGTGCGCGCGCGTAGCCATTGACCCTGCCAGTCACGCCGATGCCCCAGCCAGTAGATCGTGCTCACGAGGCCAATGACGAGCACCTCGCTGACAGCCCATACGCCAGCGTACGGATGGAATGCATGTTGCGGACTGTCCCATCCCAGCGCCAGCGGCAGTACCGCGCATAGAACCGCGATGGCGCTCAGCAGGTAGATGGCCCAGAACCCGCTGCGATAGCGATGCCCGTAAAGCAGTGCCCGCTGGTCAAACGTCCGATGCTCAGGCTCGAGCGCTTCGACGAGCGGTAACAGCCGCTCCGGCGGTTGGGGCGCTGGCAGCGGTTGGAACGACTCCAGCCGCACGCCCAGCAGCAACAGACGTTGAATGACCTGATGCAACGCCACGAGCAGGTCAGCCCACTATTTCGTAGGTTGTAGTGAAGATCGCCGGCGACACGATGCCGAGACTTCCATCGCCATAGTCGACCAACCAATCGCCTGGTCGCCCTTTCAAACGCGACACTCCATCCGCAAGGAGGACTTCAAACGGTCCAGGCATCGGCACGGCCATGATGGTATTGGGGAGACTGACATAGCGTCCCGCCTGACCTTCGACCGTCGGGGGCATTGCCCGGTATTTTTCGGCAAAGTGCCCACGCGACACACGCCACCGCTCTCCCGCACTTCCAGTAACTATTGCATCCCCAGGATGCGCGTGGACCACACCTTCTTGAGTCTGTACCGTGCAGGCTGTTGAAGTGAACTGCGCGTCGACCTCGCGCGGCAGCTTGCGGGCGAGAACGTGTCCCGGATGGCTGCTCACAGTACTGGAGTAGCCGCGTTGAGCGCTGGAGCGGAACACAGGTCCCGCTTCCACTGTCATGCGAGACCCCTTGGCCACAGCGCCGGGTCGGTTCGTGCAACGGATTCACCCCGCGCCTGTTGGATTCGCGCGCCCCAGTGGTTCACCAAGCCGGCCCTCTCATTCAATATTTTCATTATAGACGTGCGAGTGTGCCGCCGTGCTATGCGACAAAACGACCCACGCCGCGGCCAACGCATTCCGAATGCGCTTCTCAACTGTGGGCCGCGGAAGATCTATCGTCCGCTCCGGCGAAGGCGCGCCAACAATGGCCTGCGTAACCTGTCACGGAAAAAAACCTACAAGGTATTGGTCTGATGGCCTTGGCCACGCTAAGCGGTCGGCCTTAATTTGCGTATTTACTTAATTAAGTAATCACTACATAATGGGCCGCCATGAAACCCTTGAACGTGCTCGCCGACCCTACCCGTCAGCGGATAGTGGAGATGCTCGCCAGAGGCTCCATGTCTTCCGGTGATATCGCTCGTCGCTTCGATGTCAGTGCACCCGCGATCTCCCAGCATCTGCGGACGCTTCGTGATGCGAAGCTCGTGCGCGTACGAGCGCAAGCACAGAAGCGGTTCTACGAGCTCGACCCTGAAGGGGTAGGCGAGCTGGCCAATTGGGTTGCCCGCATCCGCAGCTTCTGGTCCGAGAAGCTCGATGCCTTGGAAGAGGAGCTTCGCAAATGACCCAGCTCGATGGTTCGGTGCGTAAAACAGAAGACGGCGGCTTCATCGTGGCGTTCGATCGACTCACCGACCGACCGCCCGCCAGAGTCTGGGCCGCACTGACTGACCCGAAAATCCTGGCCAACTGGCTCGGCGACGTCGAGTTGGATCTGCGCATAGGCGGCCCCTTCATCATCCGCTTCCGCCGCATGTCCGTGGTGATGACCGGCCAAATAACCGCACTCGACCCGGGCCGCATGCTCGAATACACGACGCGATTCCAACCGCAGCCGACGGGAAGTTCGTCGAGTACGCCGACGAAAAAGCCCTCGACACTGATTACCGCGCCCGGTACGTGAGCAAACCGGACAAAGAGCGGAGTGCGGCATTCCTCAAGGTGCCGGGTGTACGCCTCGAGCGCGTCTTGCCGGGGCCAATCGAGCGCGTTTGGGAACATCTGACAAACACCAGGCTCCTGCACGCCTGGTTCGGTGATAACAGCAGTATCGAGCCGCGGCAGGGCGGAGCGGTGCGGCTGATGGATGGCCACATCCGCGGCGTAGTAACCCAGTGGCAACCCCCACACCGCCTAAGCCACACCTGGAATGTGTTCGCCCCGGGCGATCCACCCGACGCCGTCTCCGCATACCCTGAATCCTACGTCATGCTCACACTCGAGCCGCGAGGGGAGGAGGTACTGTTGGTGCTCACCCATCTGCCGGTGCTGGAGCGTTTCGAGAAGCAAAACGCGATGGGATGGCACACTTTCCTCGACATCCTCAGCGATACGCTCGAAGGCCGCAAAGTCCGCACGCGCCGGGAGTACATGGTGCGCAACTCCGTGCGCTATGGAGTGGACTTGAATAACCTGGCACGGTGACCGGACCGTTCCTGCGATTCCACATCGAGTCTCCTCGAGTTTGCTTGACGCGATTATAACGGCGGCTGCCTGGTTCACTCAGTACCTGCTAAGCTCCGCACGATGAACGGAAGGGGACAAGCAATGAAGCATCACACCGCCGCACAGACCATTCTTCTCGTGTCGCTCTGTGCCGCCCTGAGCGGCCTTGCTGCCGCAGCAGATACCAAGCAGGCCGCCGTAGCAGGCACTGCGCAGATGCAAGCGCCCGACCAAGGTCTTACGAAGGCAGTCGCGGATCCGGCTCGCACTCCCAAATTCGTGGCTCGCGATCGCTTCCGCCATCCCGGCGAGGAGCTTGCGTTCTTCGGCGTGAAACCGAACATGACAGTCGTCGAGGTCTGGCCCGGTGGCGGTTATTGGACCGAGATCCTGGGCCCGTATCTCAAATCTTCGGGCCACTACTATGCCGCTGTGACGGTCAGGGGCGAGAGCAAGGAAGAGGACACAACGACCGCCGCGTGGCGGACGCGCATTGAACAGCAAAAGGATCGCTACGGTACGGTCACCATTACCGGACTCGGTAAAGGTCACTACGATGTGGCGCCGCCCGGATCCGTCGACCTGATCGTCACCTTCCGCAACTTTCACAATTGGATGGATGGCGGTTATGCGGATGAGGCGTTGAAGGGTATGTACACCGCGCTCAAGCCCGGTGGCATCCTGGGCATCGAAGATCACCGCGGCCGGGATGACAAGCCCCAGGATCCGAAGGCCAAGTCAGGTTACGTACGCCAGGACTACACGATCGATCTCGCCCGCAAGGCAGGGTTCGAATTCGTCGGCGCCTCGGAAATCAACGCCAACCCAAAAGACACGAAGGAATACCCGGAAGGCGTCTGGACGCTACCGCCCACGCTGGCCCTGGGTGATAAGGATCGCGAGAAGTATCTCGCCATCGGCGAGTCCGACAACTACGTGTTGAAGTTCCGCAAACCCGCGCACTAACATCTGTCGCCGCGCCTGGGGGCTGTTTATTTAGCCCCCACGCTCCTCTTCAGCACCGCAAATAACACAGGGTGGCTCTGCTGCAAGCTCCTGCGCAGGGCCATCTCCTCCTCCTGGCGGTGTGCCCGATGCGCATGTATCCAGCGGTGCACGCACCGGTAGCGCTCCTCTGCCGGCGAGCTGCCGCGAGCCAGATCAACACTGAGCTGCCGGGCCAGCCCCGGCTCACGTAGCAGCAGCCACGCGGGAAAATCACTGGCGATCAGAGTGGGTCCGGGTGCTCCGCTCGGTGCAGCATCCTCCTCACAATCCAGAAACGCCTGCCACAATACACTCAAATCCGCCTGCCTGAGTCGCTCCACCGCCGCTGCAACTTGATCGGGAGCCACCCAACACAGGTAGCACCAAGCAGCCAGCGCCTCCACACGCCGCCGTCGCCGAAACGCGCTGTCTGCAAGTCGCAAGCACAACGCCGGATGCAACCACCACGCAGCATCACCGACGATACTTTCGCTGACCCCATTCCAGTCGTGCGCCTGGCTCAAAGCAAAACTGCGATGAAGATTCGGCTCCTCAGGCGAGAACGGCCGCCCCGCGAGTGCGTCCGCCAGGTGCCGCCACAAAGGTGACAGATAGTCCCGCGACCCCGGGCCCAGCAAATGCCGGGCCGTGGGCGCAATTGCGTCCAGGAACGCGAGCCGCTCCGCCGGATTGTCAACAGGCCGGCCCAGATCATCGAGCCCTCCCACCAGCCGATCGAACGCGGCGAGGTCCGGATGATTGGGCGCCTGAACGTACAGCCGGTCGAGCTGCCTCTGTCCCTCGGCCGCATTGCGGGCGCAGAGCGCCCTTGCAATACCGTTGGTCAAAGTCACGACGGGATTGTCGAAGAACAAATCCATCTGCGGTGCGCTTTGCGCCGGCAGGTAGCGACAGCCGATGAGCCGCTGCAACCGCGGCTCAGCGCTGATCCGCAGCGGCCTGTTGACAGCCCCAACGCCAACCCCGGTCCGGGCCTCAGCCCCGGCCCCAACCGACTCCCGCCCCCACGCAAAAAACTCCTGCGCCTGCTCCACAAGCCCAATGCTGCGCGCATAAGCCGCAGCCCGTTCCAACTCCGCGAGAATCTTCCCCCGATCACCCATCAGCACGTCATCGAGCAACTCCATTTCGCGGCGGCGCCAGGCTTCATAGTCGCTATAGATCAAGCGGCCCGAGTTGAAAAGCAGGTCAAGCGGCGCAAACACCCCTTGCTCCATCAGCTGCGCATCCACCTGCGCTTGCAATTCCGCCTCGATGGCCATCACGGAGCAAACAACATTTCCAGGTCTTCCACGCCGAGCGCAGTCGGCGACGCGCTCTTTTCCGTATAGAGGCGACCGGCCAGCACACGTTTGTCAGCCTGCAGCTGCAGCATCCTTTCTTCCACCGTATCTTCGGCAATGAGTTTGTACACAAATACGGACTTTGTCTGTCCTATGCGATGCGCACGGTCCGTCGCCTGCGCCTCGACCGCAGGATTCCACCACGGATCATAATGAATGACGGTATCGGCGGCAGTCAGATTGAGCGCAGTCCCGCCCGCCTTGAGACTGATCAGGAACAACGGGACCTCCCCCGACTGGAACCGCTCCACCACCGCCGTGCGATCCGTCGTTTGGCCTGTCAACAGGCAGTACGGAATGGCGAGGCCGCTCACCAGCGCCTCGATCAGCCGCAACATCGACGTGAACTGCGAGAACAGCAAAATGCGCCGGCCTTCCGCGACCAGCTCCGGCAGCACTGTCGCCAACCACTCAAGCTTCGCCGAGGGGACGATGTCGCGCTCGCGTTCACCGGTGTCCACGCCATCGCCTGGCGGGCTTCGGCTCTCGCGATCAGCCACGTCCACGAGCCGCGGATCACAACACACCTGCCGAAGCTTCAACAAGGCGTCCAATATGGTGATCTGGCTCCGCGCCAGCCCCTGCTGACGAACCACTTCCTGTATGCGCTGATGCATGGCCAGCCGGACACCGTCGTAGAAATCCCGCTGCCGATCATCCAGCGTAATCGACTCGATTATCTCGACCTTCGGCGGCAGCTCCTTCGCGACCGAATCCTTCGTCCGACGCAAAAGAAAAGGCGCCAGCCGTGCACTCAAGGCTTCCGCGCGGCCGCGGTCACCATTTCTCTCTATGGGCGTACGATAATGCCGCTGGAAGTGCCGCTCATCGCCCAACAATCCGGGTTGCAGGAAATCGAACAACGACCACAGCTCGCCCAGGTGATTCTCGACCGGCGTACCGCTCAGGCATAACCGGCACTCCGCGCGCAAGGCACGAGCCATCTGCGCTACCTTCGCGCCCGGATTCTTGATCATCTGCGCCTCATCGAGGATCACCAGGCCGAATTCCCGAGCCAGCAGAATCTCGCTGTCGATCAGCAGCAACGGATAGGCGGTAATGATCACCTGCGACTCGTTGAGCTTAGGTCTCGATTTTCTCCGCTGCGCGCCGTGCCAGGTGCAGACGCTCAGGCCGGGAGCGAAGCGGGCGAACTCATGCTGCCAGTTGCCCAGCGCGCTGACCGGCGCAACGATCAGAACAGGTTTGCTCAACCGTGCGTTTTCGATCTCCAGCGCGACATGAGCGATGGTCTGCACGGTCTTTCCCAGGCCCATGTCGTCAGCCAGGATCCCACCCAGCTTGAATCTGCGCAGAAACTGCAGCCACCCGAGCCCTTCCTGCTGGTAGGGCCGCAGCTCGCCCCGAAAATTCGCGGGCGCCGGCAACGCCCGAATGCCCGAAAAGCTCTTCAGGTCCTCGATCAACGCCGCTAGCCGTGCATCGTCCGAAGTCAGCGTCGGCCCGTTCAACTCTATGGCGAGCTGCGCGAGCCGGCCACCCTGACTTCGGGGCAGAGACAATGCCTCCTCAGTATTCAAGCCGTCGCGGTCAAACAGCTCCACCAACGTGTTGGCAATGCGTCGAATCCGCTCCAGTGCGATGGGCAGATAACGTCCGTCGTCCAGCCGCACGAGCCAAAACTCCCCGATGCGACATCCCGCTGCATCGGCGTCACCGTCGGCTCCAGGCTGCCCCCCCAGCGAAGATTGAAGATAGCGGGTCAACGCCGGCAGCAGATTGACCGGCCGGCCGTCAACCATCACACCCAGGCGCAGATTGAACCACGCCGACTGACGCAGATCCGCTCCCAGGTCCCCGTACCACTGCTGTGCTGTCACCACCCGATAGGGGAAGCGCTCATCAACCGCTACCTCCCAGCCTGCAGTCTGCAGCGCCGGTACTCCACCCATGATGAACGCAAGCCACGCCGACCGATCTTCCGGAACCGTTCCGAGCACCTCGGCCAGTTGTGACTCAAACGACCGTTCCCGCTCGATGTCACGAGGGATCTCGCACAGCGAATCCCCGACCATCAGCCGCACCGTCTCCCGTCCCGCGGGCAGCCTGCGACTATCAACAGGAACGCCGTTGTAGATAAAGTAGACTACAGCCTGTTCGCCAGCGGACAGCACCAGACGTGGCTTCAAATCCATCAGTGCCTGCGCAAGCGCCGACACGCTCCGCAAACGAGGGAAGGGCAAACTGCCGGCAACCTCGTCGATCCGAGCGTTCACTGCTGCCACCTGCTCCGGTGCAACAGCGGCACGTTGCGCGTGCTCGCGCAGCAGGTCCACAGGCCACCTCAAATCAACCCGTCCTGCCTCATTCGACACTGAGTCGATATAAGCAGGCGGCTCCACGTTCGATACGACGTCGAGCGACTCTGCGGCCTCCCAGCTCAGAGTCTGCTCTCCGCCGGGCAGCATCTTCCAGGCAAAAGCCAGCGTGCGCGGCGGGCCGCCATGCAAAGGCCGCCCCTGAAGCGACTGCCAAAAGGAGCGACCTGTGGCCGCAATCCGCAGCAACAGCCCGGCCCCAACCTCACCGCGCAGCATCCAGGGTCCATCAAAGCCTGCTGCCAGGACCTGCAGAATTTCCCGGTCCACACCATCGACATAGCGAGGAAACTCGAGTCCAGTGCCAGCAGACGGCACACCTCGCGAAAATCGAGGCGCGAACGCGCACGCACTGCCCGGTATGATCGTTCCAACATCGGCTCCCCTCTGAGCCACCCAGACCGACACTCGAATTTCGCTAAACGCACCGGCGCCGCCGGTAGCCACCTTCTCGAGCAGATAACACAGCTGCTGCGCAGGGGCGCTTTGTAAGGGCAAGCCGTTTCGTTGGCGCCGCGTCGAGGCAGCGTCCAACGGCAAAGTCGTAGGGCCCCGCGGTGCAACGCCGGAATCAGCGCCTCCCGCCCGAACAGGCCGACTATCCCGGCGCTGCCCATCTGCAGCATCCGGGTTCATCGTCCTCGCCGCCACGATCGACACTGCTGCAACGTGAACGCAGACTCCGCGTTCGCCGCAGCTGCATTCCCCCTCCATATTGGCAGTCAGATTTCGAATGTAGACCCGAAATCTGGCCAGGCGCTGAGCATCTGCAGCGTCCGCGCCCACGATCCCAGTCACTACGCTGCCTGCCTGGAGGACGCGAACCTCGAGCACATTGCCGCTACCAGCCACCCGCTCGGCCGCGCTGTAGAGGGAGTCACCGAAAGCCTGCCGCAGCCTGCGGGCAGGATCACCTGAAGAGTCATTCACGGGGAGCATGCGCCGGATCGTGCCTTCGATTTACCCGCGCATGCTAGCATCGCGGGCGCACTCACGAGCTTTCCCATGAACATCCGGATACCGGCCCTCAGCTTCGCGATCCTGGGTCTCGTTGCATTGACTTTGGCGCCTCGTTGCGCGAAGGCCGTCCATTCGCCACCGATCATGCTGCGCGACGTTCGTGTCATCGACGGCAACGGCGGCCCGCCTCGCGAGCACGCTGACATTCTCATCACCGGGTCCAGGATCACGGCAATCAACGCCGAGCCCGACGGCCAGCCCGCCAGCAGCGCTGCCATCAAGCCCCCACCCAACACGACCATCATCAAGCTCACCGGTAAGACGGTGCTCCCTGGCCTCATTTCCAACCACTCGCATGTGGGCCTGGTCAAGGGAACCACCGCCTCCGGCAACAACATCACCCGCGCCAACATCCTGCGCCAGTTGAAGCAGTACACCGCCTACGGAGTGACCACCGTCACCTCCCTTGGTCTGAACCTCAAGCCGTTCTACGATGTCCAGCCCCAGGCTCACAGCGGCGCAACCCGAACCGCCGACCTGTTCGGTGCCGACAAAGGCTTTGGCGCCGCCAATAGCGCGCCCCCGTCATCCCTGGACATCCAGGTCTATAGACCCTCGACCCCCGAAGAAGCCCGCTCACAGGTGCGAGAAACCGCACAGCGCCATCCGGACCTGCTCAAGATCTGGGTGGACGACATGCACGGCAGATTTGCGACCAAGATGAATCCCGAACTTTACAAGGCCGTCATCGACGAAGCACATGCAAATGGTCTGCGGGTCGCCGCGCACGTGTACTACCTGGACGATGCCAGACAATTGGTCGGTAATGGCGTCGATATCCTGGCGCATGGGGTCCGCGACAAGGCCGTGGATTCCGACTTCACCCAGTCGATCAAGAGTCGCGGCGCTTGGTACATCCCGACGCTCGGCCTCGACGAGTCTTTCTACATCTATGCCGAGCACCCAGAGTGGTTGCAGCAACCATTCTTTCGCCGCAGCCTGCAACCATCCCTCGCCGCGCAGCTGAGTGGCACAGCGTGGCGGACCAGGATTCTCGCCGACACCAAGACCCTGGCCAGCGAAAAGCAGGCGCTTGCAACGAACATGAAGAACGTGAAGGCCCTGTTCGACGCAGGCGTCAACATCGGGTTTGGAACGGATTCGGGCGGGACTCCCTTGCGCATAGCGGGCTTCGCCGAGCATCGGGAACTGAAGCTCCTGACCGATGCGGGGCTGACGCCTCTACAGGCAATCCAGACCGCCACGAAGAATGCAGCCGCGCTCCTTCATCTTGACGACCGCGGCATCATCGCTCCTGGAAAGCTGGCCGATCTGCTCGTCGTGGACGGCGACCCTTCCAAGGACATTTCCGCCGTGGACAATATCGATTCCGTCTGGCGCAGAGGCAGGAAGGTGGCCGACGCCCGATGGTTCAAGCCCCGTCGGGCTAAGAAGCCGGCGTAGCCTGCCTGATGCGCTCCATAGTCGAAATAACACGATAGAAACCATCGAGCAGCGGCATCGGAATGCCGCGCTCGGCCGCCTTCCGCAAGGCATAGCCCAATGTCTCGTGAACCTCGAGCGGGCGCCCCGCACTCAGGTCCTGCAACGCCGACAAACGATGCTCCGGCGCGCGTGCTTCGAACACGCGACCTGCCCCTACGACCATCTGCACGGCACTTTCCTCAGTGCCACTGCAAAGGCTCGCGGCCGGGAGGTTCGCCTTATCCGTCAGTTCGATTCCGAGCGCCTGAGCCAGATGGCCCATTTCACGCGTGAGCCTCACCAGTACCAACGCCGCATCCGGATCGGTCATATAGCGCCAGGTCACCGAGCGGGTCATCACCGCCAACGCGAACATACCCACCCACGTTACGAACTTCGACCACTCCACACTCAAAATGCCGGGCACAGCGGTTGAGCGTACTCCGGATGAGTCTATCGTCGCGGCAACGTCGCGTGCCCGCGAGCTTTCGCCACCAGACAGCTCACCCAACAGAATGTTGACGTTGCGAGTGAACAGCACCCGGCCGTCGGCCAACATCTCCCCGCTGGTATCGGCCAGTGAGCCCAGCACCCGGTCAGCCCCGAAGGTTGCAGACAAGAGCTCGTTCTTCAAAGGCCCGTTCTGGATCGAAAAGGCCAACCCGATGTCCACGTGACGCAGGTTAGCCAGTGCCTCCGCTGTCCCCGGCGTCTTCGTAGCGACGATCAGCACATCCGCGCTGCTCAGCTGTGCAGGATCGCGCAGAACGTGCACCGGAATCGAAAATTCCGCCAGCCCGCAGATCACAAGACCCTGCGAGGCCACGTGCTCCGCTCGCCGGCCGCGAGCCAGCATAGCGACCGAATGCCCAGCCCGGGCCAGGTGCGCGCCAATGATCGAGCCGATCGCGCCGGCTCCCAAAACCGCTATTTTATATTGTCCGCTGGGCATATATTCCCGTGGCCTATTCCCGGGTGGCCTGTTCCCACTCGGGAAGATTTACACTCCGCGGGTCAGTTTACCTTCCCAGCGAGGAGAGCCGGTGGACAGCTTCACTTGCGCAACCGGCATCAGAATGCCGCAGATCCTCTACGGGACCGCCTGGAAGAAAGCCGACACCGAACACCTGGTCGCGACCGCGATCCGCCACGGATTTCGCGGTCTCGATACCGCCTGCCAGCCCAAGCACTATGAAGAAGCCGGTGTGGGTACGGGCATAGCTGCGGCCCTCGCGCCAGGCCTGACGCGCGACGATCTATACCTGCAGACGAAATTCACACCGCTGTCCGGCCAGGACCCGCAACGCATTCCGTACGACCCTGCAGCCCCGCTTCACCAACAAGTTGCGCAGTCCTGCGAGGTCTCGCTCCAGAACCTGCGAACCGAACGCCTCGACTGCCTGGTCCTGCATTCGCCGCTACCGACAGCGAGGCAAACCCACGAAGTCTGGCAGGCGATGGAGGCCCTGGTCGACGCCGGCAAGGCAGGGCAACTCGGAATCAGCAACTGCTACCAGCTGCGGCAACTCGAGTCACTGTACAACGAAGCTCGTATCAAGCCGGCGGTCCTGCAGAACAGATTCCATGCCGATACCCGCTACGACCACGATCTGCGTGTGTACTGCCGCAAGCGCAACATCATTTATCAAAGCTTCTGGACGCTCTCCGCGAATCCACACATCCTGAGCCACCGCACGGTCACCGCCCTGGCTGACAAATACCAGCGCAACGCGGCGCAAATCCTGTTCCGCTTTCTGACCCAGATCGGCGTGGTACCGCTCACCGGCACGCGCTCCGGCACCCACATGCGCGACGACCTGGCGATCTTCGAATTCCAACTCACCGATCCTGAGCTGACCCGCGTAACCTCCCTCTTCTAGGGTACTCGCACGGGATGCCCACCGCGGCTGCGCACCCGATGCACCCACAGCCACCCAATCGCGACCGCGAGTCCCGCACCGAACACTCCCGCAATGCCGACAATCGGCGTCCCCGCCCGAACCGCCAGCGTATACAGCCCGATCATCACCAGCATGGCGCTATTTTCAGCGAGATTCTGCACGGCAATGGCGTGTCCCGCGCCGACACTCTCCCGCCCTCTCTCCTGCAGCAGCGCGTTCAACGGCACTACGAAGAATCCGCCACAAGCGCCGACCAGCGCCATGACAGCGAACGCCGCCGGCATGTTGGTTGTAACAGCCAGGATGCATACCGCGACCCCGATGAGCACACCCGCTGGCACCGCGCGGTCAGCCTTCTCGAGCGTTACAAACTTGGCCGCCAATCCTGCACCGATGACGATGCCGACCGCCACCATCGCGTTGAGGAATGCCGGCATCTTGTTGTTGGTAATTCCCAGCGCGACGGGTACCCAGGCCACCAGCAGAAATCGCATGGTACCCCCCGTTCCCCAGAACAAGCTGGTTCCAACCATGGAGAAACGCGTGTCCGGCGTCTTCACCATGACACGGACAGCGGTGCCGAAGTCCCGCAGCATTGACCCCAGCGAGAACGAGGTCAAGACATGAGCCGGCGGCAGCCGCGGGATGAGCAAGTTGGCGGCGGCGGCAGCGCCGTAACAGGCGGTGACGACACCCAAGGTACCCCACACGCTCCAGTCCGCGAGCGCACCGCCCGCGATCGCACCAGCCAGGATGGCAGCAATGGTGGACGACTCCAGCAACCCATTGGCCTTGACGAGTTGGTCCGCCGACACCAGCTCAGAGAGAATGCCGTACTTGGCCGGTGAATAGGCTGCGGCGCCCGCACCCACCAGGCCATAGGTGAGGAATGGATTCAGTCCCAGCCACATCCCGAGGGCGCCGCCGAGCTTCAATCCATTCGAGATCAACATCACCCGGCCCTTCGGCAACGCATCCGCGAACGGACCGGCAAAGGGCGCCAGGATGATGTAGGCGCCTACGAAAAACTCCTGCAGCAGCGGCTCGGTCCAGGCGGGGTAGCGGTCGATGCGCAACAGCGCGAGTGCTCCGAACAACAACGCGTTGTCCGCCATCGCCGATAAAAACTGAGCTGCGAGAACCGCCATCAGGCCGCGCGACCACAAAACTCCAGACTGTTTGGAATCCATCTTCGACATATCCTTCATTGTCAGCCAGTGGGTCAGCTCAGGCAGCGCTCGCCGCAGCAGCGGTTGCCTCGGCGCGCTTCTTCAACTGCACGTAGTCGGTCTTACCAGTCCCGAGCAGCGGGATCTCGCTCACGAACTGAATGACGCGCGGCACGGCAAGCTCCGGCGCGCCCGAGCTCTTGGCAGCGGCCCCCAGCTGTTCACGGCGCAAGCCCGGATCCGTAGTAAACAACACCAGCGCTTCGCCCTTCGCGGCATCACTGCGAGTCGACGCCGCATGCGCGAATCCGGCAGAGGCAACAGCCGCAAGCCGCTCTACCACCTCCAACGAAATCATCTCTCCGGCAATCTTCGCGAACCGCTTCACCCGCCCACGGATGTGAACGAACTCATCCTCATCGACATGCACGATGTCGCCCGTCGAATACCATCCCTCGTGAATAGACTCGGGCGGCTGAATCTCCCCGGGCTTCTCGTAGAGAAGATAGCCCTTCATGACGTTCGGACCGGTAACGTGCAGCACGCCCGCGTTCTCGATGCCCGGCACAGGCTCGAGCTCGTATCGCATCCCCGGCGCGAGCTGCCCAACGCTGCCGATGCGGCAGGCCATGGGCACGTTGACTGCGATCACGGGGGCGCACTCGGTGACCCCATAGCCTTCGAGCACGCGGATGCCAAACTTCTCTATCCACAGGCGGCGCACATCCTCCGAGAGCTTCTCCGCGCCCGCCACGACATATCGCAGGCGCCCAAAGTCATAAGGATGCGCAAACTTGCCGTAGTTGCCCAGGAACGTCGAAGTTCCAAACAGCACCGTGCAATTGCGGTCGTACACCAGCTCCGGAATGATCCGGTAGTGCAGCGGGCTGGGATACAGAAACGCTTTACAGCCCGACACCAGCGGCATGACGATGCCGCAGGTGAGCCCGAACGAATGAAACACGGGCAGCGCAATCATGAATTTGTCGAGCGGCGTGAAATCCGCGACCGCGCGGATCTGCGCGACATTCGACAGCAGGGAATTGTGCGAGTGCACGACTCCCTTCGGCCGGCCTTCCGATCCCGAAGTGAACAACACGATCGCCGCATCCTCCGGTTGCTGACTCGAGCCCAGCGAGCCCGAAAAGAACCGGCGCCAGACGATCCAGAGCTTGTCCGAGAAGCCCACCCGGTCCTTCATATCCTCCAGGTAGTGCACGCGGATGTTGGGAAGCTGCTCCACGAGCTGCGTCAAGCGTGCCTTCTCGAGGAATGATCGTGAGGTGACGATGTTGGAGATCCGGGCGACGGTGCAGGCTGCACGCAGACCTTCCGCT
The DNA here is from genome assembly GCA_028293745.1 of Gammaproteobacteria bacterium. Classification (GTDB taxonomy): domain Bacteria; phylum Pseudomonadota; class Gammaproteobacteria; order Steroidobacterales; family Steroidobacteraceae; genus 13-2-20CM-66-19. The sequence goes on along the minus strand of JAQGOF010000079.1, from coordinate 26,054 downwards.
CCGGCTGTGTAATTCAACATCGCCGGCACGCGCCCGGTCGCTGAAAGTCCAAGAACCAAGCCGAGCGTAGGAGCCGCGTTCGGCGTCATCACACCGACGATCTCGCCCGGCCGGGTTGCGGAGCTCATCAGGCGACCCAGGCCGAGCGCCATGCGCATCAGCGAGCCATACGATTCTTCCCGCAGCCGTACGTCCTCCACGAGCTTGTAGCCCGCCCCAAACGTCGCCTTCGCATCCAGAAAGGCCTGGAAGAGCGTACGCCGGGGTCGAGTGGCAACCAGCATGTCGAGCAGGATCCGGCGCATCATCTCGCCCGCGCGGCGTCTACGAAGCTTTGCCGACGGAAGCTGCGGCATTGGAATCTGCCGGCGCGGCTGAATCATGATCCGGATCTTGGGAAACAGCCTGAGCGGATAGATTCCCGCCAGCCGCCCGAAGTAACTGCGCCCCGAGCCCTCTATACGGACCGGCACCACGGTCGCGCCCGTCTTGGCGGCAACGAACGCGGCGCCGTCGTACACCTTCATCAGAGACCCCGTGATGGTCAGTCGGCCTTCCGGGAAGATGACCACCGGCGTCCCTGTCTCAACGAGTCTGCAGATGAGCTTCATGGCAAGAGGGCTGGCCGAGTCCACCGCCAGGTGTGGGACGTACTTCAACAGCCAGCGGAAGTACCACTTGCTCGTCACCTGGGCATGCACCACGAAAGTGGCGCCCACCGGCAGGAAGCCGCCGAGCAGCACACCATCCAGGAAGGACTCGTGGTTGGCCACGATCAGAGTGCGCTCGTTCGCGAACTCCCGCGGATCGCCACTGAGCTCAACACGAAACAGCGGCCTCAGGACGATCCGGAACAGGAATCTCACTATCCGCGGGCCAAGGTCGTTCGGGCTCTTCATAGCTCCTTCCCTTCGAACCGCACGCTGCGGTGAACTGTGCAGGCCCTAATTTCCAGCATGGTCACGCATGTCGCCACTTCGGTGTGGCAAGTGGCGGAGAATTGGCCGAAAGGTATTACCACGTGATACCGTAAAGCGCCAGAGCCCGCTAGGAGACCTCTTTTGGCACAGCGCGCACAAATCGTCGCCGAGCTAAAAAAAGCCCTGCGCGAAAGCGGGCACACGTACACCCATGTCGCGCAGAAGCTGGAATTGAGCGTGGCCAGCGTGAAGCGATTGTTCTCGACGCAGGACCTGTCACTGCACCGCGTTGACCAGATCTGCGAGCTCATCGGCCTGGGCCTGCGGGACATCCTGGACCGGGCGGCAGACCGCGCGGCCCCCACCAGTCAACTGACACTGGCCCAGGAAAGCGAGGTGGTGTCCGATCCCAAGCTGCTCTTCATGACCTGGCTGGTGCTCCTGCGCACGCCCTTCGAGGAGGTGATCCAGGATTACCGCTTCAACGAGCGCGAAGCCCTGCAATACCTCATCCGGCTCGACCGCCTCAAAGTGATCGAGCTGCAGCCGGGGAATCGCGTGCGCCTGCTCGTCAGCCGCCATTTCAGCTGGCGGCCCGGCGGGCCCGTGCAGAAATACATCCACCAGAAACTGTTGCGCGAATTCTTCGCCAGCCCCTTCGCCGGTCCTCAAGAAGAATTCTTCTTTCACGGTGGACGGGTGTCCGAGGAAGCGTTGGTGCAACTCAAGCGAGCCCTGAGGGGAGCCTCACGCGAGTGCGCCGAGATCATCGAGCGCGACCGCTCCACGACCCAGAAGCGGAACGGCGTTGCGTTTGTCCTGGCAGTACGCCCTTGGAACTACAGTGGCTTCTCCCAGTTCGACCGCGACTCACCCGCGGCGAGCTAAAGAAATACCTGGGTGCGCAGGCACGCGTCTGTGTGGGACTATTTCCCATGTTGATAAAGACATCACCACGCGTGGCCCGGGCGCGGCGCGGCTCGAGCATCACAAGGACCTGTGTGCCGCGAAGCTCACTCTCGACAAGATCTTGCGCTTCGACGAGTCGCTCTGCCTCGTTCAGGTTCTGCTCAGCATGGATGCGCGATGCTGTGTCCCGACGACGGAACTAAGGATCCACCTTCCCAACGTCTCCACATTGGAGCGAGCTCGACCCGCGAGGCATCGAGCGGGTAGGAATCCAACCGACTCGCACCGGTGTGTTACCGCCTCCCGACGGGCGCTTTTCAGTCCGCGGATTTGAGCCGGGGCACGCCGGTGCGGGTCAAATTGCCGACGCAGCCCAAATCCCCCGGCAGCTCAACCCGGCAGCTCAAAGCGTGTGAGCGCCGCGCATCCCGTAGACCAGCTGGCGCACGTAGCGCGGGAAAGCCAGCCCAAACCGCTCCTCCAGCCCGCGAGCGCGCCTGTCCAGCTCCGCGCCATCCCATTCGCTGGGCTCGGTCCGGAACCCCATCACGATCAGATTGCCGTCCTCTTTGGCGGGCAGGCTGATGAGCCGCTCGCCAAAGACGCCCCGGATCCGGGCAATGTGGCTTTCGATCTCCTCAGGCTCGCCGCAGACGTTCATGACCAACACGCCACCCACGGCGAGTCGCCGCCTGAGGTTCGCGTAGAGGTCAGGCGCCGCCAGCGTCGGCGAGAGGCCGTCGCGGTCGCATGCGTCTACGAGAATCACGTCTTCACGCGCTGGGCGTTCGGAATTTGTCCGCGGCGCGCCCCCGCCGATGTACGCCACACCGTCGCCCTGAACCACACGAAAGCGCTCATCGTCCGGTGGCACTTGGAACTCCTCGCGCAGTGCCAACACGTTCGGATCGATCTCGAGCACCGTGATCTGCGCACCGGGCAGGTGCCGATAGCAAAACTTAGCCAGCGACCCCCCGCCAAGACCCAGCAGCAAAATGCGCCGCGGCTCAGCGTTGAACAGCAGAAAGGTCATCATCTTCCGCGTATAGGCCAGGCAAAGGGCATCGGGGTCGTCGTGCCGCATCACGCTCTGCACGTTGTCCAGGTCGAAGTGCAGGTACCGCAGAGGACCGCAGTCCTCGATAAACGGCTTGTCGTACGTACCGTCGATCAATCGCTTCAGCAGCTCGGACTCCGAGCTGCCGTCGGGCTCCAGCAATCGCAGCCGGCCGGGCGCCAGCGGAGCCGGACTCGCCAATTCGAGCAATCAGCGCGCCTTTTCAGGAAGGGCTACGGAGAATTCCAGCACCTCCTGGCCGTCCTCGCGCTCCACATTGATCTGGACCGCAGCCGGGTCGACGTTGACGTACTTACGGATCACTTCCAGCAGCTCACGGCGCAAAAGCGGCAGGTAATCCGGTCCACCCCCCCGTGCGTTGCGCTCCTGCTGCACAATGATGCGCAACCTCTCTTTCGCGACATGAGCGGAGGGGGGCGAGCGGCGAAATAAAGCAAGAAGCCCCATATCAGCCTCCGAACATGCGTGCGAAGAACCCTCTCTTTGGTTCATCGACGAAGCGCAATGGCACAGTCTCACCGAGTAGACGTGCAACAGCGTCTTCATATGCACGCGAGACGTCACTGTCCTCATTGAGAATGACCGGGATGCCGGCATTGGACGCGGCCAGCACATCTGCGGATTCGGGCACTACGCCGACGACGTCGAGCCCGAGAATCTCCTTTACATCACCGACACTCATCATCTCACCCGTTGCGACCCGCTTTGGACTGTAGCGAGTCAGCAGCAAGTGTTCCTTCACCTGCCCATTGTTTTGCTCCGCACGCAGCGTCTTGCTCGACAGAAGGCCGAGGATCCGATCCGAGTCCCGCACCGAGGACACCTCGGGATTCACCACGACCACTGCGCGATCGGCGAAATACATCGCCAGGTGCGCGCCTTTTTCGATTCCGGCGGGCGAGTCGGCCACGATGAAATCGAAGCCGTCGGCCGTGAGCTCATCGAACACACGGCGAACGCCTTCGGAGGAGAGGGCTTCCTTGTCACGAGTCTGCGAGGCCGCCAGCACGTACAGCGTGTCGAGCCGCTTGTCCTTGATCAACGCCTGCCGGAGCGTGCATTCGCCCTGGATGACGTTGACGAAGTCATAGACCACGCGCCGCTCGCAACCCATGATCAGGTCGAGATTGCGCAGCCCGATGTCGAAGTCGATCACGGCGACCTTCTTACCGCGGCGTGCGAGCCCGCAGGCAAGGCTCGCAGAGGTGGTCGTCTTCCCGACGCCCCCCTTGCCGGAAGTGACAACGATGATCTCGGTCAATGCTTGGGACTCCTCTTTCGCATGTGTTGCACCCTCGTTTTATTCGCCAATTTTGGCGAGACGCAAATCTTCCCCTGCCAGCCACGCCTGAACGGGCACTCCAGCCAGGTCCGCAGGGATCGTCTCGAACACACGGAACACGCCGGCGATCGATACCAGCTCTGCGTTGAACGCCTGGCAGAACACACGCGCCTCCGTGTCGCCGTGAACACCAGCCATGACGCGCCCCCGCAGCGGCCCATAGATATGCACACAACCATCCGCCATCACTTCCGCTCCAGCGGCAACCGTCGCCGTGACGATCAGATCGCGATTGCGAGCGTACACGCGTTGGCCCGATCGTACCGGTTGATGCTGCATGAGAGCGGGCAACGCAGGTTCGGGAGCAGGTGCAGCTTGCACCACCGGGAGGGGTTTGTTCGGCGCGCGTATGTGCGTAAACACAGGAAGATCCAGCTCAATCGCCAACGCCTCCACCGAAGCACCGCCTTGGGCGAAGCCGACCGACAACATTCCAGCCCGGCGCACGATCTCGATGACGGCGCGAATCTCTTCCACCTCCGGTGGCTTCGCGAGCAAGCTCAGATCCAGACATACCGCCGTTCGCTCGAAAAAGTGCGGCGCGGTAGCCGTGCGCCCGGTCAGCTCATCCAGGATGGAGCCCGGGTCCGTAGTATGGAGCCTCAGCTGCACGAGGCCCGCCTGGCCAAAGCGAATCTCAACGGCATGCTCGCGTGGGCTTGCATCGGCTGGTTTGTTCATCAAGTGACCGGTCATTTTTAGAATAGGCTTAGGACTCGCCGAACTGCGGCAGTCTACCGGGAGAGCGCCCATCAATGAATGGCCTCCAGCGCCCGACTGAGCCGCAAAGCCCACTCATTGCGCGATTTGTCGTCGCCGATGAGGTCCGCCCGCACTTCGAGCAGTACCGAGCGCAACTTCCGCGGGGAAGCATGCCTGTCGAGCGTGTGATAGACCCCAGCCGTCGGCGCATACGGCTGGTTATCTCCAACATGAAGATCGCCGCTGGCGCGCAGCAACTCGAGCAACGGTTGCGCAAGCCGGCGATCATCTCCCGACAGCACGCCAATGTGCCACGGCCTGCGCTCCTGCCGGTACACCGGCGTGAAGCTGTGAATCGACACCACCCGAAGTGCAGCATTGCGCGGGGCGCAACGTTCGATCATGCGCGCAAGCGCCTGATGGTACGGCTCGTAGATGGACTGAACCCGTCGCGAGCGTTCCTCCACCGAAAGCTCGCGGTTTCCCGGAATGACGGTGTCTTCACTGGTCGTGACGACCGAGCCGTGATGCGTCGGATCGCGATTCACGTCCAGAACGAGGCGGGACACGGTAGCGTGCACGAGCGGTGCGTCCAGCAGGCCCGACAGTAACCCGGCCAGCTCGAGCGCGCCGGGATCCCAGGCGATATGCCGCTCCAGCTCCCCCGACGGCAAGCCCAGTCCGTTTAGAGACAGCGGCACCCAGTTCGACGCGTGATCGCACACGAGTACGAAGGGCCCACGGCCGTCAGGATTGACAACGGCAACGGCCTCGCGGCCGAGCCAGGCAGACATTTCCAGCACCTTGGCACGATTCTAGCGCTTCTGCGCAGAACCTTTGCGATCGCTCGCGAGTTCTTGTTGTACGCAGTAGACCGGATTCTCTCAAAGGTGCTGCATGTTGCGCGCGATTCGTCCGTGCCCATTGCTGATCAGCCTGGTGCTCCTCAGCGCCTGTAACTTCGGAGGCAAAGATAGCGCTTCCGATTCCAATTCGATGCCGACTCCGGCTCCGCAAACGCAGCCGCAGCGTGGAGCGTTGCTGACCAAACCGCCGGCCCTGCTGGCGTCCTACTCGACGAGCGACCTTCTCGCCCTTCTCGGGGGTAATGATGTGGGCAAGGTATTGTTGAGCCTCGCCTACACCCCTAAATGCTCGCTGGACGTATATCAGCTGTCGTACGAGACAGTTGGTGGGCAAAACGAGCCGGCCACGGCATCTGGTGCGCTGATGGTTCCGACAGGCAGCGATCCTTCCTGTCAGGGACCGCTTCCGATCGTCGTCTATGCACATGGGACGAACGCCGACAAAACCTACAACATTGCAATGCTGAGGAACTCGAATGCCACCGAGGGCGTGCTGCTCGCCGCGGTGTTTGCATCACGCGGCTACATCGTCGTGGCTCCCAACTACGCCGGCTACGACACCTCGAACCTCGGCTACCACCCCTATCTGAATGCAGATCAGCAGTCGAAAGAGATGATCGATGTGGTGACCGCCGCCCGCAGCGCGCTGCCCGTAACCTCCGCCACGAGTGTCACCGACAATCACAAGTTGTTCGTGACCGGCTATTCGCAGGGTGGATTCGTGGCCATGGCGGCACAAAAAGCCATGCAGGCCGCTGGAATGACCGTGACCGCAGCTGCCCCGATGTCGGGTCCCTATGCGCTCGCGGCCTTCGGCGATGCGATATTCATGGGCCGGGTGAATACGAGCGGTACGCTCAACTTCACGTTACTGGTGGAGAGCTACCAGCACGCTTACAGCAACATCTATACCAACACGACGGATGTGTTCGAGGCGCAATACGCGCCCAATATCGCCTCGCTGCTGCCGAGCGCAACGCCACTGAGCAGTCTGTATGCGGCCGGTGATCTGCCGAAGAGCGCCCTGTTCAGCAGCACGCCACCGGCTCCCGAGTTCGCATCGATCACTCCCGCAACCACCCCGGCCGCATTGGCTCCGATATTCGCGCAAGGGTTCGGCAGTCCCAACCTCGTCACCAACACGTACCGCCTCGCGTATCTGCGCGATGCCCAGGCGGCCCCCGATGGCGGTTTCCCGACGGTCTCAACAGGAGTTCCCGCCGCATCGCCCACCAACACACTGCGCCAGGCTCTGAAGACCAACGACCTGCGCAATTGGATTGCGACAGCGCCGCTGCTGCTGTGTGCCGGCGACCAGGATCCGACTGTCTTCTTTCTGAATACCCAGTTGATGCAGGGTTACTGGACAGCGAATGTGCCGCGCACATCGCTCACCATCCTGGATGTCGATTCCGCCGTCACGAGCGGCGACCCGTATGCCGATTTAAAAAAAGGATTTGCGGCTGCAAAAGCATTGACAGCCGCCAACGCGGTGGCCGGTGGCGCAAGCGATGGTGGCGCCATGGCCGTTCTCCAGGCGTATCATGCCGGTCTCGTTCCGCCGGTTTGCCTGAGTGCGGTAAAATCCTTTTTCGACGGATTCTAATGAGGGTGAAATGGCTACCAAGCTTGACAAGCTGCTGAAGCGCGAGATTGATATTGACGGCAAGCCGTATATGGTCACGCTTTCTCCGGATGGGGTGAAGCTGACCGAGAAGGGCAAACGCAAAGGGCAGGGCGTTTCCTGGAAGGGACTGGTCAACGGCGAAGCCGCGACCGCTCTGTCCCTGAGCGGTGGCGCGTCAGAGTCAGAGTCTGATTCCGATTCCGAGTCAGAATCCGCTGGCGCCGAGCACAGCGGGTCGTAAAATCCTTGGCGGGGGTACGGCGGCTCCTTGCGAATTCCTTGGCTGGCAGCCAGTCGCAGCCCGCTTCGAGTCGTTCCGCTGAATGCCGCGCGTACCCTTGCCAGCTCCTCCGTGCGCGAATTCCTCTGGCTTCCGCTTGACTCCTTGAGTGAAGGAGATGTTAGAAAGCACAGCGGTTTATAACCATTGGACCAAAGGCGGGAAGTTGGTGACCGAAGCTCACAGTTGTTTAACGCAGACACCCCGTGATGGATGCGCGGTGCTTGACGGTCTTCATGCACACCGTGGTTTCGATCCTCTGCACTCCTGGCATTTGCGAAATCTCCATGCGCAGCAGGCGGTCGAGTTCCGAGATGCCGGCCACCAGGACGTGCATGAGATAGTCAGCCTGGCCGGCCGTGGTGAAGCACTGGAGGACCGCCGGATGCTGTAGCACCGCCGCCTCAAACTCCACGTGTTGGACAGAGCTCAAGGTGACGTGCACGAACGCCTCCACCTTCAGCCCAAGCTGGGCGGAATCGATCTCCGCGCGGTAGCCCCGGATCACACCTGAGCGTTCCAGGTCTCTGACGCGTTGCCAGCATGGGGTTTTGGAGAGCCCGACCTGCTCACCCAGCTCGGCGAAAGACTGGCGAGCGTCGTCTTCCAGAGACGTCAGGATCCGATGGTCAATCTTATCCATGTCGTTCCGTGTTCCTGCCGTGGGATGGGGATTCGTTCTACGGTATCCCCGCATTCGGGTCCAATCCGCCTTATAGCGATTACAGCGGTCGTAGCGAAAATGACACCGGTTACCCTCATTTTGGTTCCCTTGCCTGCCAAGGTTGCGTAGCATTTATGCTGCAGTGCGAAGACGCGGTCTGCCGGATACCGAGGGGTTATGAATCGGCGCAGTTTTTTTTTCGCGTTGATTACTCTCGTGGCGGCAGTTGCCGGTACCACGCGTGCCGACGTTCCCGAAGACTCCGTAACCATCAAGGTGGGACAGCAGCTCTTCGTGTCGTTTACCGCCAACGGTGACAGCCTGACGAGCCCCAAGATGCTGACCAATGGGGATGGTCCAGATCCCACCGTGACCGTACAGCTCACCCAGAGCGGCCCCACGCGGACTCTGCAGGTCACCAACGGGTTCTCCCGCGCCTTGGGCTGTCGCATCAAGGCCCGCAAGCGGGGCAGCCGGAAAGAGACCGAGCTGCCGGTCAGCAGCATCAGGAGCGGCATGCAGAGCGTCATGACCCTGGCCGAGCCCTTCGACGAGCTGGTGTTGTTCGAATTCCACCTGCAGGGCTGACGCTGCCTGCGAAACCTGCTGTAGTCGCCCTCCAAGGGAGTCGCAAAGACAGCAGCAGGGGGGGTCATGGCCACACCAGCACAGTACGCACAGAACGGCTCCGTTTCCGGCATCGATCGCGCCCACCGCAGCGTGATCTTCGCCTCGTCGCTCGGCACCGTCTTCGAGTGGTACGACTTCTACCTGTACGGATCGCTGTCGGGCGTCATCTCCAAACAGTTCTTCTCCGGCGTCAACGAGACCACCGGATTCATTTTCGCGCTGCTCGCCTTTGCCGCCGGCTTTTTCGTCCGGCCCTTCGGAGCGCTGGTGTTTGGCCGCATTGGTGATCTCGTAGGACGCAAATACACCTTTCTGGTCACGATCGTGATCATGGGCAGCTCCACCGCCCTGGTCGGCATGTTGCCCAGCTACGCATCCATCGGTGTCGCAGCCCCGATCATGTTGATCACCTTGCGACTTGCGCAGGGCCTCGCGCTCGGCGGTGAATATGGCGGAGCCGCCACGTACGTCGCGGAGCACGCGCCGCCGGGTCGTCGTGGCTTCTACACGAGTTGGATCCAGACCACGGCTACGTTTGGCTTGTTCCTTTCACTGGTCGTGATCCTCCTGTGCCGGATCTCGTTCGGCGATCAGTTCGAGGCGTGGGGCTGGCGCATCCCGTTCCTCGTGTCCATCCTGCTGCTGGCCATCTCGGTGTACATCCGGTTGCAGCTGAAAGAATCACCCGCATTCCTCGACCTGAAGAACCAGGGCAAGCTTTCGAAGGCGCCGCTCACGGAAGCCTTCGGGCGCTGGTCCAACCTCAAGCTGGTGATTCTCGCCCTGCTCGGCGCCACGGCCGGCCAGGCAGTGGTCTGGTACGGAGGTCAGTTTTACGCACTATTCTTCCTCGAGAAGATATTGCAGCTCGACTCCAAGGCCGCGAATCTCATCATCGCCGCCGGACTGTTGATCGGCACTCCCTTCTTCGTGGTGTGGGGCTCGGTGTCCGATCGAATCGGCCGCAAGACCGTGGTCCTCGCGGGTTGCGTGCTCGCCGCGATCACCTATTTCCCGGTATTCAAGGGGCTGACTCACTACGCCAACCCCGGTCTGGAAGCCGCGGTCGCTTCGAACCCCGTGACAGTCGTGGCCGATCCCGCAGACTGCTCATTCCAGTTCGATCCCATCGGCAAGAAGACTTTCAAGCGCTCCTGTGACGTCGCAAAGTCAGCGCTTGCCAAGGCTGGCGTGCCGTATTCCAACGAAGACGCGCCAGCGGGAACCGTTGCACGCCTGCGAATCGGGACTGGTGCGCAGGCTGTCTACGTCGGCTCGTTCGCGGGTAACACGTGGTCGCCGGCCGACTTCAAAACGGCGAACGAGGATTTCGGCAAGCGCCTGAAAGCGGCCCTGGGCGCCGCCGGCTATCCTGCGAAAGCCGACATGGCGCGTGTCGAGTACCCGATGGTCATTGCGCTCTGCGCTTATCTCGTATTCCTCGTAACGATGGTTTACGGCCCGATTGCCGCGTGGCTCGTGGAAATGTTCCCGACACGGATACGCTACTCGTCGATGTCACTGCCCTATCACATCGGCAATGGTTGGTTCGGCGGCTTTCTGCCGGTCACTTCATTCGCGATCGTGGCGGCCACCGGCGGCATCTACAACGGCCTCTGGTATCCGGTCATTGTCGCAAGCGTTACGGCCGTCATCGGCTTCCTGTTCCTTCGCGAGACGAAAGGAACCAGTCTCACGTGAGCCACGCATCCGGCCTCATCGACAAACTCGCGCTGCAGCCGCACCCTGAAGGCGGCTGGTATCGCGAGATCTATCGCTCGCCTACGCGAGTCGAGACGGCGCGCGGCTCGCGTTCAGCGATTACAACCATCTACTATCTGTTGGAACGGCAGCAACTCAGCCGCTGGCATGTAGTGCAAGCCGACGAGCTGTGGCACTTCTACGCCGGCGCACCGCTGCAATTGCTGGAGTACGATCCGACAACTCGCAGACTGATGCGCCACGAGTTGAGCGAGACGTCTGTGGGCGTCATCCCCGCGGGTGTGTGGCAAGCTGCTCGCAGCCTCGGCGAATACTCCCTGGTGGGCTGCACCGTAGGGCCCGGCTTCGACTTTGCCGACTTCCAATTCACCTCGGACCTCCCGTCGCACGCCGACCATTTCAAAGGCGATCTCGCCTCCTTTGCCAACCTTCTGTAGAAAATACTGAACATGCGCGCGTACCGTGAGCGGAACGCCCGGATGCACCACGGGCGCATCCACTGCCGGGGTCGTTTAGAATGGTCCACGCACCGCTTAAACGGGACCCGCCCATGACCGAAGAGACCCTCCGCGAGCTCCTGGCGCGCGTCCACGAGCGCCTGAGCAGCTCGAGCACCATCGACCAAGAAGAGCGCGAGATGCTCGCAATGGTCATGCGCGACATCGACAGCGCGCTCGGTAGGGGGTCCGCTGGGACCCCGGGAAGGGAGGGCACTGGCGCACAGGCCTCGTCGGCCGCCGCTGGCTCGCCTCCCGTCGCAGTCGTCGCAAAGCCGGGCACCCCGCCCCTGGAAATTCTGGAAGCTGTCGCCGTGCGATTCGAGGCCGAGCACCCGGCTATCGCGCAACTACTGCGTCAAATCGCCGCGTTGCTGGGCCAGGCAGGGATCTGACCCCTGCCGCGCGATGAGCGCGGCCCCACAATGAAAAAGGCCCGGCGTTCTTTCGAGCGCCGGGCCTTTTCATCAGGTCTTCTCGTATATCAGTCAGTCATCCATGAGGAAGCTACGTAGCTGCTCACTCCTGCTCGGATGACGCAGCTTGCGCAGCGCCTTTGCCTCTATCTGCCGGATCCGCTCGCGCGTGACATCGAACTGCTTGCCCACTTCCTCGAGCGTGTGGTCGGTGTTCATGTCGATACCGAACCGCATGCGCAGGACCTTCGCTTCACGAGGGGTCAGTTGCGCAAGTACCGAATGAGTGGTCTCGCGCAGCGACTCCATCGTCGCCTGGTCGATCGGGGACGCCACCGACTGGTCCTCGATGAAGTCGCCCAGATGCGAGTCCTCATCGTCACCGATGGGAGTCTCCATCGAGATCGGCTCCTTGGCGATCTTCAGAACCTTGCGCACCTTGTCCTCGGGCATCTCCATCCGCACCGCCAGCTCCTCGGGGGTGGGCTCGCGGCCCATCTCCTGCAACATCTGGCGCGAGATGCGGTTCAACTTGTTGATCGTCTCGATCATGTGCACCGGAATACGGATGGTGCGCGCCTGGTCGGCGATCGACCGGGTGATCGCCTGCCGGATCCACCACGTCGCATACGTGCTGAACTTGTAACCGCGGCGATATTCGAACTTGTCCACGGCCTTCATCAGGCCGATGTTGCCTTCCTGGATCAGGTCGAGGAACTGCAGGCCGCGGTTCGTGTATTTCTTGGCGATCGAAATCACGAGGCGCAGGTTGGCCTCCACCATCTCCTTCTTCGCCCGCCGGGCCTTCGCCTCGCCGATCGACACATCACGGTTGACTTCCTTGATGTCATTGATCGACAGGTGATACTGCACCTCGAGCAGCTCGAGCTTTTTCTGGCGTCGCTCGATCTCGTCTTTGAACTTCGCAAGCGGCGCCGAGTACTTCTTGCCACTCTTCACGTGCTTCTGCAGCCAACGCGCACTCGTCTCGTTCTTCGGGAAGGTCGAGATGAAATCCTTGCGAGGCATCCCGGCGTCGCGCACCGCGATGATCATGATCTCCTTCTCGAGCTGCCGGACTTCCGCCACGTGCGTGCGCAGGTTCAGGATCAACGCATCGAACATGCGCGGCGACAGCTTCAGCTCCATGAACTCGTCGGCCAGCTTCTTGCGCGCCTTCAGCGTCTTCGGCTCCTTCGCGCCGAGCTTCTCGATCGAGCCGAGAATGCCCACGTAGCCCTTGCTGATGGACAGGAATCGCGCGGCAGCCTCTTCCGGATCCGGCCCCGTGTCGACCACTTCTTCTTCGGAGTCGCCGGCGCCTTCCTCTCTCTCGTCTTCGTCGTCCGCCTTCTCGTCGGCCTCGACCAACTCCATCTTGGTAGGATTCTGCGGCTGCGCGATCACATCCGGCGCATTCGGGTCGATGAACCCGACGATGACGTCCACCAGGCGCGACTGGCCGGCCTTCACCGGCTCATAGGCCTTCAGGATGAAATCATAGGTAGCCGGGTACATCGCCAGTGCACCACGCACCGCATCGAGACCTTCCTCGATGCGCTTGGCGATGCGGATCTCGCCCTCGCGCGTGAGCAGTTCCACGGTCCCCATCTCGCGCATGTACATGCGCACCGGGTCAGTGGTGCGACCGAGCTCTGCGTCCAGCGCAGCCAGGGCCGCGGCCGCCTCCTCGATAGCCTCTTCGTCGGCAGGCTGCGAGGGCTCGGTCTGCAGCAACGACTCGGTATCCGGTGCCTTTTCGTACACCGGAATACCCATGTCGTTGATCGTGTTGACGATATCTTCAATCTGCTCCGGATCCACGATCTCGGAGGGCAGGTGATCGTTCACCTGGGCATAGGTCAGGTAGCCCTGCTCCTTGCCGCGGGCAATCAGAAGCTTCAGCTGAGACTGGCGATCTTCAGGCATCACGGGGGGACGGCGCTCTATACCGAGAGAAGGTTTCTTCTCCACAGCATTCTTCGCGCCGCCATTCTTCCCATCCACTGGGCGCTCAGGCGTCCGGACAGGCTCTACGGTTTGGACGGGGGCGATTACGGGCTCCTCAGGCGCCTTGCGCACGGTTGTTGCGGCAGGCTTCGGACGGTCCTTTTCACGAACCGTCGCCACCGGGGCTACGGCTTTCTCGGCCGCAGCCGCTTTGACTGGCTTGCGCGAGTCGGCAGCAGCAGGGCGTTTTTTAGCAGCGATAGATGGCTTGTGCTTGCGTGTCATGGTGTGGATATGACGAAGAGAGACGATCCCCTATGTGCTGGTCTCGGTCGCGCAACTCAAGGGGGGCTCATTGAGCAAAGCGCGCAATTCTATTTGACAGGGCTCCAAACGCCAAATTCCGTTGCTACCCGCCGCGCGCGTCGCGGGGCACCCGGTATAACATAAGACGTTGAAATTCCAGAAGTTCCTCGGGTTCTAGCCGGGTTGAGCGACTTTTCTCCTCCAGGGCCTCCAGGCGCCGTGCAACCACCAGATCGGCCAGTTTTCCAAGCGCCGCACGCAATTCACCTGCGGCAGCGACTGCATCGGCCACGATCTGCTCCCGCTGAAGGAGTTTCTCGAGCGAATCACCGCCCGGCCTGCCGGACCAGCGCTCGATCACCTGCGCGGAGTTCTGTGCAGGGTGGGTGCGCAAGTTGTCGATCAGCTCGCGCAACAGCTCGATTCCAGGCTCTTCGCACGCATCCAGTGCCGCTCTTTCCTCGTCACTGACTTCAAGGGCAATAGCGGGATAGCTCACCAGCCGTAACACGGCCTGCCTCACGAGACTGCCGCGACCCCCGCTGACATTACGCACGGGAACGCGTTTCGGTTGCGGCGGCGCAGGGGCGGCGACCAGGCCCGGATTCCCAGCGGCCCACAGTTCCTGCAGCCGCTGCGGTGCGATCCCGACGACTTCGGCAATCCTGGCAAGCATCAGCTCGCGATACACACCTTCCGGCAGCTTCGACCACAAAGGGCGCGCACTTTCTGAGAACCGCGCGCGTCCGTCGGCGTGTGTAAGGTCAGACTGCTCCGAAAGCTCCCGAATCAGATACTCCGATAGCGGCAAAGTCGCATCGAGCCGTCGTTCAAACGCCTCGGCTCCCTCCTCGCCGACAAGCGAGTCAGGATCGTGTCCGTCCGGCAGGAATAGAAATCGTATCTCGCGTCCCTGACGCGCCTCCGGCAGCGCATGTTGAAGAGCGCGCCATGCTGCAGCCCGCCCAGCGCGGTCACCGTCGAATGCAAACACGACCTCACTGACGATCCGGAAGATCCGTTTGAGGTGTTCGGGCGTTGTCGCGGTTCCCAGTGTCGCGACCGCGTAGTTGATCCCGTACTGATGCAACCGAACCGCATCCATGTAGCCTTCGACGATCAAAAGGCGCTTGAGGTTGGAGCGGCTGCGACGCGCTTCATACAGTCCATACAGCTCGCGCCCCTTGTGAAAGAGCAGGGTCTCCGGAGAGTTCAGGTATTTCGGCTCGCCTTGATCGAGGATGCGGCCGCCGAACGCAATGATCCGGCCGCGGCTATCGCGTATCGGAAACATGATCCGGTCGCGGAAGCGATCGTAGTGCCGCTCCCCGTCTCGTATCTGACCCCGCTCGCGTTCAATGATGAGCCCCAGATCGGCGAGCACGCGCCGCGCGTCGTCATTTCCGCCGAAGCGCCGAAGGACCTCATTCCACGAATTCGGTGCGTATCCGATGCCAAATTTCTCCACGGTTTCCCGATCCAGGCCACGCCGCGCCACGTACTGCTGGGCCCGCTCATCGCGCGCCAGCGTATCTACATAGAACCGCATCACACGTCCCATCACGTCATATAACGGCTCATCGACTCTACGAGGACCCCCGGGGGCATTGGATCCCTCATGAGGCACTTCGAGTCCCAGGCGCGTCGCGAGTTCTTCGACCGCCTCGGGGAAAGCCATGTGGTCGTGTTCCATCAGAAAACGCAGGACCGTCCCATGCGCTCCGCAGCCGAAGCAATGGTAGAACTGCTTCTCGGGGCTCACCCAGAACGAGGCTGACTTTTCGTTGTGAAACGGGCAGCACGCCTTGAATTCACGCCCGGCCTTCTTCAGCTGCACACGCGACCCGATCACCTCCACGATGTCCGCGCGGGCGATGAGCTCGTCGATGAAGGTTTGGGGAATCAATCCCATCCAGGCAAGCTACCGGTGAAGAATCAACACAGCCACGACCACCGCCAGGACCAGGGCAGCGAAGCCGCCCGACAGAGCCAATCGCACGCGCTTTCGCCGGAAGACAGGCATTTCGGCAGAGCGCAGATAGCACCCGTTCTGCCGAATAGTCAAAACGCCCGCAATGGCGAGCAATTGCGCACAGTCTCGCTCGTCCTCACTCAGCTCGCGCAGCGGCACCGGGCTACCGGCGTCCACCGCACCCCGCCCACGCAGCTTTCTGAGCAGACGGCGCTCGCGTTCGAGCTTTCGAACGACACAGATACAGCAAAGGGCAATGAATACCAGGCAGGCGACAGCTAGGAGGCCACGTCCCGGCAAGAGCTCGAGCTCACCCGCTGAGTTTTTGCTTGATCCGGGCGCTCACGGCGCCCATGTCGGCGCGTCCCTGAGCCTTGGCTTTCACAGCGCCCATCACCTTGCCCATATCCTTAATCGAGGCGGCGCCTGTGGAGGCAATGGCCTCCGCAATCAACGCGTCTATTTCAGCGTCCGACATCTGCGCCGGCAGGTACGCCTGGAGAATTGCGATTTCGGCCGTTTCCTTGGCCACGAGGTCCGCTCTGCCGCCGGCCTCGAATTGCGTAATGGCCTCCTTGCGCTGCTTGATCATCTTCTCGATTGCGGCCAGCACCTGGCTGTCATCGAGGGTGATGCGCTCGTCCACCTCCCGCTGCTTGACGGCGGACAGAATGAGACGAATCGTTCCGAGCCGCTCTTTTTCGCCGGCCCGCATCGCGGTCTTCATGTCTTCGGTGATGCGGTCCTTCAGCGGCATGTGGACCTTCCTATCGCGCCGCGCGCATCCCGTCGCGCGAAATACGCTTCATATGCCGCTTGATCGCCGCGGCCTTCTTGCGTTTCCGCTCCTGGGTGGGCTTCTCGTAGAATTCGCGCCGGCGCAGCTCGGTGAGAATTCCGGCCTTTTCGCAGGCGCGCTTGAAACGCCGTAAGGCGGCATCGAAATACTCGTTTTCTCGAACTCGAACGCTCGGCATCGAAACCTCAGCGGTGGGGATAGGTCAAAAGGGCGGGGGATTCTAAATGAGCCTTCGGGCAAAGGCAAAAACCGTGCGAATCCTCGCCCTGGAGTCCTCCTGCGACGAGAGTGCCGCCGCCGTCCTGGACTCCGAGCAGGGCCTTTTGGCCCACGAGCTGTTCAGCCAGGTCGAGCTTCACCGCATATATGGGGGCGTGGTGCCGGAGCTGGCTTCCCGCGACCATGTGCGCAAGCTCCTGCCCCTCGTCAAAAGCGCCCTGAAGCAGGCGGGCACCGATCCCAAGAGCCTCGATGGCGTTGCCTATACCGCCGGGCCCGGCCTGATCGGCGCCCTTCTCACGGGCGCGGCGCTGGCGCGCAGTCTTGCCTACGCCTGGAATATCCCGGCTATCGCGGTGCATCACCTGGAGGGCCATCTTCTGGCTCCCTTGCTGGAGGACGATCCGCCGCCATTTCCGCACGTCGCACTGCTCGTATCCGGCGGTCATACGATGCTGATCGAAGTGCAGGCAATCGGTCACTACGAGCTCCTGGGCGAAACGCGCGATGACGCGGCGGGTGAGGCGTTCGACAAGACAGCAAAGTTGCTGGGTTTACCCTATCCAGGCGGACCGGAGCTTGCCCGCATGGCAGATGCCGCTACCGGAGGTGCATTTATATTTCCTCGCCCCATGCTCGATCGTCCTGGCCTCGAGTTCAGTTTTTCGGGCCTGAAGACCGCAGTGTTGCACGCGGTTCGCGCGCACGAGATGACTACCGCACTCAAGTCTGACGTCGCCCACGCCGTTCAAGAGGCGATTGTGGAGACCCTTGTGGTCAAAGCTATGCGTGCGCTCGAGCAGACTGGGCTGGAGGCTCTGGTTGTGTCGGGAGGCGTCAGTGCCAATCGAACCTTGCGCGCTCGACTGGCCGCGGCGGTGGGTCAGCGGGGCGGTCGCGTGTACTATCCGCGCATCGAATTTTGCACCGATAACGCGGCAATGATCGCAGTAGCCGGCCTTGCGCGCCTGTCCGCAGGCCAGCACGATACGTTAGCCATCCGCGCACGTGCCCAGTGGCCCCTCAATTCACTTCCCCCACCATGACGACCCCCATCGGCTCCGGCGATATCATTTTCCTGCGAGGCTTAGCCGTCGAGTGCATCATCGGCTTCATCGATTGGGAGCGCCTCGTCAAACAGACGGTCGTGATCGATCTCGAGCTTCCCGTTGACTGCCGCAACGCCTCTATCCGCGACGAAGTTGATGACACGCTCGACTACAAGAAAGTCGCGAAGCGAGTGATAGCGTTCGTCGAAGCGTCGCAGTTCAAGCTGGTGGAGACACTGGCACACCGTCTCGCTCTTCTAATTCTGGAGGAGTTTGACGTCGCATGGATTCGCCTGTCAGTCAACAAGCCAGGTGCAATCCGCGGTTCGCGCGACGTTGGCATGTCCGTAGAACGTACACGCGCCGATCTCCCCCAGTCTGCCGCGCGATAACAGCATGTCCAACGTCTACGTCGCCATTGGAAGCAACATCGATCCAGAGGAAAATATCGCAAAAGCCGCGCACGAGCTGCAGCGTCTATTCCCAGACGCGCGCTTCTCCTCCTGGTATCGCAACCGAGCTGTCGGTTTCGACGGTGATGACTTCGTCAACGGCGTCGTCGGTTTTACGACTGACCTGCCGTTGCGCTCAGTGATCGAACGCCTGCACGCTGTAGAAGCACTCTGTGGACGACCCCGGAACGCACCGAGGTGGGCTCCACGTGCAATGGACCTTGATGTTCTGCTCTACGACAACGTCGTATGTGCCGAGCCGACGATGACCTTGCCAAGGCCAGACCTGTTAAAGCGTCCTTACATGCTCGGTCCGCTGGCAGAGATAGCTCCGGAAGTCGTGCACCCCACGGCAGGCCTGACGATCGGAGAGTTGTGGCAGCGGTTTGATCGCGCGTCGCACGCCATGACCCGCATTGATTCCGCGGTACTTACCAACCACCAGCACTCCGGCCGCCATCCACAGCCAGAATCTGACCAGTGATGTACGGCGCTTCGCTTGCAAAGAAAAGAACCGCGCGCGCCACGTCATCGGGCGAACCGGGGCGCTTCAACGCAGTGCGATCGACGATCCTGGCCTGCAGCTCCTTATCCATACCATCTTCCGGCCACATGACGGGCCCGGGCGCGACAGCATTGACCCTGACGCTGGGACCAAGCTCCCGGGCCAGCGATTGGGTCAGCATGATGACCCCAGCCTTTGCGACGCTGTACACCGGATGACGGCTCAACGGTCGCATTCCATGGATGTCCGCAATGTTGACGACCAGGCCGTTGCTGATGCGAAGCGCAGTCGACGCTGCCTGAGAGAGAAACAGCGGCGCCTTGAGGTTGGTCCCGATGAGATCGTTCCAATCGATCTCGGTGATATCGCCCACCGGCGTCGGGTAGAACGTCGACGCGTTGTTGACGAGAATATCGAGCGTTCCAAAGTTGCTTGTTGCGACCGCTGGCAGCGCCTGCAGTTGACTCAGATCGAGCAGATCGGCCTCGACCGGCACTACGGAATCGGGCCGTATCTCGTTCAACTCGCCCGCCAGCGCCAGCGACGCTTCCGCGGAGCTCCGATAGTGCAAAACGATATTCGCCCCCGCCGCATGCAGCTTGCGTGCGATGGTGGCCCCGACCCGGCGTGCAGCACCTGTGATCAGCGCAGCCTTGCCGGTCAGTGCGCCTTGCGGATTCGTTGACATCGAGTGCGATTATGACCGCATCTGCCGCGCACTCAATCCTGCCGTCGCTATCGCCCGACGAGGAACGCCACTCGAGGGCCGCCCAGGCCCTGATCAGGGAGCGCCTCGTGGCGCCCGGCGGGTGGCTCTCCTTTGAGCAATTCATGGAGCTGGCGCTCTATGCTCCGGGCTTTGGCTATTACAGTGCAGGCAGCGTGAAGATTGGCGCGGGCGGTGATTTCGTAACCGCACCGGAGGTGTCCGATCTTTTCAGCCGGTGCGTGGCTCGGCAGTGCGCCGACGTGCTGGCCGAAACGGGTGGAGAGATTCTGGAGCTGGGCGCAGGTACAGGTCGCATGGCCGCCACCATCCTGCAATCCCTCGCCACGCTGGGTGTCCTGCCTGAGCGGTACGCGATTCTGGAAGTCAGCGCGGATCTAGCGGAGCGTCAGCGCACCCGCATACAGCAACTTCCAGCCGAGCTCCGCGATCGAGTCGTCTGGCTGGGCCGTCTCCCCGAGACGCCAATCCGCGGTGTTTTACTGGCCAACGAAGTCTTGGATGCGCTGCCCTTTAAACGATTCGCTGTATACGACGGCAGCGTCAGGGAGCTGGGAGTGGGACTCCAGGATGACTCGTTTGTGTGGCGAGAGAAACCGAGCGGCTTGCCCGCAGACGCATCAGCGCCTCAACACCGCGCGTCCGACGCGCTCGTTGCAGCTGGCAACGCTCTGATGAAGGAGCTCCCGTTCGCCCTTCCGGATGGCTACACGTCAGAGATCTGCCTTCGCGTCGAGCCGTGGATAACGAGTGTTAGTCAATGCCTCGACCAGGGCATGCTGCTCCTCTTCGACTACGGTCTGCCGCGCGCGCACTACTATCATCCGCAGCGAATAGATGGCACGTTGCGATGCTACTTCAAACAGCGAGCGCACGATGATCCCTTTACTAACATCGCCGTCCAGGACATCACGGCCTGGGTCGACTTCACTCGCGTCGGGGAAGCCGCACTGAATGCCGACCTCGAGGTCGCTGGCTTTGCTACGCAAGCGGCCTTCCTCCTCGGCACGGGTATCGAAGCTCTGACTGCGGAAGCGACCGACGTCGCGGATCGTGCTCGCCTCGCCGGCGAAGCCCGCCGACTCCTCCTGCCCGGCGAGATGGGCGAATCCTTCAAAGTGATGGCACTCTGCCGCAACCTGCGGCAACCGTTACGCGGATTTGCCCACCAGGACCTCAGAACGTCCCTCTGAGCGTTTAACATACCCGCGCCCCAACCCCAGCGAGAACCCTCGTGTCCGAAACCCTGAACACCTTCATCCTAGGCATCATCGAAGGCATCACCGAGTTCCTGCCCGTCTCCAGCACCGGCCACCTGCTCATCGCCGAGCAATTTCTCGGCGCCCGCTCGGAGCTGTTTAACGTGGCGATCCAGGCGGGCGCCATTCTCGCCGTCGTGCTGATTTATCGGCAACGTCTGACCGAGCTGCTGCTACATACCCAGCAGCCGGAGAACCGCGACTACCTGTACAAGCTGACCGTGTCGGTGCTGATCACCCTGGTGCTGGGATTCGCTGCCACCAAGATGGGATTCAAGCTGCCGGAAACGGTGGTACCCGTGGCCATCGCGTTGCTGGTCGGAGGCGTGGCCATCCTCGTCATCGAAGCGTATGTCGCCCGCAAGCCGAAGTCGGGCAACCTCACCTGGTCAGTCGCAATCTGGGTGGGCCTGTGCCAGATCCTCGCGGCGATCTTCCCCGGCACCTCCCGCTCGGCAGCCACTATTTTCGCCGCCATGCTCGCGGGCATGACCCTGCGGCCAGCGGCCACCGAATTCGCGTTTCTGGTCGGCATTCCAACAATGTTCGCAGCAACCGCGTACGAGCTCCTGAAAGCGCGCCACGAGCCCGTCACCGAGAATTGGTCACAGCTGGCGATCGGCTTCGTGGTCTCCGGCGTGGTGGCCTTCATCGCGGTGAAGTGGCTGTTACGTTATGTACAAACCCACCGGTTCACTATATTCGCCTGGTACCGGCTCGTGTTGGGCGTGGCGCTGCTGGCGATGGCGCACCAGGGTATTGTTCACTAGTCCATTTGGCTGAAAACGCCTGCGGCTTTTTCAGCGGAAGTTCACGTCAGCTGGCCCGCAAACTCCTCTTTCACGCGAGTCACGGCCTCCAGCCGCCTGGCGCGGATCTTCGCGCCGATTGCGGGTCCCTGCAGACCCGCTCGATCCTCTTCCGACAGCTGCGCAGCGGCCGCCGCATCCCGGGCGCGCCGCAAGTACTCAGCCTGCGGATAAGGTCTATCCTCCAGGCCCGTGCGCCCGCGCGCATCCGATTCGCATACGAGCAGCAACTCAGCGAATCGCTCCGGACGCCGGAACGCATCTGTTGTTTCGAGCAGCTTGAGCACCGTATCCGCCCTCAGTTCGGCGGCTTTATGCACCACCGCGTGATGACGGGCGCCTAACACGGCCAGTTCCCGGAACCCGTTGGGCACACGCAGCCGTTGAGAAAGCGCCTCCACCAGCGGCACACCCGCTTCCTCATGCCCTCGATGGCTGGGCCACTGTTCTCGCGGAGTTCGCGCTTTCCCCAAGTCATGCATCAACACTGCAAAGCGGACCGACGTCGGAGCCCCAATCCCTGCCGCATAGCGCACCGCCAGCATGACATGAACCCCGGTATCGACTTCAGGATGCCACTTTGGCGGCTGCGGCACGCCATAAAGCGCATCGATCTCAGGGAAGATCACAGCCAAGGCCCCGCAGTCCCGCAGTGTCTGAAAGAACACATCCGGACGCGACTCGCCCAGCGCGCGCTCCGTCTCCTGCCAGACACGCTCAGGAACCAGCGTGTCAGCTTCACCGGAGCTCACCATCTCCCGCATCAGAGTCAGAGTCTCTTCGGCAACGCTGAAGCCAAGATCGGCAAATCGAGCCGCGAATCGCGCCAGGCGAAGAATCCGCACCGGATCCTCCACGAACGCTGCGGATACATGTCGCAGCCTTCTTGCCTTCAGATCCTGTTGGCCTCCATACGGATCGATGATCTCGCCGGAAGGCGCTTGCGCCATCGCATTGATCGTCAGATCGCGCCGCTTGAGGTCTTCTTCCAGCGTGACATCGGGAGAGAACTGCGTGGTGAATCCTCTATAGCCCGGCGAAACCTTGCGTTCGAGACGCGCGAGCGCGTACTCCTCCTTGGTCTGCGGGTGCAGGAAGACCGGAAACTCCCGTCCCACCGGCATGTAACCCTGCCGCTCGAGATCCTCGGGGCGCGCGCCGACCACAACCCAGTCGCGCTCGCGAACCGGAAGGCCGAGCAACTGGTCTCTTACTGCGCCACCGACCAAGTAAACTTCCATATGCACATGTTATCGCACCTCCGAGTCCTGCTCGCCGCCATCCTTCTTGGGACGCTATCCGGCTGCGGGACGCTCTATTTAGCGCAAGCGGCCAGTGGTCAGCTGCACGTACTGAACGCGCGGCGACCCATCGACAAAGTCGTCACGGACCCCAGCACACCGCCGCCCCTGCGCACCAGGCTCATGGACGTGCGCGCCGCCCGTGACTTCGCAGTAACCGAGTTGCACCTGCCCGACAATCGCAGCTATCGAACCTATGCCGACATCAAGCGCCCCTTCGTCGTCTGGAATATCGTCGCGACACCGGAATTCTCGGTGGAGCCCAAACACTGGTGCTTCCCGATCGCCGGATGCGTCGCCTATCGTGGTTATTTCAAGGAGAGGAACGCGCGCAACTTCGCGGCCACGCTCGCCTCACGAGGTTTCGATGTGACAGTGGGCGGTGTGCCCGCCTATTCGACCCTGGGGAAATTCGCCGATCCGGTTCTGAGCACCATGCTGCGCTACGGTGACAGCGAGTTGGCGGCCATCATCTTCCACGAGCTGGCCCATCAACTGCTGTACGTGAAAAACGATACGCAGTTCAATGAGGCGTTCGCGACGACCGTGGAGGATGCAGGCCTGCAGCGCTGGCTCGCCTCGAGGGGCCATCCCGATCTCATGCGGGCATTCCTCGACGAAAACAGCAAGGAGCGCGCGTTCATCGAGTTGTTTGCCGACAACCGCGCACAACTCAAACAACTCTATGCGTCCGGTCTCGCGCCGCAGGAAATGAGACAGAAAAAGGCTGAGGTGTTCGCTGCGCTGACCGAAGAGGTCCGTTCGCTGCAACGCCAACAGGGCGACCATTACTACGATTCCTGGTTGAAGGAAGGACTCAACAACGCGCACTTGGCGTCAGTAGCAACCTATTATGAATGCGTTCCCGGATTCGAGCGCCTGCTGGCGGAGCAGGGCGGTGATCTGCAGCGTTTTTATGCCGCAGCCCGGGAGTTATCAAAGCAGCCGCGCGCAATTCGCCACGACCGGCTATGTCAGCCACCCGTGCCGCACCCGAGCGGCTCCGTCCCCAACCCGACCGGCTGACCCTCACCGCCTACCGTGAGTCCAGGTGCACGCGCGTCGAGTGCTCTCCCAGATAGGTAGGTAGCACCGCCAGCATCGGCTGCGGCTTGATTCCGAGGCGCGCGCACCCATCCTCGCGGCAAACACTGTCAACCGTCAGCGACCTGTAGTTGTCCACTGAGAAAGGCTTGCCGGGCAGGAAGTTCATGACGAGCGCCTGCGCCAGCGCAACGAAATCCGGCAGCCGGACAATTGCACACCGCAGCCCCGCAACCTCCGCCGTGATACGCACGACCTCCTCCAGCGTCATCACCTGCGGGCCGCACAATTCGTACGTCTCACCGATCGTCGCCTTACTGGTTGCGGCGCGGCGGAACGCCTCAGCGACGTCCTCCACGCAGACCGGCGCGAACCGCGCTCTCGCCCGCGCGAGCGGCAGAAACCCGCCCGACAAGCGCAGCAGTCGCGCGAATCTGTTGGTGAGCGAATCGCCATCGCCGAAAATCACGGATGGCCGGAAGATGGTCCAACTCAGGGCCGGAGCGCTTGCGCGCACGCGCGCTTCCGCTTCTCCCTTCGAGCGTAGATATTTGCTGGGGGCCGCTTTGGCGTCAGCGCCCAAAGAGCTCATGTGGAGCAAGCGCTTCACGCCCGCGGCGCGGGCGGCCGCGACGACCTTTGCCGCGAGATCGACGTGTACTGACTTGAAGGTCGCGCGCCCGCGCTCGTTCAGAATCCCGATCAGGTTCACAACGACGTCTACGCCACCGAAAAGCCGCGCCAAGGCACGGGGTTCGTGCACGTCCGTCCTGATCAGGCGAACCGTGTCCAGCACCCGCAGCGGATCGTTGTCATCCAAAGTGCGCGTAGGAACCCGGATCCAATGACCGTCTCTCGCGAGGCGAATGACCAGTTCCGTGCCTACGAAACCAGTCCCACCGAGGACGCATACGGTCAGTTGTGGCGGGCGCGTTTGCAAGAGTCTTTCGCGCCTCCTGCCGAGGTCACCGTAGCGGGATCAGAACGATCGCGTTGGCCCGTCGAACCTCGAGCACCAGCACCGCCGAGGTCTTCGCCCGCTCCTTGAGTTGCTGCACCGTGCTTACCTTGCCGCGATTCGCGCCAATGATGACATCGTTGTTGCGCAAGCCGACCTGCGCCGCGGCGCTTCCCGGCTCAACACCTTTGACCAGCGCACCGCCCCCACCGGGAGCATCGACGAGGGTTGCACCTTCAAATGCTTTGTGAATTCCTTCGGGTGCTGCCGCGCTGGCTTGCGGTGTCGACGTGTCGGCAATCACTGCCGTTACGTGCAGCGGCTTACCTTCCCGCAGCAACCCGATCTCCACCTTGTCCCCTACGCGCATCAGCCCGATGGCATTTCGCAGCTCGCCGTTCGATTTGACCGGTTGGCCGTTGACCGAAGTGATCACATCACCCGTATGAATGCCTGCCTTCTCGGCCGGCGAGCCATCGACGACCTGGGACACCAGGGCGCCTTGCGCATTGGCGAGGCCGAGCGACTGAGCGATGTCAGGCGTCACCGTGTACATGCTCACGCCCAGCAGGCCGCGCTTGACGGAGCCGTACTTGATGAGCTGATCCATGACGCTGTGCGCCATATTGACCGGGATAGCAAATCCGATGCCGATGTTGCCGCCGCTTCTGGACAGGATCGCGGTGTTGATACCGATCAGCTCGCCCCGCAGGTTGACGAGCGCGCCGCCTGAGTTGCCAGGGTTGATGGAGGCATCGGTCTGAATGAAGTCCTCATAGCCATCCGGGTTGATGCCCGAGCGGGACAGGCCGCTGATGATTCCCGAGGTCACGGTGTGCTGCAGGCCGAAGGGATTGCCGATGGCCACTACGAAATCACCCACCTCGACCCTGGCCGAATCACCGAGTGCGATCTGGGTGAGAGTGTCGGTCTTGACCTTGAGCACGGCAACATCGGAAGGCTCGTCTGAGCCCACGATGTCGGCCTTCAGATCACGGCCATCCTGGAGCGTTACGGTGATCTCACTGGCGTTTTCCACCACGTGAGCATT
>JAQGOF010000064.1 GCA_028293745.1 Gammaproteobacteria bacterium | reverse complement strand
CTGAGGTGATGCCTCGGGAAGGCGAGCGATAGCGATGACCCGGAAGCCAGGAGACCTGCCTCGCGCCGTCGTCCTGTTTCCGGCCGGGGTGTGCTGGGGGCTGCGGGTATCCGCTGTGACGACCTGTTGGAGTCGTCATTGCGGAGGTCTCGTCGGTATGCGCAAATCCCTGGTGTTTTCCGTAGTTGGGGCAATGGCCCTGGCCGCTTCTGCCGTTGCGGCCCTTGCCGCGGAAGGAGCGGGCTCGCCGGAGTCGGCTGACTCAGTCGAATCAGTGATCGTGGCGGCAACCCGGCTGCCCACACCCGAGTGGGAGATCGCCAGCAGCGTCACCGTCATTACCGCCGAAGATATAGCCGCGCGGCAGGAACGGTCGCTGCCTGACATTTTGAAGGATGTTCCTGGCTTGAATATCGTCCGAACGGGGGGTCCCGGCGGACAGACCGTGGTGTTCATGCGTGGAACCAACAGTAATCACACCAAGGTGCTGGTTGACGGAATCGATGTCAGCGACCCGAGTAATTCCACTGCCTCGTTCGATTTCTCGCAGTTCCTGACGCAGGACATCGAGAGAGTGGAGGTGCTGCGCGGACCGCAGAGTGGTCTTTACGGGTCCGACGCTATAGGCGGTGTCATCAATGTCATCACGAAGAGCGGGCAGGGTCCGGCGCAATTCCAGGCGTCAGCCGAAGGTGGCTCGTTCGAGACATTCAATCAAACGGCGGGTGTACGCGGCTCGGTGGAGCAGTTCCACTACAACGCCAACGTGGAGCATTTCCATTCGGGCGCCACGCCGGTGACACCGCTGGATCTGCTCGCGCCCGGTGAGACCCGTAATGACGACTACTATGACAATTTGACAGCCGCAACGAAGCTCGGATATGACGTCGTGCAGAATTTCGATGTTGGCCTCGTGGCGCGCTACACGAACTCCCATCTGCGCGTCACGGGCGATGACTTCAGCACTTTCCCCACTTTTCCAGCGGCGCAGCAGACGCGCACGAGCACGAGCGAATACTACAGCCGCGCAACCGCGCACCTGGTCTCATTCGATGGCTTTCTCGATCAGACTCTGGGTGTGGCCTATACCCGCAAGCGTACCTCCACCCTGGAGCCCGCTTCTGCGCAGGAAGGCCTGGCGACGGGCGAGCGCACCAAGATCGATTGGCAGGGAGCACTCAAATTCACACAGGCCCATACGCTGGTGCTGGGCGCCGAGCACGCGCGGGATGAGATCAGCGAGCCCATTTCGGCGAGCAACCAGATCGATTCGGGCTACGCGGAATTGCAGTCGCAGCTCATTCGAGGCCTGTATTCCGCGATCAACGCGCGTTACGACAAGAACGACCGTTTCGGCGGCAAGGTTACCTATCGGGTGGCCCCGGCATACGTGATTCCGGGTACAGGTACGAAGCTGAAGGCCAGCGTGGGCTCGGGGTTCAAGGCACCGACCTTGAGCGAGCTGTTCCAGAGTTACCCGGCCTTCTTTTTCATTGCCAATCCCAATCTGAGGCCCGAGACCAGCACAGGTTACGATGTGGGCGTGGAGCAGGCTCTCGTTGGTGAGACACTTCGAGTGGGTGTGACGTACTACTACAATCGCGTCCGCAAACTGATTGTTTCCGCACCGTCCCCGTACGGCATCAATATTACTTACGCCAACATCGGGCGGGCCCACACGGATGGCGTTGAGAGTTTCGTTGCCTACAATCCGGTCAAGGCCATTACCCTCCGTGCAGACTACACGTACACGCAGGCGACCGACGATGGCACGGGCCAGGAACTGCTGCGCCGCCCAAAGCACAAGGCCAGCCTGAATGCGGCGTGGCAGGCTACCAGCGCGTTCTCACTCAATGCCACCGTCCTCACGGTCAGCTCGTGGATCGATGGCAATCGCGACTTTTCAATTCCACGGCTGACAGCCCCCGGATATACGGTCGTGAACCTTGCAGCGAGCTTCGCGATCGACAGGCACCTGACCGTGTTCGGCCGGCTCGACAACCTCTTTGACCGGCACTTCCAGAATCCGGTGGGGTTTTTGCAGCCGACTGGGGGTGCCTTTGCGGGAATTCGCGCGCAGCTGTGATGGCGATGGCTCAGGCCGGGCGGGTCGGTGATCTTGGGGGAGGCCGTGATGGAGCAACCGCGGCGGGTCGTTGCCGTCCCGGGGATCACTCCAGCGTCGTTGCTCGCGAGGACTTTCGCTTCTTTGCTGGCGGCGCTGGCTCGCCCTCGGCCAGGAATCGATGCATGCGGCTGACGAGCTCAGGCGGAATTGGCGTCGCGCGGGCAGTGCTCGCCGAGATGAAAACGAGTACCTGCCTGACGCGCATCCGCAGCTCGCCCTGGTGCGAGGCCTCGATGCGAAGCTCACAGGAGGTTTTGCCAATCTTCACCGTCCAGAGATTGAAGGTCAGGCGATCCCCGTAGCGCGTCGGCTTGACGAAGTCCACGGTGAAATGCACCGACGGCGTCAGGATCTGCTTGTGGTGGAACAGGCCGGGTGCGCTCGCCGCCAATCCGTCCTCGAACCAGTCTTCCACGAAATCGCTGATCATTTCGAAATAGCGCGGGTAGAACACCCAGCCCGCGGCATCGCAATGGCCAAACCGCACCAGGATTTCTCTTTGAAACGCTGACATCCGGATCCCCCAATTGCAGCTCGTTTGCTGGCCCGCTTCGGCCCGATTTTCGCCACTCTCGCGTCTGGCTGGCAACACGCCGGCCAAGCTGCCCTGAGGTTTTCGCAAGGGCGGCCCATCTCTGCCAGCTTACCGGGCAGTCTCGTGACACGCCGCACAAGCAGACACCTGTGTCGGATAGGGTCATCGCCGGGCGCGCCCGCGTCCGGCGAGAGATCAGGGAAACCTTTAGTCAGCCTCGATACACCCTCACAGGCGCTCGCGAATTGCCGGTGGCAGCAGCGCCTTGTAGCGGCGGCTCAGCGACAGCGTCTGGCCATCGCGCAGCACGAGCTCATAATCGCCATGGAACATCGGCCGCAGCTCTGCGATAAAATTGACCCGCACGACATGTGAGCGATGCACGCGCAGGAACTCACTGGCATCGAGTTGTGCTATGAAGCCGGTGAGTGTGTCGCGGATCAGATGTACTTTGCCGTTCGCATGGACTTCCACGTAGTTCCCTGCTGCCGAAACTCTCTGGATGGCGTCGACAGCCAGAAAGAAGGCACGGTCTGATTCACGCACCAGGATCTGGCTCGCCGCGGCAGGCCGGCCAGGAATTTGCGCCAGCCTCCATTTGGCCGTGCGACGCCTGCGTCGCACCGTGTTGTCATGGGCCAGCATCGGTTGAAGGCTGTAGTGCGGCAATGCGTCTGGGACGAGCGGGACCAACGTGGGGGCGAGCGGAGATAGGCAGCGCTATTGCGCGGGGTCTGGCTCAGGGTGATATTTCTTGTATGCGGGCAGCGCCTCAAATAGGTCGCCCCGGGCAGCGCCCGAACTACCGGGGCATACCGACCCGTTCGCTTGCCCGGCTCTCAAGCACGAAAATCATGAGCTTGCAAGTAGTTCCTCAAGCTCAAACTCACACTGCCCGACGTCCTTGAACCAGACGGGGTGGATCCCCAGTTGGCGGGCAGCTTCGATGTTCGGCGCATTGTCATCAACGAAAACGGTCTCTGCCGCCACGAGGCCGTAGCGCTCGAGCAGGAGCTCGAAGATTTCGCGTTCGGGTTTCATCATCTTGATGTCACCCGAAATCACGATCCCGCGAAACACTCCCCAAAACGAATGTCGCTGGCGCAGGTACGCGAAAATGTCTGACGACATGTTCGAGAGGCAGTAAAGCGGCACGCCCCGGGCAGACAGCTTTTCCAGCAAGGCCACAGTCTCGATCTTGGTGTGCAGTGATTCGCGTACCGCATCGAAAAGCCCGCTGAGCTCAGCCGCGGGCCGTCCTGTCCGGCCTGCGGCCCGTACGAGCAAGTCGGCTTCGCTCAGCGTCCCGCGATCCAGCTGCAGCCAGTCAGGATGCAGGAACAGCGCAGTCTTCATGATCGTGCGCAGCTCGGGATCGGCGTAGTAGCTGGCAAGAATCCGATCGGGATTCCACTCGATGACCACCCCGCCCAGGTCGAAAATCACGTTCTTCACCATCTGTGGACCCTCGGTCAATCTGATAAGTGCCGCACAGTATGAACAAGCAGTAAAAAAAATTTGTGACCGCAATGTGCATTGCACATGGGCCGAAGCGCGCTGCGGCACTCGCGCATTGGGCTCGACCGCGCACATCGTGCGTGGCGAAACTGAGAAGCAACTCCTTTTTGCCGGTTGCAACATCGGGCTGTCTGTTGGATCAGACAATTGCGGCCGTTTTTTCAGTCAGGTTTACTGGCCTCAACGCAAGGGCAAACCCGTCGTAAGGCGGGGACGCAAAGCCTCCGGTCTCGAGCGCTGAAAGGCTCGAGATAGCGGGGTTACCGGCAACCCAACAATGGCTGCCGTCATTCGGATCGCAAGCGCACGATCGCTGGTCGTGCGTGCGCGTGATGTATCGCTGCCCTGGCGACTGTTTTCAAGGTTTAACCGGGGTAGTGATCAATGAATAAATCTGCTTTCGTCGTCCGCTCGCACATCCGCAATATCGTGTTGTGCAGTCTCCTGACGTTCGGCCTGGCCGCTTGCGGCGCCGATGAAGGGTCCAGCAGCTCGGGCACCGCGTCCGCTGCCTCTGACCCGATTCCCAGCCTGGTTGCGCCGGGCGTTGGTGTGATCGACCGCTCGTCCGAAACGGGGATTCCGAGCGCCAGTGGTACGACCGGGACAAATGTGGCTGCCAATACGACGCAAGTCGCTGGCAATACGACGAGCCCGCCGGCCAAGTCCAACAACCCTTCGGCTGGCGCGGCCACTCTCGATTGGATGCCGCCGACTGAGAACACGGATGGTTCGGTCCTGACCAACCTTGCCGGGTACACCGTTTATTACGGTACGTCCGCGGGCAATCTGACTCAGAGCGTGAAGATCACGAACCCGGGCTTGACTGCCTACACGCTGAGCAACCTCCCGACCGGAACCTGGTATTTCGCGCTGACTTCATACTCCTCGACGGGAATCGAGAGCTCTCGCAGCGGCGTTGTGAGTACGATCATCTAAGCGCACACGGCTACCCCGCGCCGCCTCCGGCCCGGCGATTGCGCCAGCCGGGGGCGGTGCACCCCCGGCGCCGTGCAATCCCGGTCCGGCCAAATTGATAACCAGCGCACAGTCTGGACAACTCACAACAGAATGTTTGGCCCCCGGTGTACCGCACCTCGCCCGAAATGCACCGCGGCAGCCGCACATTGCGGTCGCCCCGGGCAGCGCGCATCACGAAACTGAGAACCAACTCCTTTTTCAGTGTTGCAACATCAAACTGTCGGCGGCCTCAGACAATTGCAGCCGCTTTTTCAATGAGGTTTACTCACCTCACAACGCAAGGGCAAACCCGCCGCAAGGCGGGGACGCAAAGCCTCCGGTCTCGAGCTGTAACAGGCTCGAGATAGCGGGGTTACCGGCAACCCAACGATGGTTGTCGTCATCTGATCGCGGCTGGCGGCCTTAAGGTTGTGGCTCGCGTGAAGTATCGCTGCCCTGGCGACTGTGGTAACGCAACCGGGGTAGTCATCAATGAAAAACCTTGTTTTTGGCGCTCGCCCGCACATCGGCGGTGTCGTGTTGTGCGCTCTCGTAACGTTCGGTCTGGCCGCCTGCGGCGCAGATCAAGGATCCAGCGCCTCCGCCGCTGCATCCGTTAGCGCTAACCCATTGGTGTCGCCTAATGTCGGCGTGATTGACCGCTCCCCAGTGGCCGGGAATACGGCCCAAGGCACAGCGCCTGCGTCCAGCAACACGACACCCACGTCGAGCGGCACCGCTCCCGGGTCTGGTTCCACGACGGTCGCAGCTATCGACAAGGGATCCGGTTCAGTCGCTTTTACCCCGCCACCTAAGCCCGTTTCGCCGCCACCCAAGCCTTCGACCGGCACCGCGACTCTGGACTGGACGCCTCCGACCCAGAACAGCGACGGCTCGGTCCTCACGAACCTGGCGGGCTACACCGTGTACTACGGCACTTCTCCTGACAGCCTGACGCAGTCGGTGAAGGTCTCGAACCCGGGGCTGACCGCTTACACGTTGAGCAATCTGCAGGCCGGCACGTGGTATTTCGCGGTGACCTCGTACTCCTCGGCTGGAGTCGAGAGCACCCGGTCCGGTGTGATCAGCGCGAAGATCTGATTCGCGGAGGGTCCCGCCGTTGCGGCGACACCGGCTTCGCCAGTGCGAAAGATCCTGCGTCCCTGGACCCGCCACCTGGCGGATTGAAATGGTCCGCCCGCGGGCGCCCCGGCAATCCCGCCGCCAGAGGCCGTCCACTCAGCCCTTAGTCGCAACCACCATCGTCATCCCCCCAGGGCCCGCCCCCGCGCGGACCTTCAACCCGCGCTCGCCCAACTTCCCTACGACCCATTCCGGCGGCAGCCGCAGCTTGCGATAGCTGCTGACTCGCTGTTGCCACTGGCCATTCGCGCGCTCGTGAAGGAGGTCATGCACGGTTACCGTCTCGTCGCCGTACTCGAGGAAGCAAGTCAGTATCCGGTTCTCATCACTGCGCACCGGTATGAAGCGGCGATCACCTTGCAGAGGTGCCGAGGCGTAATCACGAAAGGTAGCGACGAACAGGCCACGATTTGTCAATGACGGCGCGACGTCGGCGAACAGATGCTCGACACTAGCGCGATCGGGCAGGTGCGTAAGCGTATCCCCCATGCACAAAATGACCTCAACCGGTTTCGAGACGTACTTTCGGAAGTCGAGGATGTCATCGGCCACAGCGTGGACCGCCATTCCCGCCGTTCGCCGTTGCAGCTCACCGACCAAGGTCTCGCAGCTATCGATTGCGGTTACGGAATACCCTCGGCGTGCGAGGGGTAGGGCGTGCAAGCCGAAGCCTGCACCAAGATCGAGCGCGGCGCCGTGGGCCTCATGGGGAAGTCCCAGCCCATCGAGTTCGCCGGTGGCGCGTGCCGATGCGGCTTCGAGGTCGCCTACCATCCACGAGTAAACGGGGCCCAGATGATGGGCGTAATGTTCGCTTGCAGTACTCATGAACGCAGCGTAACGGAAACGGGTTTCGGCGAAGGAGGTCACCCCTTGCGGGTGGCCGTATTTTTGATTATAAATCTTTGATCAAAGATCTAAGGAGTAGTCATGGCGGACCGCTCGCAGCTCGGGCTGGCGCGTATTGAGCGCGAAACTGTTCAGGACCGAGTGTATTCCGTTCTCCGCGACCAGCTGATGCGGGGGGGATTTGAGCCCGGGCAGAAGCTGAAAATTGCGGACCTGGCGAGCGCGCTCGGCACGAGCGCCATGCCGGTGCGGGAAGCCCTGAATCGCCTGGCGGCAGAGCGGGCCATCGAATCGATGCCCAACCGGAGCGTCCGCGTACCATCCCTCTCGAGGGAGTCGCTGCGTGACCTGATGGAAGCACGGTTCGCCATCGAAGGGTTGGCAGTCGCGCGGGCTGCCGCCAACATGGATGAAGCCACGCTGGCAATGCTGCGGCAGTTCATTGCCGCACAGAGCGAGACGGACGCGGAGCACGTGTCCGAAGCCAGCGCCGAGCAGAATCGTGCCTTCCATTTCGCGATCTATCGCCGCTCCGGCTCTGCTGTTCTGCTGCCAATCATCGAAAGCCTGTGGCTGCAGTTCGGTCCGTACCTGCGTGTTGCATCCGAACGATTCGACGGCCGCGAGGGGCGCGGAACCAACTTTCATGTCGAGATGGTCGCGGCCCTTGCCCATGGCGACGGGCATGGGGCCCGCAAAGCGCTGGAATCCGACATCGGCCGGGCGTTCGATCTCGTAATGACTGACCCGTCGTGTTGGCAGGAACAGGGCGGGGCGGCGTGACCGCCCCCACCAGCGATCCAGGAGGGACAGGCTTCGAGCTATACGATTTGCGCATCGAGGTGGTGGGCCCCGCGGATCAGGCCATCTACTGCGGCGCGCAGCTGGGTGACTATTTCGAGCTGCAGGGTGAGATGTTGACACTGCCGCCCGGGCAGGGCTTCTCCATTTATTCACTGGCCGCATTGCTGCCACTGCTCCCTGCGAAGCAACGTGTGACCGATCCCAACGACTGGATGTCCTCGGACGCGGAAGTTGCTTGCCCGGACCCTCATTGTCCCACGCGCTTCCGCATCACTCGCACGGGGCGCCGGTACTTCAGGCGGTCGGACACGACCGCCGTTGCGCTCCCGGAGCACGGCAAGCCGTGATTCCCCGCTACACCCTCCTCGACGGTTATTCGATCTCACGGCTCATCAAGGGCGGATGGCATCTCGCGGGCGACCATGGCTCGGTGGACCGGGAGCAGGCCATCAAGGACATGGTCAGCTTTGTCGAGGCCGGCATCACCACCTTCGATTGCGCCGACATTTATGTCGGCGTCGAGCAGTTGATCGGCGATTTCCGCTGTAGCCACCCGGAGCTGGCCCGGCAGGTCCAGGTTCATACCAAGTTCGTGCCCGACCTTTCCGATCTCGCATCGGTGGACCGCCGCTACGTCGAAAACATCATCGACAGGTCGCTGCAGAGGTTGGGCCTGGAGTGCCTCGACCTCGTGCAGTTCCACTGGTGGGATCTCAGCGTCCCGCGCTACGTACAGACCGCACTGGAGCTCGATCGGTTGCGACGCGCCGGCAAGATCGCGCATCTCGCCGTCACCAATTTCGATACCCCGCACCTCGATGAAATCGTCTCGGCCGGCGTGCCCATCGTGGCTCACCAGCTGCAGTATTCCCTCATCGACGACCGTCCAAACATCAAGATGGTCGAATTCTGCCAGGCGCACGGGATCGCCCTGCTGAGCTACGGCACGGTGTGCGGCGGCTTTCTGTCCGAGCGCTGGCTCGGCAAACCGGAGCCGCGGCTCGGGCTCGGGAACCGCTCGCTCATCAAGTACAAGCTGATCATCGATGACTTCGGGGGCTGGGACCTGTTCCAACAACTCCTCGAAGTGCTCGCCACGGCGGCCGCCAGGCATGGAACTGATATTGCCACGGTTGCCTCACGCGCCATCCTCGACCGCCCGCAGGTGGCTGCAGCGATCGTGGGTGCTGTCAACACCTCACACTTGCACGCGCATGCCCGGATCGGGCCTTTGCAACTCGACGCGGAAGACCTTTCGGCGATCGCGGCCGTGACCGACTATCGGCGCGGCCCCAGGGAAGATGTATACATACTGGAGCGTGATCGGACCGGCCGTCATGGTCAGATCATGAAGTACGAACTGAGCCAAGGGGAGCGACAAAAATGAGCAGTAAATGCAGCCTCAGGGTGGCCGCCGCATTGGCCGGCGCAGGTGCACTGAATGGAGTGGCCTGGTGTGCGGAAGCGGGCCCCGAATCGGGGGCGGCTGTCGGCACCCTCGAAGAAGTCGTCGTGACCGCGGAAAAACGCGAGTCCACCGTCCAGAAAACACCTATCAGTATCACGGCCATCAGCGGCGCTGACCTGCAGGCACAGGGTATTTCCAACCTGCTGTCAGTGGCCCAGCAGGTCCCCGGCGTGTCCTTCAAGACCTCCGGTCCCGGTCAGACCGAATTCGAGATGCGCGGCCTGACATCCACCGGCGGTCAATCGCCGACCGTGGGCTTCTACCTGGACGAGACCGCACTGACACCGCCCGCCATGGCACAGAACGGCAAGGTCGTCATCGATCCGGATCTCTTCGATCTGAATCGCGTGGAAATACTGCGCGGTCCGCAGGGCACCCTCTACGGCGCGGGCTCCATGGGTGGCACGATCAAGCTCGTCACCAATGCGCCGGATCCGAAGCAGATCGCAGCCAACGTACAGGGAATCGGCTCGGGTACCGATGGCGGTGGCTTCAACCACACCGAGAATGCGATGCTGAACCTGCCATTGTGGCAGGACGTCGCTGCCCTGCGCCTGGTAGTTACCAACAAGCACGTCCAGGGGTGGATAGACCGGGACGTGGTGAATCCGTTCCCACTCGAGGTCGGGACGGGATTCGTGGGATCCGTCCGCGCGGATGTGGCCGCGGCGCCGGTCGTGAAGCGGGTCACCGAATCCAACACCGAGAACCTCAAGGGTGGCCGCGCCACGTTGCTGTTGCAACCGGTCGAGGGATTGAGCATCACGGCGGGTGCCCTGTATCAACGCATCAATCAGAGCGGCCCCAATACCATCGATGTGCCACCCGGTAACGAAGTGCACTACCAGCCGTTCGACCTGGCCGAGCCCTTCAAGGACACGTTCAACCTGCAGCACCTGGACATCAAATATGACTTCGAGGGTTTCCAGGTGGTGTCGGCCACTTCGAGCTGGACCCGCCAGCAGAACCAGACTCAGGATATCTCCGAGGCCATGCAGGACTATATCGGCCACTTCTTCGGGGACCCCAACAAGTTTCCGTTCTATACCGCCGATGGGGGCCTGGGAGCCGGAACCATCTCCGAAGACGACTACACGCGCCAGATAAGTGAGGAACTGCGTATTGCCTCGACGGGCGCTGGCCCGTTCCAGTGGCTCGCGGGCGCTTACTACAGTACCTTCCACGCCACCTCGCATGTGTACTCGTTCTATGATGGGTTCACAGCGCTGTTCGGGACCAACAACCTCGCGGACAACCACCGCCTGCTGGACGTGGATCAATACGCTCTGTTCGGCGAAGCCTCCTATCAGCTTCCATACAGCCTGAAAGCAACGGTAGGCGCCCGGTACTACAACTTCCATAGCAACTCCGCCACTTCCGTGAGCGGTGTGTCCGCCAACGGCACCAGCGACACGTTGTACGGTGTCGCGCAGAATTCCGGCGTTTCACCGAAGTTCAATCTCGCCTACATTCCGAACGACAACCTCACCGTGTACGGAACGGTCTCGAAGGGCTTTCGGCCGGGCGGCCCGAACTCACCGATACCGCCACCTTGCACGGCCGCACCCAAGCAGTTCGGCCCCGACAGCGTGTGGAGCTATGAGCTGGGCGAGAAGCTGAAGATGCTCGACGCCCGGGTGTCGATCAATGGCGATGTGTACTACGAGGACTGGTCGAACATTCAGCAGCAGGTTGCGCCGCCCTGCGGCTTCAAATTCACGGCCAATGCCGGCAAAGCCAAGGTCTACGGTGCCGAGCTGGAAGCCGCCATCGTGCTGCTCCCGGGCCTGGTGTTCTCCCAGAGTGTCGGTTACACGCACGCCACCAACGCGGCCACGGTGCCGGATGCGGGCGTGAAGGACGGGGATCGCCTGCTGGACGTTCCGAAGGTCACCGCCAACACGACCCTGACGTACCGATATCCGCTGGCCGGAACCCTGAACCTCATTGCACGAGTCAACAACAGTTACGTCGACTCGATCCAGGATATTACTTTCACGCGCAACACCCTGCCTTCCTACGACCTGGTTGACACCCGTTTCGGCGTGGAAACCGACCGCTGGTCGGCGGTCATCTTCGTGGACAATCTGACCAACAAGAAGGCGCTGCTCAGCGATACCGGTGCACTGTCGGCAAACGTCCCGATCTTCAACCGCGTCGCAACCAACCAGCCGCGC
The DNA here is from genome assembly GCA_028293745.1 of Gammaproteobacteria bacterium. Classification (GTDB taxonomy): domain Bacteria; phylum Pseudomonadota; class Gammaproteobacteria; order Steroidobacterales; family Steroidobacteraceae; genus 13-2-20CM-66-19. The sequence continues at coordinate 14,693 of JAQGOF010000064.1, read as the reverse complement.
ACCATCGGGGCCGACCTGAGCTATAAGTTTCAGTAGGTGTCACAGCAGGATGACTACCCGCCGCGCGGGTACGCCTGGACCGTCGTAGCGATCCTCATAGCCACGGCGGTCCTGTCGTACACCGATCGGCAGGTGCTGAGCCTCCTCGTCGATCCCATCCGGGCAGACCTCGGCATCAGCGACACGCAGGTCAGCCTGCTGCTCGGAACGGCTTTCGCGGTCGTGTACGGCATTGCCGGACTGCCACTGGGCTACCTCGCTGATCGTACTTCGCGGCGCAATCTGATCTTCGGCGGCGTGCTGGTCTGGAGCATCGGCACGATTGCCTGCGGACTGTCGCAGAGCTTCGGGCAACTGTTTGCAGGCCGTCTCGTGGTGGGGCTCGGAGAGGCAGTGCTGTCACCGGCGGCTATCTCGCTGATCAGCGACTACTTCCCGCCCTCGCGGCGGGGGACCGCGGTGGGCTGCTTTCTGAGCGGCATCGCCATGGGCATCGGCGCCTCCATCCTGATTGGCGGTGGAGTTCTTCACCTCGTACAGGTTGGAGCTCTGGCCAATACGCCGCTTGCCACGCAGGCACCCTGGCGACTGGTCCTGTTGGTCATCGGAGCTCCGGGACTTCTATGGGCACTGGCGATACTGGCGATTCGCGAGCCGGTCCGGCGCGCCACCGAAGCGCCGCCGACAGTTGCTTCCGCTACGGATGCAAGCGGATGGCGCGCCACCGGATGGGCGCGCGTCATCCCGATCTACGTTGTCGTCGCGATTGCATCATTGGTGGACAACGCCGTGGGTGCCTGGGCTCCAACACTGCTGACTCGGGAATTTCACATGGATCGCGCCCAGGTTGGAGTCGAGCTCGGCATATTGTTGACCGCCGCATTCGGCGGCGGAGTGTTGGCAGGCGGCTGGCTGGCCGACCGCGCCGGGTTACGTGGCGGCTGGTCGAAGAAACTCCTCGTCTGCCTGATCGCAGGCCTGCTGATTCTGCCGGTGGCCGCCTCGATCAACGCGGCACAGGCCACGGTCGTGTTGCTCTGCGTGCCTGCTTATTTCGCATTGTCGGGCATTGTCACGGCCTGCGGCTTTTCCGCCATCCTCGACGTGGTTCCCAACCGTTCCCGTGGCCTCGCCATGTCGATCAGCTTCTTCCTGAATGTGGCCGTGGGCGGCGCCGTAGGCCCCACCGCTGTCGCACTCGCGAGCGACCACATCTTTGGTTCCGAGGCAGGTCTCGGACCCGCCCTGTCGGTGACAGTTGCCGTGGCGTACGGCCTTGCTGTCGTGACTCTCCTCGTGGCAATGTCGATGTTTCGTACTCGTGATGTCTCATGCTCGCAATAGTCAGTGCAATGCCGGAGGAAATAGCCGGCGTCCTGCAGGCTCTCGCCGATGTCAGGATCCAGGAGTTTGGCCGCCGGCAATTCCATACCGGGTCGTTGCAGGGTGCCGAAGTCGTCGTCGTATTCTCGCGCTGGGGCAAAGTCGCGGCAGCGGCGACGGTTACGCAGTTGTTGAGCTCGTATCCGGTCACCGGGCTGGTATTCGGCGGTGTCGCGGGTGCAGTCCGGCCGGGACTTGCAATCGGGGACATTGTTGTTGCGACCGAGCTGGTACAACACGACATGGACGCAAGTCCGCTGTATCCGCGTTACGAGGTGCCGCTGCTGGGAAAGGCCCGATTCACCACCGATCCCGTGCTGTGCGGGCAGCTTGCCGCCGCGGCGAAAACTTTTCTGACCCAGGACCTCAGCTCGCAGGTCGTACAAGGGGAACGGGAGTTCTTCAAGATCACCTCCCCACGAGTGGTGCAGGGGCTCGTAGCGAGCGGCGACAAATTCTTCGCCAGCGGCGGCGAAGTCCAGGAGCTGCGGCAGCGCCTGCCCGAAGTCTGCTGCGTCGAGATGGAGGGGGCGGCCGTGGCGCAGGTCTGTGACGAATACGCCATGCCCTTCGCAGTCGTGCGGACGATCTCCGATTCCGCAGACGAAAATTCGGTACACGATTTCCCGCGTTTTTCCCGCGAGATCGCGCGCCACTATTCGATCGGCGTGCTGGCGAGATTTCTCGCGGCCCGTGCCGGGTAGTCGATCTGGCGCTGCAGATCGCCCACCTCGGCAACGACTACCGCGACTATCGCAAGCGCGTGCCCATGCTCATCCCGAGGTTCGGGAAGACGAGGCCCGGTCCAGAGCCGACTGCAGCTCGCGCAACGCGGTGACGAAGCTTTCCGGCGTGTAGGCCTCGTCGTTGCGCACCAGCTTGTAGAGCCCATCGAGCCGGGTTCGATGCTCCCTCGACATGCCGAGGTCGATCAGGAGGCCATCAATGGCCATGACGGCCTGTTCGGCGCCGATGTAGTCGTGGAATTCGCCTTCCACCCCCAGGGACACCAGCATGTTGAGCAACTGCTGCTGATCGGTATGTGACCACTCGAAGGTGGCGGCCCGATCGCGCAGCTTGCCCACGAGCAGGGCCAGATCCCGGCTGCGGGCCGCAATCTGTGCCCGGCCTCCGGGGCCCGCCGCGAGCAAGGCCTGGCTGAGCTTCAGAACCGTCGGGGCACTCGGTGGATCGAGGCGCCGCGCAATGAGCCAGGTCATTCGAAGGTGGCCATCGTTGATCGGAACGCTCCCCGGTTCCACCGCGAGCGTCAGCAGCCGGTGGCTCCAGTCATACCGGTGCATGGAGCTCATGTGGCACGCATAACAGTTGAACAGCGCCAGCTCGGGAAAAGTGGCGGAGTTGTTGATCCGGGGCCCCTGCAGCGCCTCGAGCTCCGCAAGCGCTGCTGCCAGCTGTCCGTAGGCCCACGTCTGTGTGCGGCTGTATGAAGGTTTGCGCCGTTGGTAGTCGGCACCTACGCGGTAGTGGGCCGGCTCGATCGCCAGGAACGTGTCCAGCTCGAAACTCAACCGCGGATGGCCGGCCGCCATGATGCGATGAGTCGCAAACTTATCGCCGGTGCCGTAGTGGCAGGACAGGCACAAGGTCGCACGCTCGCGGATATTGGCCGACGGATACATCCCCTGTGCGACGTTCTCGCGATAGGTCGCACGCCTCGAGGTGTGGGTCGCGATCCAATGCTCGGCACCCCCGTGACAGGCTTCGCACCCGACCCCATCCGATACCGAGAATTTGGGCCCGCGCCGCTCCGGTGCCACATTGTCGGTGTGGCAGTCGAGGCATAACCTGGCTGCCGCGGGATTCGCAATGCCCAACTTGGCTGCTATCGACCGCGAGCGCGGGGAATTCAACGCGGTGTACGCCTTCGAGTGTGAGTCTTCGTGGGACCAGGTCACGTACTCGTTCAGCTGCACATCGTAGGTGTTGCTGGGGCTCACCGCACCGTGACACACGGACGATGAGCAACTGGCAACGCCGAGATGCCTGGCATTCGCCTGAGCCAGCAGCGGTGCGGCGGCCATCAGCGGCGCGGCCGCCGGCAGCGGTGCGGCGGCGAGCAGTGCCAGTGCCGCGATTACTTGGGTTGAGCGAACCACGGCTTGCGATCGGAATCGAGGTAGAGGCGCTCCATCTCTTCGAGACTGAGCGGACGGGAGCCGATCCGGCCGAAGACCGAGATCTGGTGTCCGGTCTCATCGACACCGCGATCGCGGTCGAGGCCCTTCGACAGTGCCAGTGCCGGTTTATGCGTGGCGTAGCTCGCAATCACCTGGGGCCTGGGCTCCGGGCTGAAGCCGTAGAACTTCGGCTGCAGGGCCGGTGAGGTCAGCTGCAGCACCTTGAGACCTCCGCGCCCATCGGCAACGTAGGCGAACAGTGAGGCATTCGTGGAGGCAACAATCACATCTCTCACGTCCCGAAGCGCACCACCGCCGTCGAACACCTGGCGCAGATGCATGGCTTCAGGTTTTTCGATATCGACAATCGCAAGTCCCTGCTTTCCCGCGGCCACGTACGCATACGTGCGGGCAAGATAGACGCGCTGCGCATCTTCGAGAGGAATTACGCCTGCGACGACCTGCGGATGTTTCTTGTCCGTGATGTCGATGGCTCTCAGGCCCTCGTGATCGGTTACGAACAGATAACGGAACTGCAACGCCGAAGCGCGCGCGTCCTGGAGCGGCACCACGCTTTCGACTTTGGGATGCAGCGGGTCATCCAGGTCGAGGATCACGAGCCCCGCGTCGGCCGCGATGTACGCGTAGTGACCGCCAATGGTGATATGCCGTGCGCCTTTGAGTATGCCTCCTTGGTTCCAGGTGAGCGATCGCCGCAGGAAGTTGTTGCGCGGCTCTGCGTCGGCGAGTGTGTTGACGTCCGTCAGGATCAATCCTTCGCGTGAATCCGTGATCAACGCGTAGTTGTAGATCGGATGGAAGGGCTGCTCTTCGTTGTCCTGGCGCATGAGCTTGCCGGTATTGCGCCCGGGATTGATCGGCTGGTTGGTCGGGAGAGCGACACACGTTGCGTCGGAAGATGCGATGCGCGTGTTGTGCCCGAACGGGCTGGCCGGCCCTGTCAAAATGGGCTGACTGACCCCTTTGTTGGCGATGCTCGCAACGTCGTACACCTGCATGCCGCTCTTGCCCTCGGCAGCGTAGACATATTCACCGCGGAGTTGCAGGCAACGGATCGCATCACCAGAGTGCTCATTCGCGTTCTGCAACATACCTTTCAGGCCGTGATGCCGCTCGTAGTTGTCAGGATACGCATATTTTTGCAGGTAGCTGCCCAGCACCGCCTGTGGCTCGTCCCATTCGGTGACCTGCACACCGGTCAGCCCGCCGCCGGTGCCGACCCAGGCATAGTAACCGACGAAATTGATGAAGTTCGTTCCCTGCAGGAGCAACTGCGCCATGATGGCGTTGTTGTCATTTGCCGTCCCCAGGTGACAATCGTCGCACGTTTTGGTCTCGGTCAGACGCTCGGTGTGGGGGTAGTGCGGATTGAACGCCTGCGAGCTGTAGCCGCTGGCGGAGATGGGCGGCTGCTGGATGTAGATCTTCTCGCGATTGATGTTCGTCGAGGAGACCACGAGCGCCGAGCTCGAGCGCACCGGGGCGATCCGGCCTCCATCGGTGGGGCCGCGGCGGCCCAGCATGAACATGTCGTCGCGCGCCACCTGGGGATTATAGGTTGCGATGACTCTGGATTCGCCGCCCTGGTAGTGATGGCTGGAATTCTTCGAGTTCGCCTCAGTCGGCAGATGACAGCCGCCGCAACTCGTCGTCCAGGAGGTATGACAGGAGTAGCACTCCAGGTCTTTCGTTCCATGTGCGCGTTGATCGGGAGGTACCTGCAGTCCCCACGCCTGCGAGTGCGTGTCGCGGCTCATCAGCTTGGCGCGTGCGGATCGCTCGTTGTAGTCGCTGGAGTGTGGATCGACACTGTCCTTGACGAGATGAACACGCCACTCCTGTCCGGGGTTCACCAGGGATCGCTGATAGAGCTTGCCCTCCCGCCATTCGAATCGCTTCGCGCCATCAGGATTGCGCAGGAGAGACATATCGGTGCCGGTGGGTGGCGCGGCGGGGCCCGACGTGCGCAGTGTTGGATAGGCGTCCGCCGTTCCATGGCAGTCTACGCAGGCGATCTCGATCGCCTGTGCAACCTCTCCATAGATATAGCCATTCCCATGGCTGTCGCGCGCGTAGTGGCAATCGACGCAATGCATTCCCTTGTCCATGTGGACCGAGGCCATGTGCACAGCCTTCTTGAACTTTTGCGGATCATCGTCGCTGACGGTTGCGCCCTTGGCGTCCAGCAGGTTTCCGTGGCGATCACGCTTGAAGACAGCGCGGAAGTTCCATCCGTGCCCGTGGTAGTCGGCAAACTGAGTGTCGTGCAGGGTAGGATTGAGCTCACTCACGTGTTCCAGGAAGTTGACGTCCGCCCACTTCCCACGCGGAGCTGCGCCTTCCGGGTTTCTCTGGTTGACCTCTCTTATCTCGTCTGCCGTCGGGTACTTCTGTTTCTCGGGCCACATGGCCGGAGCATCCGACTCGTAGTCCCACATGGTATAGCCCATGAACGAGTTCACGAACACGTTGGGCTGGTGCATGTGGCAGACCATGCATTGACTGGTCGGAATGGATCGCGTGAAGCGGTGATTCAGCGGATGCGCGGACTCGTGCTTGGGAATGACGGGGTCGGCGGTCCGACTCTGGCCGGTGTTGCCGAACTTCGCGTAAGGACCCGAATGCTTCTCGTCGCGATCGTTGGCGTACACGACGTGGCAGCCGGAGCAACCGGAGCCGCGGTAATCGCCGGGTTGGTCGTTGGTGCCCATGAACCACATGTAGGGGTCGTTGAGGCGGGTCTTGTGGATATTCAGTACGGGAATGGCGATTCGCCCGGCGGTGCCGGGCCCCCGATTGGATACGTGCAGGTCGGGGCGTCCCGGCTCGTTCAGGTTCTGCAGCCCGCCGGTGATGTTGGGAAGTGCGATCTCGGGGAAGCGGTTGCCGGTCACCCGTCCACCGGGCTCGAATACCCGGAAGTTGTCGGCCGGCGGCACCGTTTCCCACTGCGGCAAGGCCTGCAGCCGTGGAATGACTCCATGTAACGATAGCGCACCCGCAGGGTCGGGAAGCAGGGGGCCTTCGATGCCGGCCGCCTGTCCGCTGCTCGTATAGGCTTCGCCCATGATGTAGCGCTTGAAGGGCAACACGCCGTTGTTGTAGGACGCGCCGCCCCAAAACATGGCGCCTGTTGACATCAGGCTGCGTTGTGCCGCTGCGATGATCGGCAGGTGACAGGCGCCACAGGCCTGGGTAGCAACCCGGTAGTCGCCCGGATTCACGAAGCGGATGAAAGCCGGCGACTCGCGGTTGAGCAGCGTGTAGCTGCGCTGCGGCTTGGCACTCTTGGGATAGCCCCATTCCTGCGGGTAGCGGGGGAGAATGTGGGCGAGGTCGCGAAGCCGGCCATATTCGAACTCCAGGCGCGCAAGCCCCCGAGGTGGAACGACACTCGCATCTCCGCCGTGACAATCCGTGCAGCCGAGTTTTACCGCGGGATTGTCGTGCATGGACAGTGCATCGGTACGTACATGGCATCCGAGGCAGCCGACGCTTTTGCGATTGACGTCGGCCAGCGACTGGTCGGCCGGCGCTGCCTCGAAATGCTGGGCGGGGGGCGCCGCACGAACCAGCGCCGGCGCGAGAATCAATGCGAGCAACAGGAGATGTCTCAACGGTGTCATTTCGCTCGCTCAGTAGGTCAGCACGATGTTGAAGAACATCGAAAGAGGCGCGGTTCCTCCCACGAGGCTGCGGGCGGCAGGGTCCGGGTAGAGCTTCGCGACGGACAGGCGCCCAATCACGTTCTGCGAAATGAAGGGCCGGTAGATTACATCCACCGATGCATCGGTACCGATGCTGCGCGAGACGGCAGCACCGCCCTGAATGGCCTGCAGGGTGGCAGTACGGTCGAACATCAGGCGGTCCACGTCGAATGAAACACGCAGCGAGGGGGCGAGATCGAGATCAGCCCCGACTCCCAGCAGCTCGAGTCCCGGGTTGGTGAAGTTCGACTCGCCGGTGTCGGCCGTCGATCGCAAGTTGGGGAACAGCGAATCGCGCTGCTTCAGATCGATCGCACCCAGGACCAGGGGCAGGCGCTGGTGGATGAAGAACGTCGAGTCGGCGCCTGCAAAGAGCGCTGACTGATTGATACCGTCGAAACCGTGGCTCTGGCCGTCCAGGGGATTGCCATCACCGGAGGCATACAAACCGGAAGCGCGGATCCTGATCCAGTCAAAGTCACGCGACAGCTCGAGCGCGGCGAAGCTGGCTTGAACCCTTGTGGCGCTCGCCGTGAATACGCCTGGGGACTCGCGGCCGATGACTTCATACACCGAGCCGGTCAGGTTCAGGCGGCCGACGTGACCATCGGCAGAATAGCCCAGGTAGAGCACATCGTAGTCATGACGCGCCCCGGCCGTGAAAGTGGCGGTTGCGCCGTTGAAGACTATGTGGGTGCCGCGGGCCCGGCTGCGGTCATAGATCACAACGAATTCCGATGTCAGCCCGGCCTTGCCCAGGTCCTGAACATACAGGTTCGCCATCACCACGTCGTTGGCCGGGATACCCGCATCGAGCTGGTTCTGCCGCGCCGCATTCTTCGGCAGCCGTCGGAACCAGCCAGCGCTGTACTGGTAGGTGTCGTTGTCGCGCGTGCCGAAGAAGCGCAGACCTAAGGGCTGGTCGGCGAGCACGAAGCCGCGGAAATCGCTGGTGACCGGCTGAATGCCGATGCGAACGCTGTCGAAATCATACTGAGCGGATACGTCACGCAGGTGCTTCTCGAAGAAGAGTGCCTGGGCTCCGATGGAGGTCGTGGTTGTCTTGGTTGCCCCGGAGCTCGTGGAGCTGTAGTTGAGAGTGGGCGTGATGCGCAGCTGGTAGTCCGGTGGCCGGAAGATCGTGTCTCCCTCGTACAGGACGGCATCGATGGTGGCCGTCTGGCTGTCGAAGAACTGCTGCTGCCCGGCGAGCGGACCCCCGGCGGCAGCGGGTGACGCCGGCACGCGCCGCGACTCCAGCAGCGAGTTCGAGCTCAGTGTGAGCACGGAAAAGCCGTCCGGTCCCCAGATGGGCCTGTCTCCTTTCAGTGGATTGTTGGTTGCGTAGGGATCCAGGCGGTTGTCCGGATGTCCCAACGCATCAATGATTCGCCACCGGTCCACGGGTATGGAGCCCGGAAGAGGCGAGGCGGACGGAGTGGGAAGCCGGGTTGGATCGCACTCGGCCGGTTGCAGCCGCTGCGGAGGTCCCTCGCCCGGCCGCTGCCGCACCGTGTCGGCAGTCTCGGGCGGACAGCCGGAATTGGGATCGACTTCCACGGCGATCGATTGCATCGCTGCCGCCATCAGAATAGACATCATCACGAGACTACGCACGCATCTCATTGCGACGCGCGAGCTTTCAGGGCTGCCGTGTCGAAACGGCCCCGTTGCGGAAGGTGGAACCGATGACACATCACGCAGTCGGAGCTGAGCTTGCTGGTATCGTTGGCATCCCCATGACACTCGCGGCATTTCGCGATCCGCGGCATGAGGATGTCGCTGCTGCGCTTGGAGCGCTCTGCGGTGTCGTGACACGAGGTGCAGGGCTTGGTGATATGGGCAGCGTGATTGAAGCGGACGCGCGGCATCCAGTTCTGTGTCAACCTGACGGGCGTAACCTGCCACTGGTCGAATCCGGAAGCTCCCAACACGCGGGTGACGTCGTGGCAGTCGACACAGACCCGCTTCTCGAGCAGCTCGCGAGCCATTTTCAGCGACTCGGTGTCGGCCCAGTCGCGCGCGCGACGCTGCTCGTCGATTGACATCTGCCGGGCCTCCTGCCCGGGACGGCGCAACCGATCAGTCTGCGTGCGCATCGTTGGCCCGGTCGATTCCAGGTACTGGCGGCTGAAGTGCTCGCGCAGGACCCGGAACATGGCCTGCAGATTGCCATGCGGGACACCACTCGTGGGATCGTGCTCGTCGAAGTGCAGGCTGTGACAGCCGCTGCATTGGGTTTCCATGCGGATGGGCATCATTTCGCGGCCACTGGAATTGGGGCGATGGCAGTCGCCGCACTGCAGGACGCGCTCACCCTTCGGCGACTTGATGCCCTGGGGGTTCAGGTGTTGCGCGTGAGAGAACTTCAGATGCGAGCTCTCCTTGAACGTTGCCGCGTTGCTCGAGTCGAGCCACTGCGGCTGCCATTGCCCGGGCGCTACGATCTCGTCCCGGCTCAGCACGGCGAGGCGAAATTCGGGGTGGTGGGAGCCGAAGTCCGCGGCGTTCTCGATCTGGGGGTCGGATTTGAGCTTGTCGAGGCGCGCGTGACAGTCCGTACACAGACGCTGATCGCGCAGAACAAGCGTAGCCGGCTCCTTGTGCTCAAAATGGCATGCGGCGCACCGCTGTCGGTCGAACACGGCAACATCCGCCGAGCGCACGTCAACATGGTGCTGGACATCGTCATGGCATTTCTCGCACTCCGAGTTGCGGACGCGTTCGAATGCATTGACGTGACAAGCCGTGCAGTCATTACCGATGAAGCGGTGGGTAGCGTGAAGCGGGCCGGCGGACCAGAGTGCGTCGCTGGGAACGAGAGGGGTGCTGCGCAGCAGCTTTCGCACGGAGGGGGCCAGGAACGTGCCCATTGGAACCAGGAGGAATACCACCGCCACACCCAGGGTCAATGTCCATGACCAGAAGCTGATCGTGAACCGCGACCTGCGCATGCCCGTATGGGCAGCGGCCGCCGGGGAGGTTTCATCCGGCGCGTAGGGATCGCTGACCCGCAATAAACAGGTGTACTGTTCGTTTCCGAACCCGTTTGGCACCTCGACTTTGACGCTCGTATCGCCGAGCTGCAGCGTGTCGTTCGGATATAGGACTACGCGGGTTTCGCGGTGGCCGTTCACGACGACGCCCCTTGGGCCCAGGGCGGTCAGCAGCAGGCGGCCGTCCGAGGTCATGCGCAGGACGGCGTGTTGTGGATCAACCTCCTTGTGCGGAACCTGCAGGTACTGATCGGGAGCGCTGCCAATAGTCAACTCTGCCGTCTTGAATACAGTACCGGGCGTTTGCTTATGGGCGGCAGACGCACTCCCGGCGATCTCGCGTATGAGGCAGATCAACATCGTGTCACCAGTACAGAAATACAGTGACTACGTGTATGCAGAGCGCCGCCAGCAACGCGCAGCACAGCGGGACATGCAGGAACAGCCAGATTCTCAGCAGGGCCGCGAACTGCGTCTCGCGGCGAAGGCGTTGCAGCAGGACTGCCTTCGAGCCGGCGAGCTCCAGCAGTTTCTGGACGCTGGATAGCGCAACCTCGCTGCTGCTGCGGCCGGGCCGTATCTCCGCCAGTGTCCGGATCAGAGCGCGTTGGTTTGCATTGGAAACGAGGCTCGAGCGCCGGGGTGCCGAGCCGATACCGAGCAACAACGTCGATTCGTCCCGGCTGCGCAATTGCTTCCAGAGGTTTCCGCCACCGAGGTCGGTACGCCGGGCGCCCTCGGCCAACAGCTGCGTCATTTGCGGCGAGATACTCTCGGCAAGCTCCAGGGAGCTGCTGTCGAGCTCCGCAATCTGGCGGAGGAATTCGCTGCGGCGCAGATTCCCACGCTGCTGCATCATGGCGCCGGGGAAGCTCACGTAGGCGTAGACACCCCAACAGCCACTGAGCGTGACGAGGCACATGAGCACGTAGGCGACGGTGTGGACGTTGCGGCCGAAGTGCATGCCGCTGTGCAAGGTTGCGATCAGAAGCGCCGCGAGCCCGAGATACACGTGGGCGGAGAGCCAGCCGATCGCCGTGCCGATGGTCGAGCGGAACGAGCGTTTGCGGATGCCGAACAGGGCCAGGAAGATGACCAGCAGTGCCGCGATCGTCCCCAGGGTGTAGCCGAGCCAGGTTCCTCCGTTCGGGGGTACGCGTGGCCTGTCGAGCAGGTAGGTAACCAACGTTATGAGCGACGCAACACCGGCGATCAGTCCGTAACGGTAGTGACGGAAATTGATGAATGACTGGTGCATGGAGCGGGACTCAAACCCCATTTACTCCAGCGCCACGGCTCGTTGCCTTGCCAGTTCGAGGACGTCTTCCGCGTGGATCCGGATCGCGGCCCCTGTTGGACAGGCACGCACGCAGGCGGGACCCCCTTTCAGGCTCGCGCACACGTCGCATTTCACCGCCGTCTTCACCGTTTCCGCAGGCTTCGTCCGCATCAACTTCTCGAACAGGCTGGTCTTCGGGGTCTTCTCGGCCATCTGGATGACCCCGTACGGGCAGTTCTCCTCACAGTTGCCGCAGCCTATGCAGGTTTCATCGATATACACCTCGCCATTGGGAAGCCGATGGATCGCGGAAGGCGGGCAATCGCGCATGCAATGCGGATGCTCACAGTGACGGCAGGACGTGGGCAGATGCAGCGAATGCAGCGAGGGACCCGCGCTACGGTCGAGTCTCGAAACGCCCTCGTGGGTCGCCGCACAGGCCTTCTCGCATTGATCGCAGCCCACGCACAAAGTCTCGTCGATCACGAGCACGCTGGTCGCCTCGCCGAGGCCATGCGACATCAGGTACGAGAAGACGTTGCCCGCCTTGGGCCGCGCTTGCATATGCGCATATTGGGTCAGCTGCTCGGTTCGTTCCGCATCCATCTTGGCGGCAAGACGTGCGTCCGCCTTGAGGAGCGCCTTGAAGCTCGCGTGATCGATGCTGAGGGCCTCCGTCGCCACCATCGACTTGGCATTCAGGGATCGGGTCGTTTCGCCTGAGAGGCATCCCAGCGCGTCCAGGAAGGAGTTGGCCGCGCAATAGGCGACGACAGTGTCCTGCTCTCCGGTACGCCGTGAGAGCGCCACCGAGCCGCTACGCACCAGGTAGAAGCGCTCGATGGGGTCACCCTCCTTGAAAATCTCGGCTCCTGGTGCGAATCGATGCAGGCTGACGGCCTTTGACAGGGCGTGGATGGTCTCGGGTGATGCATGCGGCATCAGCAGCAGCCGCAGGGCGCGCAATGAATACACGGTGTCGATATATGCGCGCACCGACTGCTCGGTCCGCAGCAGCTTGCGGATTGCGCTGTGCGGGGTCTCCAGCAGGATGCAATCCGCCCCCGCTAGGGCGGAGGTTTCATGCGGCCGGCCGGAAATCAGGCTCATCTCTCCCAGCAGCTGGCCACCGCGCAATATCATCGGCGCGCCGCCGCCGGCCTCGAGGTGAACCTCGCCCCGCAGGACGTTGAAAATGCTCGAGGCGTAGTCGCCGCGGGCAAATATGCTGCTTCTCTTCCCAGGCGTGACCACCCTGCTCACCAGGAGGAGCTCCCGCAGCGCCAACATCTGTATGCCGCGGAAAATCGGCAGCCCTTTGTGAATGAGGCTGACGATGCGCTCGACGTCACTGCCGCCGCGCAGGATCCGAAACTTGTCCCGCAAGATGTCGTGGTCGGCGGGTGCCACGGCGCGGCCCAGCAGGTGCTCGACCACCTCGAAGCCCTGATTCATGGCCTGCTTGATCAGCGGATAGCCGGCCAGCGCGCCAATGACAAACAGTCCAGGCACGGTGGATTCATATTGAGACGAAAGTTCCGGCAGTGCGTCCGCCTCGCTCGATAAGAAACGAACGCCGATCGACTCTACGAGCTGGCGCGGCGGAATGGCCCCGAGGCGAGCTATTACGCGGTGAAACGCAAGGGTGCGCTCCCCTTCCTGCGTCGAGATAACCATGCGATAGGGCGCGCCTGCGCTGTTGTCGCTTGCCTGCCGGCCGTTTGCACGCGCATCGCTGGCCTGCACGCTGCGGACCTCGGCATGCATGAAACACTTGATCCGGCCAGCACTGATGGCCCGCGTGATGCGCGCCGCATTTGCATCCTTGGCACGCGGAAAGCCGCTATTGCGATTCAGCAGGATCACCGAGTTGCTTCGGGACAGGGCAATCGCATTTTCGATGGCGGCATCGCCGGCGCCGACTACGACGATGGTTTCCCCGCGCAATGCGTCAGCCGACTCGAGCGTGTACTGCACACACGGCAGATCACCTCCGGGCACAGTGACTCGACGCGGATGCCCCTGCACACCCAGGGCCAGGATGATGTGTTTGCCCCGGATGCTGACGCCGGACTTGGTAGACATCTCAAAGTTGCCGCGCGCACCCCGGATGGCCGTGACTTCGCAGTGGTACTTTATATTGACCTTGGCGCGGCTGATGCCACGCTCCCAGGATTCGAGTATGGCTTCACGGCGGCCTGCGGCGAATTCCATATCGCTGCGCAGGGGCAGCACGCTGGGCTCCGCCATGACGTGCTTGTGCTGCTGATACTGTTGAATCGTATTGGCATGTGCGCCGCCCGCCTCGAGCAACACATGCGACATCCCCTGCTGGCCGGCACGGGCCGCGGCGCTCAGGCCCCCGGGGCCCGCTCCCACGATGACCAAATCAAAATTCGAATCCAGCATCCCCAGCACACCTTTCGCCGCTCGCCGTTCCCGCACGTGTCATATACTGACTTAAGGGAACGGGATGCAAAAGATGTAGCCGGTGAGCGACGGCGTTGACTCACCGACTGCGTGAAGCGACATCAACAGCTCTCGCGCGTGCCGCGCAGCGCCGTTGACATGGGGCAAAACCCTACGCTTATGGGGAAAACACCTCCTGCAGGTGTTAGGTCGCGGCAGCGGCGATGGTGTTGAGCCAGGCTTTGTCTGTTTGTAGCGACCATGGTCGAGGCCGCGACTCAGGTCTCGGGCCACTTTATTATGCGGTCGCAACACGGTCGGGGCCACAGGCCCGCAGCCACCAGGAGGCAGACAGCAGCGGCGCGCCGGGGACGCGCGAATACGATCAGGCCGGCAGGACCGTCCTCATGCTTCCACAAGCCCTCGATGGCCGCGAACTTCATGGGCTGGAAGCGCGCGACGTGATCCGCGCTGAAATGCCCCGTGACCATCACGCAAACCGTGGCCAGCGCGCCCAGAGGTATGCCGAGACGCAGACTGACGCGCGCGACAGGCAGATGGATACGCCGGTAGAGGTAGGCGGCTGCGATCGCGCAGATGAAGGTGCTTCCGCAGACGAGCGCCGCGCTGTAAACGTGCGCGATCTTCGAGACTGCCATCGGGTTGGAAAACAGATCGCGTAGTGTTGGTGCGTGCACCAGGGCGCCCGCGGGGTTGGCAACCAGGGGATGCTGCATCCACGCGTTCACTGCCAGGA
>JAQGOF010000153.1 GCA_028293745.1 Gammaproteobacteria bacterium | reverse complement strand
ACCTGCTTGTTCTTGTAGTCGTAGTAGAACAGCGCGCCGTCCAGTTGCAGCTGTTGTTCCGTGAAGGTGGACTTGAAGCCCAGTTCGGTGGCCAACAAGGATTCTTGAACCACAGGCAGGTATTGGTCGGGGGAGAATGCCGACAGATCGGGAAAGCTGCCGCCCTTGTAGCCCTTGCTGATGTTGGCATACAGCAGACTATTCGGGCCGATCTTCCAATCCAGACCCGTGCGCCAGGACGTGTTGCTTTCATCCAGCTTTTGCTTGATGAGCGTCGGTTGTGGCGTTACGACGGGCCCGACCAGCACACCCGTGACGCAACCGCCCGGAGCGATGGTCGAGCCACCGCCGGTCACCAGGCCGACGCTGGACAAGACGCCGGTAAAGGAATTGATGGCGGTGGCTAAGGCGTTGTCTCCAATATCCCCCGAGCAGCCGGTGAAATCGTCGGTCGCCTTGGTGTGGCGGGCGGATACATGCCCCTTGAGCTGATCAGTAAAGGCGAAGTCCAAAGCGGCAAACACAGCTTTGTTGGTGAATTCCTGATCGCTCAGATTGTTGGCATTGTTAATGAGGAATGCACTGAACGGTCCAGAGCACGCGCCAGCGCCAAACAGAGACCCAAACAATGGGGCGCATATCGCTTTGCTGTTGCTGTTCTCGGTGAGCCGGATAGTATCGAGCTGATTGACTTTGCTCCTGTCATAATTGATGCCGGCCAGCCAATGAAGGCTTTGAGAAAAGGCGTCTCCAGCAAGGCGCAACTCATGCGACCACGAGGAGATATGGCCGCGGGTCTCCCCTTCGCTGTTTTCGATCGGTAACCCGTCGGGATCTGCGTATTCGAACCGATTGAAATGAGCATCCGACCCGATGTAGGTCAAAGCGATGCTGTCCGCGATGTCGTAATCCGCGCGCAACGAAACCTGGGTCATATGGGCATTATTGGTGGGTGTTCGCGGCCCCCAATCGGCCGCACGGTCGCTGGTGCTTAAGGGCGTATTTTGAATGGCGTTTCGCTCGGCCGGCATCAGATACTGCACTCCGGGCGGGAACTGATAGTAATAGCCGGAATATTGCAACGCTTGGGGGTCGGACTTGTCCTGCGTGCCAGTCAGGTTGAAGGCGAGCTTGAGCTGATCGAGGGGTCGCCAGTCAACGAGCAGGCGTCCGTCCAACTTGTTCTTGCGCCCCAACTTCTGCCCGCGGGTCTCGCTTATTTGCCACGGGTCGCTATATTCCGCATCGAATGCCAGGCGTGCAGTCAGATTCTCGGTGAGCGGCCCGCTGATGAAGCCCTCGAGGGTTCTATCATTGAAGCGGGCATAGCCTATGGTCACTGCCGATTCGAACGTATTGGTGGGTTTGGCCGCGATGTAATTGATGGCACCGCCGGTAGCGTTCTGGCCGAAGAGTGTGCCCTGCGGGCCCTTGAGCACTTCGACCCGCTCGAGATCCAGTGCGATGCCGCGGGTCATGATGGGGAAGGCAATCGGCACTTCATCCACATACACCGGGACATTCGGCAGGGCGCCAAGGCTCGTTTCGTTGAAGCCCACGCCGCGAATGGAATACACGGGCGTGCCATTGTTACCTTCGGAATAGCGGAAACCTGATGCGACTTTCTCCAAGTCAGCAACGCTATGGATGCCCTTCTGCTCAAGTTGGTCGCCTGTCATGGCAGAAATCGACATCGGGACGTCATTGATGGATTCCCGACGTTTTTCTGCGGTCACGACGATTTCTTCGAGCTGACCCGGCGCAGCCACCGGAGCCTCATCGGCGGCCATGACATCGGCGGTGCCCATTGCTGCAACAGCAACGGCCGCCACGCGAAGTAGGCGAAGGAGCCTGACCAGATATGACGACCTAACCCAAAGCGCGACGACGGCGGCGCAATTCATTCGATCCCCCTCTTGTGCAAAGTCACAGGCGTTGCACCCAGTGTCGTGCTGCGCGTGCCCATATGCGGCGTCTCGCGAACTGACTCGCGCGATCCTCCGACCCCGATTACCCCTGAAGTCCGGGAAGCACGCGGACGAACTGGGTGGCGCTATCAACTAATGTAATTGTGATGCAGCGTAGGAAGCCGGCGCTGCGCCCTCAATGGCGCTTGTGCTCTATTCGCCTTACAGAAACGCTCGGGACGTGCGACGACGAAGTTGATGGCTCCTCCGGTGGCGTTCTGTCCACAGAGAATGCGAGAGCGCACCTCTGCTCGAACGTCTATGCTGTGAATACAAGCAAATGGACCCATAGCCACCCCCGATGGTCGTCTGTGCAACTGGCACTTGCCGTTCTGGCAATAGGTAACTCGGTTGAGTGAACGGAATCGGAAATCGCATCTGTGATTTGTTTGCGCAGACTGATGGCGGCTGAGGGAGATGCTTACGTGGCGGGAACTGGCTCGGACATGGTCCTGTTGCACGGCCTGTGCGGAACTTGGCACATCTGGGAACCGGTGATATCGCTATTGGAGCAACGCCATCGGATAATTGCGATGACACTTCCCGGGCACGACGGAGGGTGTCCGCTGCCGCCGGGTACGGAACCCACCGTAGCGGCGCTCACCGACTTGCTGGTCGCTGAGCTGGCGAAGCGGGGCATTCGCACGGCGCATCTCGTTGGCAACTCGCTGGGCGGTTGGCTGGCACTCGAGCTGGCGCGCCGGGGCGTCGCCAGGTCTGTCGTCGTCTTTTCACCGGCCGGAGCCTGGAGCACACCCCACGACTACGCCAAGGTCGCGCGGTCGTTCAGGCTCTTGTTTGCCTTGGTGCCGATCGTGATTGCCGCGACAACCTGGTTTCTTGGCAGCGCCTCGCTGCGCAGGATGCTCAGCCACCTGACCATGGAGCATGGAAATCGAATTCCTGCGGCCAACTTTCGTGCGATGTTACGAGCAGTAGCACGAACCCGCATGCTTCCCCGGCTGCTCGAAACCATGGGACGCGACGGACCCATTGAACCATTAGCCGCCGGTTGTGTGCCGATTCGCGTTGTCTGGGGTGAGCAAGATCAAGTGATTCCGTTCGAACGCTATGGGCGTCCGATGGTGGAACGAATCGCCGAGGTCGAACGGCTGATGCTTCCCGGCGTTGGGCACGTGCCGATGTACGACGATCCTGAAGCGGTCAGTGCGGCAATACTGCAGGTCACAACGGCAGTTGACGCGCGCTAGCGCGCATCGCGGGTGTAGCCGGCTCCTCAGGATGCTGCCAGGTGCAGTGCCTCCTCCTTACGCAGACCGTCGCACCGAAACCGGCAATAGAGCAGCGCCTTGCGCAC
>JAQGOF010000041.1 GCA_028293745.1 Gammaproteobacteria bacterium | reverse complement strand
CGTAGACGATGTACGCGACTATGAGGCAGAGGACGGACTGGATGCCGGCTGTCCGCCACAAGCGTTCCCAGAACGCGTGGGTTGTGTAGACGCTGGCGGAGGAGGTCGTGCCTGTGGATGCGCTCATTAGGATCTCCTTTCGAAGAGAATCGGATGCGACGCGAGGCATTACGGCAGAGACCCGAATGCTACACGAACCGACAGCGCACCGGCTCGTCGCTTTAGGATACCCTCAGCCCGGGCACCGGCCGCTTCCTCCACTTTGAATGACGGCGTCGGAGCTGGCCGTGTGGCGGCTCAGGGTCGAGACCAGTCAGATATTGGGTCATGATCCAGGCTGCGCCACCGTTGCGTGTTGAGCGCACGGCGGACGAACTGGTCTGCGTCTCGAAGTAGTCCTCGGAGGCCCGTTGTCGTCCAACACGGACATCAACTCCGATCATTGGCTGCCGCTGGCGGGATGACACTCAATGTCAGTTTGACTGAAGTCGTTTCCCTTGAAGAGAAGTGGCTCATCGAGCGAGCGCGCCAGCGCGTAAGAGAAGCAGTCTCCGAAGTTCAGACCTGCCGGATGGCGACCCTTGCCGTACTTTCGAAAGGCCCGCCGCGCGAGATCGGCTTGCTCTTCGTCCACAGATACCAAGGAAACTTGTGCCTTGGCGATGAACAGGTCCAGATCTCGAACGCCATCCGCCCCATAGCGGGACTCGAGGATCATCGAACATTCAACAAACGATGCCGTGGACAACGAGCGCGTCTCGGCCGCTTCGATCGCCTCGTTGAATTTCCGTCGCTCAGGCTCGTTTTGAAGGATTGCCAGGATGGCCGAGGTATCCAGCACCATCAGCGCGGAAGTCCGTTATCGTCGTACCCCATGATCTCATCGGCAGTGCGCTGATCGCGCGCCGGCAGCGCAGAGCAGTGGAGCGCAATTTCATCCAGCTCGTCCGCGAGCCGCCTTTTTGCACGTGCACGGCGGACCCGCTGGAGCCGCTCCCGAAGTGCTTGTGTGACCGCTTCGGTCTTGGTCTCCCCGGTCAACTTAGCCAGTGCGTTGGCGAGCTCTTCCGTCTCCTCGCTCCGGATGTTCAATGGCACGGTTATCACCACGTGTAGATGAGTTACTACACGAAAGTATACCACCTCGGGCAGCCTATCGCTGGTTGGCCACGGATTGGTGCGGTGAAGCGTCACTGGCAAATCTACCGGCAAATGCGGGGACGCGGGGGGATCGAGGGGGGATTCGACCCCGTTTTCGATCAGTAACTTATTGATTTTGCTGGGCGCGCCGAGGTTCGAGTCCCTCCCTTTCCACCAATTAAATCCAATAAAATCAATAATTTGCGAGTTCATGCGTTTGCCAACCGGCAAATGACTCGCAAATCGGGTCCCTCACTTCTCGCCGCTCGTTGCATTGTATTTTTGATTACCGGCTCATCAGACCGGTTGCCTGAAATAGAATGCAACGATGAAAAGGTCGCTCGGTCCCCAGGAAAGCCTCTTCTTCGCTCTCATGCAGATGCGCGGCCAGCGCACCGTACGCACGGGGGAATTGATCGGCCCCATGGGAATTACCAGTCAGCAGGAAGAGGAACTCCTCAGGCGTCTTGCGCGGGGTCGCCTCATCGCTCGAGTGCGCCGCGGTCTGTACCTCATACCATCCCGTCTGCCTTTGGGTGGCTCGTGGAGCCCCGACGAGGTCCTTGCGCTCAACACGTTGATTGAGGATCGCGGGGGGCGCTACCAAATTTGTGGCCCGAACGCGTTCAATCGCTACGGGTTCGACGATCAAATTCCAACGCGAGTTTATGCGTACAACGATCGCATCTCGGGAGATCGGACCATCGGCTCCATATCGCTCACGTTAATAAAGGTCGCAACCGAACGCCTCGGGGCAGTCGAGGAGGTACCGACGTCCGAAAACATCGTCGCGGTCTACTCGTCTCGAACGCGTGCGCTGATTGACGCAGTGTATGACTGGTCTCGGTTCAACACACTGCCGCGAGCTTATAAATGGATTCGGCGCGAACTCGCTGCGAAACGTGTCAAGCCGTGCGAGCTTGTAACTCTCACTCTCCAGTACGGCGACATTGGTACAATTCGTCGAATTGCTGCTCTACTGGAAATCGAGGGCGTCGAAGCTTCATCATTACGTAAGCTCGAAGCTGCGTTGCCATCGTCCAGTAGCATGATTCCATGGATACCAACACAACCGAAGCGGGGTACGGTTAACTCTCGCTGGGGAGTTGTTTTGAATGAACGCGTCGAAGACAGAGCCACTTGAGATTCACGATGATACAGCGCTGTTCCGCGAGGCCCTGCGATTCACGGCGGCGGAAACTGGATTCATTCCGCGGCTAATCGAGAAAGACTATTTCTGCACGCTCGTTCTGAAGCACCTCTGTGCGAGTGATACAACACTGGCATTTAAGGGCGGTACTTGCCTGGCGAAGGTTCATGCCGGCTTCTACCGGCTAAGTGAAGACTTAGACTTCTCGATCTCCATGCCAACTGAATCGGCGCGCTCGGCTCGAAGCCGAGCTGCAAATGCCTTCAAAGCTGCGGTCACAAGCCTGCCGGCGAAGCTGCGTCCATTCACGATAGTCGAGGCGGTTTCAGGAACCAATGGTTCCAAGCAGTATGTCGCGACTGTTGCGTACGATTCACTTCTCGGCACAAATCGAGAGACAATCAAAATAGAGGTCGGTCTGCGGGAGCCCCCTGTCACAACAACCATGGTTGCGGACGCGCATACTCTCCTTCTCGATCCAATTCGCGGCCGAGAGATTGTCCAATCGGTTCCGTTGGCTTGTATTTCGCGGATCGAGGCTATGGCCGAGAAGTTCGAGCTGCGCTGACTCGGCGCGACGTCGCCATTCGCGATTTCTACGACATCGACCATGCAGTGAGAAATTCCGGTTTGAATCCATTGCAACCGGATCTTCTTGAAATGATCGCAAGGAAGATCGAGGTTCCTGACAATGGTGCCATAGACGTTTCCGATGCTCGCCTCCAGGCATTGCGTCAGCAGATCGATGCGCAATTGAAGCCGGTGTTGCGGTCGCAGGACTTTAGCCGATTCGCGCTTGATCGCGCGTTCGATGTTGTTCGATCTGTAGCTGGCGAGCTGTGCAAATAAAATGCTGCAAACACGAAATGCTCGTCCCGGCTGGTAACCAACCTGCGGATCGCCGTCGCTCACTTTCCATGCATAGTCCATGTACGACTGCAGGTAGTCTCGCGCGATCGCGGGCTGCCGTCCTGTCGCCATCATGTCCGAAATCTCTCCCACCGGCATCGAAGTTACGAGTATCACCTTGTCACGCGCCCGCGTGATGGCGACATTCAGACGGCGCTCACCACCTCGTTGTCCGAGAACTCCGAAAGTGCGTCGGAAAGCACCACTCTCATCCCGGCCGAAAGTTGTGCTGAACACAATCACGTCGCGCTCGTCTCCCTGGACATTCTCGACGTTCTTTACAAAGAACGACATGTCCTCTCCCTGTTGGCGGCGTTGGCTCTCCACACCCAAAGCCTGCCTGAACTCGCGGTCTTTCTCCGCGCGCGATTCGAACAGTTCCAGTAGGTTCCATTGACACGATGGACGATGATCGGTGGATCGCGTCTCACGCGCTCTTCTGGATTCTGTACGGGGACGTATAGATCGCCGCTGTAGTATGCCGCGTTGGAGAAGTTGATCAGCTCGCGGAAGTTGGACCGATAGTGAATCTCCAGCATGGTGGCAGGCAGGCACGTCCTGGCCAGCGTGAGCAGGTCCTCGCAATCCTTTATCTCGCGCCGCTTCCACTTGTCCTCGAGCTCCGCACGGGCGGAGTCAGTCACAGCGTCATCGATCTCGTCGGCATCAAAAAGCTCATCTTCATCGCTCTTGAGGCGCGACGAGAAGAATGATGTGGGCGGCATCTGCTTTTCGTCGCCACTGACGAGGACCCGTTTCGCGCGATACAGTGACGGTAATGCGTGTTCAACCGGAATCTGACTCGCCTCGTCGAACACGACTACGTCGAAGAGGCCGGCGCGTAGCGGCAAGACGCGGCTGGCTACATCTGGATTCATCAGCCAGACGGGCCTCAACCCAAGCAGCCCGATCTCGATCCCCGCATCGAAGAATTCGCGGAGACGACGAGCTCGCGGTCCCGTCAATCGCGTCACGGCCTCCCATGCCGACGCCGAGGGTTGTTCTCGCAAGCCGCTGTCAGCGGCAATCAGCTCGCGATTCAGTTTCACGAACCGACCGTCCAGTTCTTCCAGGCGATTCGTCCGGGAGGACAGCGAGTCACGATCCAGCAGCAGGCTGGGGTGTGTCTGTTCGATCCTTTCTTTCCAGGCGAGGCGCGACTCGCGTGCAAGCGTTTGACTGACCGCGGCACCGACCTCCGGCCGGGGCAATGCGGAAAAAGCTTCTGCATACCTGCGCAGCAGCCTGAGGCAGGCTAGAGCAGGTTGCGGAAGCGTAGGGACTCGACGGCGCACCTTTTGATACCGTGGTCGCGAAGAAGCCAGGCAGGCGATGCGAAATCTCTCTTCGTCGAGGACGATTTCGAGGCTTTGCGCGCGATCGCGCATGCGTTGGATGCGATCCGCCACCTGTACCAGCCAGCGCTCCCGTCCCGAATGGCGCAGATAGCCGATAACGCCAGCGGAGAGGATTTCATACGCCTCCAGAGGATTCTTGAGCAGCCAGTCCGGTGTGACGATGTCGCCCCGCAGGCTGAACGGCAGATCAGGATTCAGTGTCTGAAGCAGCAACGCATGGCGGTGATCTTCCGGGATTCCTTCTAGTAGGGCTGCACGTCGCAGCGCTGCAACCACTGATGGGTCGAGCCGCGACTGCTCAGCCCATGTGGTGATGCCTCCGCGCTGGCCGAGCGCCCGGCCTTCTTCCCAATTCGCGTGCTCCGCAGCGGCAAGTGCAAATTCATCCGCACGAAAATAGGAGTGACCACCGAGTGTTAGGCCTTGCGATGAATGTCGTTCGGGAGCAGCCGTGCCACTGGCGGGCGCATCAACAGTCTCCCCTTCGAGCCACCGATTCAGCTGTGGCCATTGCCACCGGGCGCTTGGGTCGCGAGCGAGCAATCCGCGCAGCACATTGTCGAGGCGCGGATTGAGTCCTGGAGGTATGGTGATCCCCCGGGTGACAGTGCTGAGTAGGAATGCTTGGTCAT
This sequence comes from Gammaproteobacteria bacterium, assembly GCA_028293745.1. Lineage (GTDB taxonomy): Bacteria > Pseudomonadota > Gammaproteobacteria > Steroidobacterales > Steroidobacteraceae > 13-2-20CM-66-19. The sequence continues at coordinate 15,202 of JAQGOF010000041.1, read as the reverse complement.
TGAGCTGTGGTCATTGAGCTGTGCAAAGCAGTTTCCGCGAGAGAGGTGCTCAAGAAGGATGACCCCAAGGCTCCACCAATCTGAGGAGGCGCTGACGGCCCCAACAATTGCCTCGGGCGCTGAGTAGTCTAAGGACTTCTGCCCGCCGCTTGTTTTCGCTCGACGATCAGGGCAGGAGTTATCCGGGGCGGTCAGTCGGTCGTCCGTAGACTCGACTATGCGGACGTTGCTTCACCTCGTCACGCAGGCTCGCGCAGATGGTTTCAGCGATCTTTCGTCCACCGGAGTCCGAAGGCTCAATCGGGTTGGCGTAATCCGAGGGCTCGGTACACACCAAACCTAAATCAATGACCGGCATGCCGCGCTCGAAGGCGGTACGAAATATCACATCGTTGAAAATTGTGAGTACTACGGGAGCCAGCCGGCCCTGTTCGCCGCCGAGATTTCCATTGTATATGGTGCAAAGGGTTGTCCGGCGGCCGAGAGCTAACGCGGCGTCGATTGCTGCGCAGTATGTGCGCTTAAACGCTTGCTGCCGCTGAGCGAACATGTCCAGGGCTTCCGTTGTCGATGAGACGGGAAGGGCGAGCAGGTCACTATTTAGAATTGCATCATTCCGCCGATCGATATAACGATGTTCGTCGCGTCGGTTGGAACTTCGGGAAGCTGGGTTTCCAGGTCGGCGGCAGTGCTCCCGTCAACCGCAACGAGCGACACTTTCCATTGGTCAGGGAGCAATGCGCGCAAATGAGTAGTGACATCTGGCGCACCGTTTGTATACGCGCGATTGTCGAAAACTGAGTCGCCCAGGAGCGCTATGTGCGGTTGCATGTGATCGCGTTCTTCGATTTGTATGTTCGTGATTCAGTCAGCGTCGAATCCGAGCGCGAACGAAATGGCGTTCGCCGCCTCCTTCATCTTCCGCGTGGTCAAGTGTGAGATGCGATCGCCGATGTTGCCCTTCGGTACGGTCTGCAAGTTATCGAAGTTCGCCGCGCACGTGTCGGGTAAGCCGTCTTCCTCAGTCAACACCACTTCTGTGGGAATGCTGCGGATCGCCGACGTTATCGGCGCGACGGTCACGGAGTTCAATACGGGAATCGCCGAGTCCCGTGTGAGGATCAGCACCGGGCGTTTCTTGTCAGGCGTTTTGAACGTATACCAGCAAATATCGCCTCTCTTCACTAGGCGCCCCAGTCCTGCTCGCTATTCCAGACGTCGAATTCCCCGGGCGCGACCGGCTTGCGTGCATAGCCTTGCGCGTGACGGGCTTCCTCTTCCCTGACTCGCTGCCGCTGAATCTCGGCTTCGAGCGCGACGCGGATAAAGGCCGACCGCGTGGTCTTACGGGCTCGGCTCATCTTGTCGACGAGCTTCAGCAGCCGATCGTCGATAGTCATTTGAATGGTCTTCATCACTGTGGGTCCGAATGTGGAGCCTGATCCACATAATAACCCACATCGGACTGGCGCGCATTTGGAGCCTGGAGAAGCCTGGAACGCGCATAGATCGCACGTTTTCTGCGGCTTCGCGTCGGGACTCTTGCGGGGCACCGTGCTGCTCAGTCTGCTTCGTGGTGCCAATTGCACCGAGCGCCCCCTTCAGCAAGTAATTGAAATTATTGACCTATCTTGCGATCGGCCGCTCTCATAATGCCGCGGTCGAGGGTTCGAGTCCCTCCCGTTCCACCACAAATGTGTAACCCATGTGCCCACAGACTTGCACGCTGAACGGCGAAGCTTGCCCGCTTCGTAAGTGCGTGGCAGGTGCACGCTCCCGACAGCAGACACGGGGTCCCGAACACCGCGCTCGCGGTCGCTGCCGGCAGCCTCGATCTGGCTCGCCCGAAGGAAATCGAGAGAGTTTTGCCGGAGGACTGGTCATCGCTGCGGCAATCCGGCTCCGTTCGCAGCGCTACAATCCTGGCGCGCCTCCGACGGCGTTTTGGATCGACGCAACCACGAACCTGGATCGGGATGAACACTTCAGCGCCCAAAGCTCCAGATTCCGCAGTGCGATTTTATCGCGTCGGCAATCTGCGTGTTGATGTTGGCCGGCAGCGTGTCACGCGCGAAGATGCGGAGATTCCGCTGCCGAAACTGTCTTTCGACATGCTGCTTGTACTCATCCACGCCGCACCTGACATCGTCTCGAATGACGAGTTGATGTTGAGTGTCTGGCCGGGTCTCGTCGTGAGTCCCGAGACCGTCAATCAGCGTATCAAGCTTCTGCGCGATGCACTCGGCGACGACGCACGAAACCCGCGCTACATCGCGGGATTGCGCAGCCGTGGCTATCGCTTGATCGGTCCAGTCGCGGATGCGGCATTGGATCAACCGGCACCGATCACTCAGGCCGAGGCTGGCTCAATCGTGAGGCAATCCGTTTCGCCAGCCGCCAAGGATTCAGAGCCAAACGCGGAGCTGGCGCCAGCGACGATTGACCCTGGTCCGGGATCGCGCTTCGTCCGGTTGCGAGCATGGATTTTTCTCGCACTCGCCGGGATAGGGTTGGCGATCTTGTTGGTTGCCGGGATCCTCGGTCAGCGCCGATCGGCAGTTGCGCCGTCGAGTGTTTCCCAGACATCAGTTACCGTCGAAGGGCTGTCGACGCGCAGTGTCGCTGTACTGCCGTTTGAGAACATGAGTGTCGAGCAGAGCGACGACTACATCGGGCTCGGGCTCGCGGAAATGGTTCTCAACCGCCTGTCGGCCGTACCGGCATTGCTGGTCATCGCGCGCACGTCGTCTTTCGGTTTTCGCCGCAAAAATGTCGATGCCCGTGAGGTTGGGCGCAAGTTGAATGCGCGCTATCTGGTCGAGGGAAGCGTACAGCGAGTTGGACAGCGGTTGCGGGTCGCCGCCCAGCTCGTCGACGCCCAGTCGGGGCGGCAGTTCAAAGCGCTACAGTTCGATCGCGACTTCGCTGATATCTTCAAGGTTCAGGATGAGATCGCCGAACAGGTCGCTGCAGCTCTCGAGGTGAGCCTCGGCGGTCTGGACACTCATCGACCTGACCAGGCCCGTAACGTTGAGTTCGACGCGTATCTTGCCTATCTGCAAGGCCGCGCACTGCTCGCGCACTGGCGTGTTGCCGATTCCGCCCCGGCGATCGAAAGTTTTTCGCGGGCAATCGCTATCGATCCAAACTTCGCCGCCGCCTACACGGGGCTCGCACAAGCTCAGCTGCAGTCTGCTGCTCTCGAAGGGAAGTACGACCCCCTGACACTCCCCCACGCCGCAACGCTGGTCGACAAGGCGTTGGCGCTTGACGGCAGCCTCGGTGAGGCCTATGTCATGCGCGCACAACTCGAAGCAGAGCGTGATGCCGCGGGTGCTGAGGCCGATTTTCGCAAGGGGCTCGCGCTGAGTCCCAGTTTCGGAGCCGGCTACGCGACCTTCGCTGAGACACTGAGTGGGTGGAATCGACCAGAGGAAGCGCTGCAGATGATCGACAGGGCGATCCTCGTCGATCCACTTGCTCCGCGGCACTACTACCTGAAGGGGCTCTTCCTGTCATTTCGCGAGGACGCCGCCAGCATGAACGAGGCGGAGGCGCTCATGCTGCGGGTCCTGGAAATCGATCCGAACTTCTCGCCGGCGCTCACTCGGTTGGCGGGTTGGCGATGGGAGGAACACGGCCAAACGGCCGAAGCCATCAAGTTGATCGAGCGGGCGTTGCTGCTCGACCCCGACCATCCGTGGATTCGTCTGCAGCTATGCGAAATGTATTTGGATGTCGGCGATCTCATGGCCGCAGAAAGCGTGGTTTCCGGGCGTAAGGGTATGGAACCGTCCGGCCTTATCGCACCCGCCGTCTATCAGGGCGACTGGCGAACGGCCGGGGAGCTCGCATACGCAAGACCCAAAGGCCAACTCAATGACGAGAACGAAGTGCTGGCGATTATTGCGCTCCGAGACTATGCACTGAAGACCGGTGGATTTGATCGCGCGATCAAGTATCTGTACCAGACATACGACTTGCGCATCGGGCACGAGATTCAGGCGGGGGTAAACGGCTTTGTGGGAGTCTCTCTGGCCCTTCTGCTGCAGAAAAAAGGCGACCAAGCCGCAGCGCACGCTTTGATAAACCAAATGGCGCAACAATGCGCGCGCGAGGGCAAGTATCGCCTGTGTGCTGTCAGGCATGCCCTGACGGGTGAGCGAGAGGCGGCGCTCGATTCGCTGCGCAAGTTGTCAACGTCCCAAGGGTATCTGCCGTACTGGTGGTACCTGATCGATCGGGATCCGGTTTGGGCGGACTTGCGTTCCGATCCCCGCTTTCAGCTAATCGCCAGCTCATTGCGCGACCGTGCTGCGCGACAACGGGTGTTGCTCGAGCAAATGCGCAAAGACGGAGAAGTACCTCCACGCCTATCGGGGGCCGTGCCGGCGGTGACTTCCCACTAGCTGAGCCGACGTCCGGACAGCTCGTCTGTCCGGACCCGCTTAAGTCCCACCTTGCCGACCAAGAGCCTTACGGTTGTTTGGCGACTTGTTGAGGTGCGTCGCTCCGCCCTGTCTTCACGCGGTAGTAGCTCGTCAGGGCCGGTAGCCTGACGCTGCCGACCGCCCGTGCGATCGCCTCGTCCAGACATACATGCCAACGAATGGCCTGCGACAGCTCGCGCTCGCTGACGTTTCCGCAGACTCCGCGGGCGGCGCTTTCGATGCGTCGGTAAAGTATCGCAATGCCCTGCGGCCGGCTCACGTCCAGGTCGGCAAAATTGACAACCTGCTGTGGCGGCTTGCCGTCGGGTACTGCTGCGAGCACGTTACCAATGAGGGCGCCGAAACACGTCATGACAAGCAGTCCGCTGGCCGTCCGCGTCTTCAATGTATTTGTCTTGTGCATATTCATCGTCGTCTCCTCAGATTTGGATCTATTTCCAACCCCGCGGCGCCGAGCGCGTTGCGACGGGGCGAACGCAGCGTGGCGGACGCCTATCCCAAGCGCATGAAGTGCGGCCCAAGACAACGTGAAGGTTTCCCAAAGATTGCGTGGAGCAGGCTTGCTGATCCCTCGGGGGTCCGCTAACGTGGCCGAAAAGGCAGCCGCCGCGTTGGAATCGGTCCGGTCCGCGCGTCGACCGGAGAGGACTCCCGCGTTGGCTCCGTGGACACACATTGCGGTCCGTGCGGCATGCATCATCGCGCTGCCACCCTCCGTGGCACAGGCGGAGGACCTTCCGCAAGCTGCATCGGGACACCTCGAAGAGGTTGTCGTGACGGGCTCGCGAATCGCTCGCCCGGTGGACGAGGCGACAGGACCCGTCATCGTTGTCGATTCAACCGATCTGAAGAGAACCCCCGCGGACTCCGTTGGCAAGATTCTCCAGGCTCTCCCCCTTCAGACTGGTGCGACGCACAATACACAGGTCAATAACGGCGGCGACGGCTCGACCCGGCTCAATCTTCACGGGCTCGGTGACGAACGCACGCTCGTGCTCTTGAACGGGCGCCGCGTCGTATTCGGCGGAATCGGCGCGGATTCTTCCGTCGATCTCAATATGATTCCGCTCGGGATGATTGAGCGCGTGGAGATCTCCCCAAGCGGTGCATCGGCAATCTATGGAGCGGACGCTGTCGCTGGCGTGGTCAACATCCTCACGCGGGGGGACTTCTCAGGCGTCGAGCTCGGCTCCGACTACAGCCTGTCTGCCGCAGGCGATGGGGGAATTGCAACCGCGCACGCATTAGCGGGGATGAACGGCGATCGCGGCAATATCACGATCGGCGCCGAGTATGTGAGCCAGAACGGCGTGGGCATGAGCAGACGGGACTATTCCCGCTACGTCGAGGCGCTCGCCACGCCGAACGGACCCGTGGTGCATGTGGGCAGCTTGAATGTGCCTCAAGGTCTTTACCGTGTTCCACGAGGCAATGTACTGGGCCTCAATCCGGGGCCCTACACGACGGTAAGCGGGACCTCGGGTCGAGGAGCCAACGACTTCAGGCCTATCGACTTCACTCAGGATCTCTTTAACTATGCACCTTACAATTTTCTGCAGACGCCCTCGCGACGCGGCGCGGTCTGGCTCCAGGCCCGTCACGCACTGACGAGATCTGTCGAGCTATTCGCTGAAGGATTGGCACACCACAGTGAGTCGCACCAGCAGATTGCGCCTTCGACCTACTCGACGCTCCAGAACGGTGCGGCGCCGCTCGATCCAACGACGGGGGAACAGATCGTTCCGGCGAACAACTACTACAATCCGTTCGGCGTCGACATTCCGCGCGCGTTGCGACGGATGGTGGAGGGGGGCGATCGACTCTTCCGCGAGGTTTCAGAGGCGGAGCGCGTGCTCTTGGGCCTGCGAGGAAATCTCGGGGCGTGGCATTGGGAAACTTCGCTCGTCTGGGCGCGCAACCGCACTGAGTCGTTCGAGACCGGGGTGACACTGCGAACGGCAGCCGCGCTGGCCGTGGGTCCGTCGGGGCCGGACGCAGCCGGCCATATCGTCTGTGGCACTCCGGATCCCGCGACGGGCATCGTACCATCCGATCACATCATCGATGGGTGCGTGCCGCTCAATCTATTTGGCGGCCTCGGCCCAGATGGAAGCGGAACGATAACGCCAGAGCAGCTGAGTTACATCAATCGCAATCTGCACAACCGTGGAGTCAATGAGCAGCGACTCGCTGATGCAATCCTTACGGGGCCGTTCGGTCGCTTGTCCGCGGGCTACATCAGTTGGGCCTTTGGCGTGCAGTATCGCGAGGAGACAGGAAAGTTGGCGCTCGATCCTCTCAATTCGCTCGGTGTCTCGGGCAGCGCTGGCAATTCGCAACTGCCAACGGAGGCCTCATTCCATGCACAGGAAGTCTTTGCCGAAACACGTGTCCCTTTGCTTGCGCATCTGCCGGCGGCGCGTTCTCTCGACGCAACACTCGGTGCGCGCTACTCCCGTTTCAGCGCCTTTGGAGCTACAACGACATACCAAGGGGGTATTCGCTGGAGCCCGGTCAAGGACTTCACGATTCGAGGAGGGTATGCAAAGGTGTTTCGCGCGCCAACCACGCTCAATCTGTATGCGACCCAGTCAACAGAGGTCGTTGTCGTAGATGATCCATGCGGCTCGAATCCTTCGCCGTCACAGCAGATCAATTGCGCCGCGAATGGCGTGCCGGGTGGCAGTTACGTACAAGGTGATCGCCCCGTGGCTCAAGTCACGTTGGGCGGAAATCCGCACCTCGTCCCGGAGACGGGCGACACGTGGACTGCGGGCCTCCTCGCAGAGCTGCCTTGGCTGGACGGGTCGCGGGCAGCGCTCGACTATTACCGGGCACGCCTCAACAATGCCATCGACATCAGGAACGATGGCACGATCGTGAACGAATGCGCCAATTCAGGAGCGAGGGCCGCCTGCGGCCTGATCAGGCGGGCAGTGGACGGCTCGATCATCGGTGTTGACACCCGGTACGCAAATCTCAGCCGACTCTCGACCGATGGCATCGACTTCTCGCTACGGTTGTCGAAGAGCTTGCCTCGCCTGGGGACGCTGTCGGGAAACTTGACTGCGAATTATCTCGCGAACTTTCAACGAACAAGCTTTGTCGGCGCTGCGACCAGTGCGCTTGCCGGGACGACCGACGGCAGTGTTTCCTGGCCGCGGTGGCGCGCACAGGCAGCGCTCGACTGGAGTTGGCAGGGATGGGGCGCAAGCTATAGCGCCCGGTACATTGGACACTTGCACGAATGTGGCGACACGAGCGATTTTCTGAAGCCGACCGATTGCCGAGTCGTGGACGATCGCATCTACCACAGTGCAATGGCAAGTCGCCATTGGGCGTCGGGTGTCACGGTCGCACTGTACGTGACAAATATTGCAGACACGCCGCCGCCGAGGATCAATCTCTCCAGTAGCGCGAACACGGACCCCGCCATCTATGACGTGCTCGGGCGAGTCTATTCAGTGCGGCTTTCGTATTCCTTCCGGTGACGAATTGCAATTCGCCTCGAATCCGGAATGCGCGGTGAGCGGCCTCATAATGCCGGGGTGGAGGGTTCGAGTCCCGTACTGTCCAGAAAGAGGATCGACGCCGCTCAGGCAGCTGCGCGGTGGTAATGGTTGAGCATTCCACGGAGCCGCTGGCGCCGATGCACCGGCTGAGATGGCGCGATGATAGGCGGGCCGCAGGAGTTGGTTTGCCAGGCACGCGGTTCTCTTACTGGAAGTCAGTGGCCTTCGGTGGAATGGTCGGGGTGAAGCCCTACACGCTGACCCATCGAAGCTGATCGTGTCGTTGGTCCAACGCTTTATGACCACTGATCGAGCGTTTGGGCGGGCGCGACGAAGCAAATTGTCACGTCACGCGGGTCAACCCAAATAAGGGGGGAGCCTGGCCGCGCGCTCGGCCTGGCCATCCACCGAGACAATGCAGCCCGCGGCGGATGACCTCAACTTTGGCGCTGCCTTCTCAGCGCCAGCGAGACGCACCAAAAAATTTTCGGTTGTATGTCACACTGGCCGTTCCTGCCTCGTCATGTTGTTGCAACCAACACAAGGAAACCAACCATGACTGCCAGACTTGACCCCGTTGCCGCGGCCCCTGAACTCATGAAGACCTGGCTCGGCGCATCGATTCCCCTCGCTTCGAGCCTTGAACCGACCCTCACCGAGCTCGTCAAGATTCGTGCCTCCCAGATCAACGGTTGCGCCAACTGCATTAATATGCACACAGTGTATGCGCGCGGAAACGGAGAAACCGAGCAGCGCATCTACCTCCTGCCTGCTTGGCGCGAGGCGCCTTGCTATACTGATCGTGAACGTGCCGCGCTCGGATGGACCGAGGCCCTGACGCGACTCTCCGAAGAACATACGCATGCGAGCGCCTACGAGGCCCTGAAGGCTCAGTTCACGGAAGAGGAGCAGGTCAAGCTCACATTGACGATCGTTGTCATCAACGGGTGGAACCGCATCGCGGTTGGTTTCGGCGGTTTCGTCGATCCGGCAGCCGTAAAGTCTGCTGCCAAGGCGGCCGCCGCCTGATGACGAACCCACGGTCCGAAGACGCAGCGGCGGGTTTCGAACCCCTGCGTCCGAAGCTCATGCGCGTCGCGTACCGCATGCTCGGTTCCGTGGCCGACGCCGAGGATATTGTGCAGGAGGCCTTCATTCGCTGGACGAGGTCCGACCGCCGCGAGGTGCGCGAGCCCGAGGCGTTCCTGCGCCGCACGGTCACGCGCCTTTGTCTCGATCAGCTCAAGTCCGCGCGCCGCCAGCGCGAGACCTATATCGGTCCCTGGCTTCCCGATCCTCTCGTAGAAGAGGAGGAAGAAGACGTCACTTTGCCAATGATGCTTGCGCTGGAACGGCTTTCTCCGCTCGAGCGGGCGGCGTTTCTGCTGCACGATGTGTTCGGGCTGGGATTCGAGGAGGTCGCAGAGACCATCCAGCGCGACCCCGCGACTTGCCGCCAACTCGCTGCCCGCGCACGCACCCATGTCCGAGAGGCGAGACCTCGCTTCCAAGTGGAAAAACAACGTGGCCTCGCGCTTGCCGAGGCGTTTTTCGCCGCCTCGCGCAGCGGCGATATGAAGGCGCTTGGTGCGATGTTGGCGGCTGATGTCAGCCTTCATGCCGACGGCGGCGGCAAGCGTCCGGCAGCCACGGAGCCGATCCTCGGCTTCGATGCCGTCATGAAGGTCCATGAATTTCTGGCGGCTCTTTTCCGGAAGAATGGTTCGAAACTCGTTCGTGCCGGTTTCGTCAACGGATTGCCGGGTTTCATCACGCTCGAGGCCGATGGTGAACTTGCGACGACCGCCCTCGAAATCGAGGATGGAAAGGCCGCGGCAATCTATGTGGTGAGGAACCCCGACAAGCTGAGGCATCTGCACTAGCCCACGCGCGACACCAGCCGTTTGCATTCACGAGCATTCCCGGAAAGATATTGCACGGTCGCCAGGGCTCGCCGGCCTTACCCTGCAGCCGCACGCAACTCGAACAGCGCGAGCCGGCCTTGAACATCGGGTTCGCCTTTGGATCGACCTGCGTCGCTTTGTGTGTATAACGAGCGCTCGCGCCTGGAGGCTCTTCTCATCGAGATGCGGCACAGGGGTCTGCTACGCCTCGGTCGCTCTGTTGGCGACGAGCACACCAATGGACGCTGATGCCACAGCGAGCAGCAATGCTGCGCCGGGAATGAGAGGGTTTGCGGTGCTCATTCATGGCGAAGCTCCTTGTTTCAATCGTCCGGCGAGTAGCTTTAGATCGTGGGCGAAGTCGTCGATGCTGGTGTTCATGGCTCCGATGAGGCGGCGCTGCCCCTGAGCGTCGATCACATAGGTCGCAGTGGAGTGGTCAATCGCGTAGTAGTCGTTGCTGGTCGGAGCCTTGAAGTGCGCGACGTAAAAGCTTGCCGCTGCGTGGTCGATCTGAGCCGTTGTGCCGCTCAACCCAACAAAGCGCGGGTCGAATGCCGTCACATAGCTCTTCAGAAGCTGCGGCGTGTCCCGCTCCGGGTCGAGCGTGATGAGCAGCACCCGCACTTGCGCACTCGCCGGCCCCAGTCGCTTCATCACCTGCGCGAGTTTGAAGAGCGCGGCCGGGCACGCGTCCGGGCAGCGCGTATAGCCGAAGAAGATCACGACCACTTGCCCTCGATAGTCGGCGAGCGAGCGGGGTTGGCCGTCGAAGTCGACGAGACGGAAGTCGGGTGAAACGGGTCCCGGCGGCAAGACGGTCAGGCGAAACTCCGACGGACGCGGCCAGAACAACGCGATCGATGCGCCTGCGACCAATCCGGCGGCTCCTAGCGCAAGGAGCGACGCCTTTGGGAGTTGCCGCCTATGGGTGGTGGTCATTGTCCGTGTCCTTCCCGCCAGGGGGGTATCAGTGTGCCGAGGTCCTGAACAATCGCTTCGACGCGCACCGGGCCCGCGTGCTGGAACACGAGCGTCAGCGGGAACCGGTCGCCTTTTCTAAGGGGCCGTACCAAGTCGATCAGCATCACGTGCAGGCCGCTGGGCTCGAACCGCACGCGGCCCCGTGCTGGTACGTCGACTGAGGTAACAGGGCGCATTCGCATGGTTCCTCCTTCGGTGTAGCTCGTATGCATCTCAACCTGACGCGCGATGGGACTCTCGATGCGCAACAGGGTGTCTACCGCGCCTGCATTGACGATTTCAAAGTACGCCGCGCCGATCGCAGCGCCTGGTGCGGTCGCTCGTGACCAGGGCTGAGTGATCGTCAGTGATCCCGTGCGCTGGTCGGCAGCCAACGCGGGTATGACCCAGGCGAGGGCTAGCAGGAATGTGAGGCGATGAATGTGCGTGTACACGGCAAGCTCCCCTTCGGAACCGCAGGTTCCTGGAGTGTGAGTTTCGCGATCCAAGCTGAGACCGACCGCGAATCGAAGCGGCGGCCGGGCATCAAATCCAAGTTGAATGCGTACTTAGACGAGCGCAGGCGACGCGCGGAGATTGCGCGCGAATGATCGACGGTATGGTAACAAGTGTGACGACGAGCGCGGTGACTTCGCTGAAGACGACCGTGAGATCGACCGATGGAGCGAGAAAGGGTGAAGGCGCAAGCGTGCTCGAAACCGAGTAGAGACAGGGCGCATCATGAGCGGGAGCGGTGGGAGCGCGACCACCGTCCTTGCCATAGCGCAAACGGTCCTCTCAACGCCCCGTGTGGTGCAAAGCTGAACTTTGAGTGAGAAACCGCGGTCCATTGCCGGCATAAATCCGACGGGGACTAGCGCACGCAGGATCAAGGCTGCAAGTAGAAGCCCTGCGAACGTGGAGCTTGAGAGGCAGCGACGCGCGCGCCGGGACATGGGAATCCAAGTATATCGCCCGCAAAAGGGCAGGCGCCAGCGCGAACCATGCGCCGCACCGGTTGCGTGAAATAGCCCAAGAGGAGGTGCGGCCAAGGCAGGCAGTAGTTCTTCAGCGCTCTTCAGCCACGCGGAATGCGTATAGACAGTCACGAACCCGGCCGCGATGATCGCGACCTTCGCTAGACTATCGTTGCGCGCTGAGAGGAACGCCGCGCGCGTCAGACTGCCGCTGTGCGCTTGGAAGCGCGCCAGCATAAATGCGCAGGACAGGAGCGCACAGTGGAGAACTACGCACATTTCGCTAACAGGTAAGAGGTCTACTGACCACTGGATTTCGCTGGTAACTCTGTCGAGGATCAACTGGGGAAGAATTTCCCGCCCACCTCGCGAACCAGTTCATTGCGGGCAGCTTCTTTACCTCTTACGCCGCAGACGATCCATGCTTCACCCGATTCTGCCGCGATCCGCCGTTCTTGAGAGAGACGTGACCGTCCGTACGCCTAGGCCCGGTGGGAAAACCTTTCAGAAATTCTCCCCCACCATCTCCTCGCTCTTTTTCCAGAGTGCTTCCGCGTTGTTTGGGTCCAGCGCATAACCACGCACGCCCTCGCTAATAGCGCTGATGGTCACGTTGTCAGCAACGATCTGGCCGACGTGACAATTCTCGCAATAGCGCCCACCGATCTCCTCAGGCGAAGCTACGACTGCAGTCCATACTGACGTCGCTGCCCCCTGAGGAATGGTTTTGTACCGAAAGGGCGGCTTGCCCTCGGCGGCCAGCTGTTTGTTCAGCTGCTCAATAATGCTTTGATGTTGGTTTTGATCCATATGGCGGCTCAGCTCGGTCTGAATGCCGCCTGGATGGACCGCTGCCGCGCGAACACGGCGCCCGCGATGCCTCTGGTCAAAAGCAACGGCGAACAGAATATTTGCTGTCTTGGAGCGTCCGTAGGCGACAAAGGGTTCATACGGGGTCCGCTCAAAGTTCGGATCCTGCAGATCGAAGTTCGAGTAGCGGTGTCCAGACGAAGACAGATTGACCAGTCGACCACCGGAGCGGATCAGCGGAGCGAGGCGGTTGACTAAGACAAAGTGTCCCAGGTGGTTGGTGCCGAACTGCGTCTCGAAGCCGTCCGTCGTGTAGCCAAATGGCGTCGCCATGACGCCGGCATTCGCAATCAGCACATCGAACGGCGCGCCCTTCGCCAACAGCGCGTCTGCGCAGGCGCGAACGCTCCTCAGACTCGCCAGATCCAGAGCGATTAAGTCGAAGCTCCCGCCGCCCGCGGAAGCAGCCTCCCGCACGTGTGCAGTCGCGCCTTCGGCCTTGCTGAGGTCTCGGGCGGCACCGACCACCTGCGCTCCGTGCGCCGCGAGGGCGCGCGCGGTCTCGACACCTAATCCGGCCGAAACGCCGGTCACGAGGATTCGTTTTCCCTGGAGATTGACACCCGACAGCACATCATCCGTGGTCGAGGTTGCGTCGAATACCTTTGCCATGTTGAGTTCCTGTTTGCTCAGCCGGTGGCAGGTGCCGACGGGCATCACCGTTGACGGGCTGGTATAAATGCAGCTAAAACGGAGAGTATCTCCGCTATAGAATAAGTGGAGATTGTCTCCGTTTGCAAGTATCTCTTTATGGGCAAAATGAAGGCTCCCTTGTGGTGAGAAAGAAAATCGAGAACATTGGCCGAAAACCGCGCGCCGACGCGCAGCGCAACCGCGAGCGCATCCTCAAGGTTGCCAAGCTGGCTTTCACCCGGACCGGCGCAGACATCAGTCTCGACGATGTCGCCAAACAATCAGGTGTTGGACCTGGAACTCTCTATCGACACTTTCCTACGCGCGGGGCGCTCCTGGAAGCGGTCTATCGGAGTGAAGTGGAAAGACTCGCGGCCGCCCAGCAGGATTTCTCGAGGACGATGGCGCCGGTGGACGCAATGCGAGCCTGGATGTTGCTGTTTGTAGACTACATCGCGACCAAGCAGCTCATCGCACCGGCGCTCAATACTCTGATCGAAGGACCTTCAAAATTGTTTGAGTGTTCCGGCAGGCAGATCACAGGAGCGATTCATTCGCTGGTAAAGCGCGCAATTGAAAGCGGCGATATCCGCCCCGATCTCGACCCGCTCGACTTGCTTCGCGCGCTGGTGGGGGTCTCCAACGTCTCATCCGTACCTGACTGGCCCGAAAGCGCCAGAAGGCTCGTGCAGATTCTCATCGCCGGCTCTCGTCCAACAGCGTAGATGTCGGGTCGGTTCTTCGAGGCAGTCCTCAGACCTTGCCCGCCGGTCAGGTGTTTAGCATCTGCATGCGACTGACTCGCCATCAAGTCAGCACGCATCGGTGGTCAACGCGCGGATGAAGTTGATCTTCAGCTCCAACGTTGTGAATCCCGTTCCGCAGGTAACGTCGTGTGCACGGCGCAGCCAGCCGCCGAGTCGAGCAGCGTGAAGAAATATCCGCCGTGCACGATACCCAGGGGATTGGAGTGCTCGAAGCTCGGGGTGCCTTGAAATACCGCCTCGCCGCGCGCTACCGAGATGGGGACGAACCCCAGTGTCCGCGTAATTGGCGGCGCCGGCACGTCCCCTGCAGGGCCTGTCCCCAAAACTCGAGCCCCCCGAAGGATTTGAGCTGATCGGGTGAGATGACTCCCACCTCAGCCGTCCTCCTGCGCAGCGAGCGCTCCTCGTCCAGCCAGCGCTGCCTGATGTCGCTCGATGTATCCATGGTTTGAATCCCTTGATCGGATCTGAAGCTAATTGCAGTCGCCCTCGAGTTGGCTCCATGCAACGACGCGATCGTGAGCTCGGTAGTTCCGGGAAGTCGTGTATCCGGCCAAGTCGCCTATATGGCACCAAAGTAGGCGAGAGAGATACACCGCCGATTTCTCAACACGTGAGCGTGATCAGGACGTCTTTCCTCCCGAGGGTCCGGGACGAGCTCGATAAATATTCACTCTCGACTCACCCAAAGCTGGTTCAATGCGCGGAAGCTCGGCACGGGCCGATAGTCGAATTCCTGTTCGACGAGGGAGAGGTTTGGGAAGCGCCTTGTCAGGGCGAGGATGGCCTCTTGAGTTTCGACACGCGCCAGATGCGCTCCCAGGCACAGATGTTTGTTGCCACCAAATGACTGGTGCCGGATGTCCTTTCTTCGGATGTCGAAACGGTCGGGCTCGGGATTCGCACTGGGATCGCGATTGGCGCTGGCGAGCGACACGCTGATGCTTTCGCCCTTGTGCATCGGGCATCCGCTGACTACGGTATCTGCTGGCACTACCCGGTTCGCCTGGATGACCGAACTGTCGTAACGAAGTACCTCTTCAACGGCATTGACGATCAGCTCCGGCATGGCGCGCAGCGCTGCAAGCTGGTCCGGGTGCTGGAGCAATGCTTTGATACTGTTCG
>JAQGOF010000177.1 GCA_028293745.1 Gammaproteobacteria bacterium | reverse complement strand
GACAACGACGGTCGCGTCTGGCTAGGGTATCCGAACAGTCAGGTTCAAATCATCGACAAGGATACGGTACGTAGCCTGTCCGCCGCTGACGGGCTCAACGTTGGGGCTGTGCTCTCGATTGCAGCGCGGTCCGGTCACGCCTGGGTGGGCGGAGAGCATGGCCTCGCGCGTTTCGATGGCCGCCGATTCAACGCGGTCATGCGCCAGGGCGGCACAGCCCTACCGGGCGTCTCCGGAATCATCGAGACCGCGGAGGGTGACCTTTGGCTCAGCACCAGCGAAGGCGCGATGCAGGTACCGGCAGAGGAGGTGCGTCGAGTGGTAAGCGATCCACTCTACGCGGTTCGGTACACCCTACTTGATTTTCTCGATGGCATGCCGGGTACGCCGGCAGCCGTTCGACCGCTACCAACGATGGCACAGGGTACCGATGGCCGCCTGTGGTTTGCCACGACCAACGGGATCGCATGGACTGATCCTCGGCACGTGCCGCGAAACGCACTTGAGCCACCGGTCGATGTGCAATCCGTTATCGCAGACGGTGTTCGCTACGAGGCATCGGCGGGCCTACAGCTGCCGATCAGAACGCGCAACTTGCAAATCAGCTACACGGCACTCAGCTTGTCGATTCCGGAGCGGGTCAGATTTCGGTACCAGCTGGGAGTGAAGCAGCCGTGGCAGGACGTAGGTCCTCGGCGAGACGCGTACTTTACCGATCTTGCCCCCGGACATTACAGATTTCGCGTAATCGCCTCGAATAGCGACGGTGTCTGGAACGAAACGGGAGCGGGTGTCGATTTCGACATACCCCCGGCGTTTGTTCAAACGAAATGGTTCCTGGCGATCTGTGTGGCCGCCGGAATGTTGGTGCTGTGGTTACTCTGGACCCTAAGGCTGCGACAGATCCAGGCGAGACTGCGCGACAGGCTCGAGGCGCGATTGTTCGAGCGCGAGCGCATCGCGCAGGATTTGCATGACACGCTGCTGCAGGGCCTGCTCAGTGCCTCTTTGCAACTGGCGGTCGCGAACAGCGAGATCTCAGCCGGTGCACCGGCAAAGCCCCTCGTGGAGCGGGTCTTCCAGCTCCTGCGACAGATGATCGATGAAGGTCGTAACGCCGTTCGCGGCCTGCGAACCGGCCACTCTGACCCCGATGACCTCGAGCGCGCGTTTGCGCAGATCCCCCAGGATCTGGCGGCCGATGGGAAGATCAAGTATCAGTTCATCGTGGAAGGCGCGCCCCGATCGTTACGGCCCTTGATCCGCGACGAAGTGTATCGCATCGGCCGAGAGGCGCTCGCCAATGCGTTCCGGCACTCGCATGCCTCGGTCATCGAGACGGTGCTCGACTATGCCCAGGACCGCTTCCGTATCGTCGTCCGCGATAACGGTCGGGGAATCGAGCCGGAGGTTCTGCGCTGCGGCCGGGCCGGTCACCGGGGATTGTCCGGGATGCGCGAACGTTCCGAGAAGATCGGCGCCCGGCTCAAAGTCCTGAGTGCCGTCGGGGCGGGAACTGAGATTGACTTGACGGTCCCGGCGGGCGCAGCCTTCCAACACGCCGCCAGCGGCGGCTCGATGGACTGGCTGGCCCGATTCTATTCGCGCAGCGAGAAACCATGACTGACCTGACCCGCATCCGCATTCTGTGCGTAGACGACCATCCCCTGTTCCGCGAAGGCATTGCAACCGTCATCGCTCATCAGAAAGACATGCAGCTCGTGGCGATGGCGGCTACTGCGCAGGAAGCCATCGAACAATTCACGCAACTGCAGCCTGATGTCACGCTGATGGATCTGAGACTTCCCGATATGAGCGGGATCAGCGCCATCGCCTCGATTCGAACGGACTTCCCTGAAGCCCGGATCATCATGCTCACGACATTCGAAGGGGACGTCGAGATTCAACGCGCGCTCCTGGCCGGGGCTCGCGGCTATTTGTTGAAGAGCACGCCGCTCGAGGAGCTCGTCGAGGTGATCCGCAAGGTTCACTCGGGACGCAAACACCTGCCGAATGCGGTGGCGCAGACTCTGGCCGAGCATTTCAGCAGTGACTCACTGACCGAGCGCGAGGTCGAGGTCCTGCTGCGGATTGCCCAGGGCAACCGAAATCGGGACATTGGCGAGTGCCTTTCGATCTCGGAAGAGACGGTGAAGGTTCACATCAAACACATCATGGACAAGCTCGGCGCGAAAGATCGAACACAAGCGGTCGCCATCGGCATTCGCCGCGGCGTCATCCATATCTAGACCGCCCCAACCACGATGCGAACATCCCTTGATAGTGGTATCGAGGGATACCTTGCGGGTGGGTCTTCCGGCAGCGGCGCGCCCTGTACGCTCCAACCTGGGCATTGGTGAATCAGCACGGAGCACGTCACCTGCAACGAGCATTTACGAGCTTCCCGTCGGGCTGGGCCGGCACGGCGTTACTCGTATTGCGCGTCGTAGTCGGAGCCTCGGCGACTCTCCAGGCGGTCTTGCTCATTGCCGACGCTCACACCGTACGCGTGGCCACGCTCGCCGCCATCTCGATGGCGATCGCTGGCCTGGCGCTGTTGGTCGGATTCCTGACACCGATTGCGAGCGTATTGGTCTTCCTGGGAGGCGTAGCGATCATGCTTACGTGCACTCCTCCCGTACCGCTGCTGCTGTTTTATTCGAGGACCGCCGCTTTCCAATTCGTGGTGATGTCGGCGGTGCTCGTTATCCTCGGACCCGGCGCAATTTCACTGGATGCGCGCCTGTTTGGCCGCAGGAAAGTCGCAATCCGCCAACCGCCGCGCTCGAATGATTTCTGAGCGAAAACCCGGCCCGAACGCATCCCAGACAATCCAGCACCGCAGCAGTCCGCCCCAAAAGCGGTAGCGAAGGCTACCGGGATGTCGTGATGCGAATTGTGGGCATCGCCGGTAACTTCTTCCGAGTACCGACGTGAAAGCCTTCAAACCCGATAGGTTCTTCAGGTAGAAACAGATGCGCCACTTGCTTACCAAGGTGCTGGTCGTTCTGGAGTGTTTGCTCGCCGGCTCCGCGGCCCACGCAGAGGGGGATGCGGTCGCCGGTAAGACCGTGTTTGAAACTCAGTGTGCGAGCTGTCATACGACCGTGGTCGGGAAGGATGGCTTCGGCCCTTCATTGGCTGGTCTCCTGGGCCGTCGATCCGGCAGCCTGGCTGGCTACAAGTACTCGACTGCCATGGCCAACGCCGGACTTACTTGGGACGGGCCCACTCTCGAGTCATTCCTTACATCCTCCACCGCACGGGTACCTGGGACGCCAATGGCCGTGACGATCACGGACCCGACCGCGCGCGCAAACGTAATCGCCTTTTTGTCTACGCTAGAAGGCGGCCCTTCCTCCCCTCCCGCGTCTGCCGCGCAGTTATCCAAGGCCCCGCTCGGAGCAGGCCCGACCAACAGTGAGCTGCTGCAAGCGGCGACAGACCGGCAAAACTGGCTCTACGCAAGCAAGGATTTTGCGGGTCAACGATACGTTGCATCGAAGCAAATCACGACCGGAAACGTGGCGCGCTTGCGTCCAGTGTGCATCTATCGCTCCGACAACATAGGCGCAACCCAGACCAACCCCTTGGTTTACAAGGGCACGATGTACTTGACCATCAACGAGATGACGGTCGCGATCGATGCGGCGAGCTGCGTACAACGCTGGTCGTATAACTGGATCTTGAAGGACGGTGCGCTATCCAAGGTGAGTCGCGGCGTGGCTCTCAAGGATGGTCGGCTGATTCGTGGCACGCCCGACGGCTACCTCATCGCGCTCAACATGAAAGACGGATCGCTTCTCTGGAGCCGGAAGATTGCGGACGCGAAGTCGGGGCAGTACCTCAGCATGCCGCCGCTGATCTTCGAGGACGAGATTGTCTACGGTCCCGCCGGCGCGGACTGGGGTGCAAAAAACTGGATAGGTGCGTTCAGTCTCAATTCGGGCGAGCCTCTGTGGCGCTTCAATCTGGTTCCGGACGCCGACGAACCCGGCGCCGAGTCCTGGAAGGACCCCAAGTCGCTCGAGCACGGCGGCGGGAGTCTGTGGACGCCTTTGTCCCTGGATGCGGCCAAAGGCGTGTTGTATGTGCCGGTCGGAAATCCATCGCCGGACTTCTTCGCGGCGGCACGCCCCGGGGATAACCTCTATACCAACTCCGCGGTAGCGCTTGATGTCCGCAGCGGGAAGCTGCTTTGGTTCCATCAATTCGGACCTGCCGACGTGCACGACCGCGATCTGAGCCAGGTGAGTCCCCTGTTCAACGTCCGGATGAAGGGGACATTACGCAATCTGATGGCCATCAGCGGCAAGGACGGTCTGCTACGCGTACTCGATCGTGATAGCCATGAGCAGCTCTACGAGCTGCCGATCACAGACCGCACCAACTGGGATGCCGCACCCACGATCCAAGGTGTGCACTCCTGTCCCGGGCTGCTGGGTGGCTTGGAGTGGAACGGGCCTGCGTACAGCCCCTCGACCCACGATATGTACGTTGCCACTGTGGACTGGTGCGGCACATTCACCAAGACTGAACAGGCCCCACAGTTCACCAACAACGCACACTATTACGGCGGTGCTGTCTCGCCTGATCCGCGCGACCAGGCTCGCGGCTGGTTGCGCGCGATCGATGCCGAAACGGGCCAGGAACGTTGGAAGCGACACTGGCCGACGCCGCTGGTGGCCGGAGTCACCGTGACCGCCGGAGGCCTGTTATTCACCGGTGATTTGGATAATAACTTCCTAGCCATCGATGCCAACAGCGGTCAAACGTTATACACGTTCAATACAGGCGGTTCGGTCGCCGGTGGCGTAATCAGCTACGAATTGAAGGGTAGGCAATACGTTGCGACGACGTCGGGAGCGGTCTCCGGATTCTTTGGGGGAAGTGGCCCCGCCGCAATCATCGTCTTTGCCTTGCCGGAGCACCTGAAGCTCGTCAGTTTGCCGAGCAGCCTGAAGTGATCGCTCGTCGATCCGTATGGGTTATCACCCTCGCCTGCGCAAGTCTCCATGTGGCTGCAGCAGATGAGCCGACGGCACCCGTCGCGGCGTTCCGGACCGACTGGGGTATTCAGCTCGGCCCGATCACGCTGACGCCAGGTGGTTTCCTGGAGTTCACCAGCCTATACCGCGAACGCAACGAGACCGCCGACATCGGCTCCAGCTTTGCGGGCATTCCATTTCCGAACAACAATAACTACTACATCAAGGAATTCCGGCAAACCGCGCGAAACAGTCGTCTCTCATTGCTGGCGCAGGGGCCGTCCGATTACAAATTCAAGGCGGAGGGCTACGTCGAGACTGATTTCGTCAGCGCGGGCACGACTTCCAATGCGAACGAAAGTAACAGCTATACCCAACGCCTTCGCCAGGTCTACCTGGGCTGGATGCGTCCCGACCTGGGTTGGGCCGTGCTCGCCGGGCAAGCGTGGAGCTTGGTGACGCCATACAAGAACGGCCTCGTAGCGCGCCAGGAAGATATTCCTCTCGTGAACGATGGCCAATACTACACGGGCTTCAACTGGGCGAGACAGACTCAATTCCGCGTAGTCAAGACCTTCTCGCCTGCAGTGGCCGTCGGCCTCTCTCTCGAGAGCGCCCAGAATTCACTGAAAGGCAATGTGCCCACGGGGGCGACAGCCAGCAATCCGGGCGGCGCCGGCCTGAACAGCACGGCCAGCTATAGCACCGACATCGCCCCGGACACGATCTTGAAGCTGGCGCTGGATCCTGGATACGGCCACTACGAGCTATACAGCCTCACGCGTTTTCTGCATGACCGCGCGCCGAATGTGCCGGGCGTCCTATCGACCGAGACCAGCCACACGACGGTGGCTCAAAGCTTCGGAGCCGGTCTGATCCTGCCGCTGTGGGGTAATTGGCTGGAGCTGCACGCAACCACGCTGATAGGCCATGGCAACGGCCGCTATGGCTCCGCTCAGCTCAGTGATTCAACGTACAACACCAGGAACGGTTCGATAGCGGCGTTGCGCGAACAGCAGGGCCTGGTTGGGTTGATTGCACATCCATCCGCAACCTTCGATGTCTACGCCTATGGCGGTCTCGAACAGCAGACGGCCGCCTACGGCCTGATCCCCGCCGACAACTCGGCTTGCGGCACGAACTTCGCCAATCTCGGCTCACTCCCTTCCACCGCACAATGCGGCGGCGTCGGAAGAGTACGGCAGATTGCCGGCGGCTTCACGTGGAAAGCATATCGAGGCCCGCTTGGATACATCACCCTCGGTCCCGAGATCGAGTACGTGAAGGACACCACGTATATCGCCAGCAACGGCACTTCGGCCGAAACCAACAACACCATGGTGTATTTCACGATCCGGTACTATCCGTAAATGTGGGGGCGAATAGCGCGCCGAGGCTGTTGAGTTCGAGTTGTCGAAGGTCCCCTACCGCTCTTGGTGAAGGTCATGACAAGGCTGGCGCTGGAGAACTACGCACAGCAGGCACGCAACGTGGACGCGAAGAAGCACGGGGCGAGCATTCGGATTCGGACCAAGCTGAAGGGTAGGCAGTTTCAAGTCGAGCGATGACACATGTGAAGCTGACCCTGCGACGCTGTCAGATGGCAGTTGGTGCACCAAGAACCAGGCAACCCGACTCGCGGAGGTCCACCATATTCAGCGGATCGTCGTTGGCGAGGGTAAACTCAATCCAACCGCGGGCAGCGATATCTCCAAAAGGCACGAAGCGCCGGTCACACTGCACCAGTCGATCGCGCACCACGACTTCGGCGAATGCCGTGGCGAAATCACCGGCGGCGTACAGCACGGCGTACGAGCGACCGTCGCAGAATCGGGATTTCGAGGGACGTACAGTCAGAGGCTCGGACAGATACGGTTTCAATACAATGCGGTGTGCTTTAGCGAGGGATAGCGGCCGCAAAACTTCCTTAACCCGCTCGTGCGGGTATAGGACGGTCATGTGAATGCTTCGCCCGACGCCCGCGCAGCCTCCACGACGTCATCGACCTTGCCGGCCTTAAGCGCATCGATCGGACGCTGCGGAGTATCGAAAAAGGGAGACTCCTCCCTCAGGAAGCGCCATGCGGCGCGCGGCTCCGCAAGAATCTCCAGCACACGGTCGATGCCAGGAATCAATTCTCCAGGACCCACGATCTGTTCTGCCGGAATCAGCGTGCCCTGGCGTGTAAGGCGCCAGCCAAGTAAACGCCGCGAGTCGATCCAGTTGTAGATAGTCGCTCGCGACACAGCCAGCCGTCGCGCAGCTTCTTCTGCACTGATGAGTTCGTCATCCGTTCCAGACGCTTCAACTACAAACGGTCGCAGGGCGTCTGGAATTCTTGATTCGTCGCGCACGGAATCGAAGTGTGCCGCAACCGCTTCGAGAGCAGCTGTGACTGCAACTCTTGCTTCCTCGGGATGCTGTTGAACGAACTCCGCAGCAGCCGCCGACAGCTCGGGAAGCGCGAGCACTGCACCGTCGAAGGCTGCTTCGGATTGCTTTCGCATGGTCGTGGTCTATCTTGGACTGCGCTAAGCTAGTCTAAACTGTCTAAAGTGTCAATATACCACGTCCACCGGGGGATACTCGCAGGCATGGTTTAGTGTCTATTCAGCGGCTTACCAAGCTTCAGGCTGGCCGGAACGATGGCACAGTAAAGACCCCTAGTGCTATAAGACCGGTAGCGGCCCCCCGCTACCATTTTTCCTTTTGTCACCTGTGTGCCCGAAAGCACATTTTGTTCAATAACATGCGCCGCTAGTGCGCTGGCTCCGTATGCGTGCGCAGAACACGTCGAAGCGGACGACATAACAACTTCGACACCTCTCCAACATCGCACGCGGAACAATCAGCGTGGAGCGGATTCCGGGTCAATCACCCGACGTGCGCGTTAGGCGCCCGTGCGGTCCGAGGGCCCGCTCTCCCCTGCTCCGTCACGCGCGCGGTGATATCTCGATTTGAAACGTTCCGTTGGGAGCGGGTAGCAAACAGCGCACGATGGGCGTCGTCGTGCGCGGCGGAGCGCTGGCGGAGATCATGGAGCGCGACATGCAGCCGGCGGCAGTTTGGAACCGCACTGGGACCATTCCGATCGCGTTGGTCTACGCGGCAAGCGTAGGTCGCGCGTTTCCCGGGCGTAGATGTCGCCCTGTTCAGTCGAGAGTCGTCTTGCCGAGCTGCATGTAGAAACTGGCGTTATCCCAGTAGGCTGCGAGCTCGCCGATGAGACCGCGATCATTCATTCTCAACAGGAACGCATGAGGCAAATCATAACGTTTGCCGCTGTTGCGAATCTGCATGAAGTCCTTCTGCTGCGTGCCACCGATCATCACCTCGGCTGCGGCGTCTGTCTTGTTACCGAACATCGACCGCACCTTGACCGACAGGTCCGGGAATGCCTCAATCAGTCCCGACCAGATGCGCCTGCCCACCGCCCGTACGTCTCCCTGACCCGGGGTCCCCATGGGCACATACCGCAACTGAGCGTCCTCGCTGCACATGGCGACCATCGCATCCACATCGTGAGCGTCGTAGGCACTGAAGAACGAAGAGGCGAGATCGGTAGGCGTTACTACCTTCGCAGCGGGTGTGGACATGGTGCAGTCTCCGGTGCTTTGAACGGCATAAGCTGCCTCGGCCTCTCCTTTATGGGTTGGTGCGCACGCGGTGTCCTTGATGACCGTCAAATCGTGCAGTAGCGCAATCACATCCCCGCAACACAAAGATTCCTTGACCTTCGCCACAGCACGAAAGTAGCGCTTCCATCCGTTCTGACGAGGTTTCCGATCCGCACCGGTCACCTCGGCGCGGACGGTTGCAATGTGTCTTACACCGTCCCAACGACCCTGGCCGCGACCACTGCGAGCTGGATGGGGTAGCGGTATAAAGCTCGAAGCGCCCCCCGCTGCAGCGCATTCGATCGCTTCGGCGCGGTTTACCAAGGGCATTTCAACCGCGACGAGTTGTATGACCGCAAAGTCCTTCGTGGACAACAACGTCGTTCTGTACACCATCGGCAAGGACGCTCGCAACGCCGACATCGCGCGCGAGCTCGTTGGCGCACAAACCGCGATAAGTACCCTAGGTCGTCAACGAAAGGATCAGGAGATACCCCCGGTCGCCGAATGAGAAATGAAACTGGTGGCCGGGCGCCCCCCCACAGGTTTCAGTGTAAAGCCGCGCAATCTGCCGGGATCCGGACGTCAAGTACGCACGCAAACTGTTCTTTGGAAAGTCCGTCGCGGACGTCCAACAACATTTTGGCGAACACGCTCCATTGAAAGAGCAGACGAACTACTGTTTATGCCAAGACCGGCGCGCCGTCCGCGTCCGTGTGCGTTCCTCATACAGCGTAAATCGGCCGATCGCGAGCATCAGGCACTTTTCGGGAACGGTTCCCGATCCCCGCTAGGTCGATAGTCACTATTTGAAATCTTGGATAGGCCTTCGGTGCATGCGAACACTATATTGCTTTCGATACGAGTGTGACCGCGCCGTCTGGAGGATGACATGACCGAACATAACATCGCGAACCGTGAGGGCGCCACGCTGGAAACAGCAGCCACCCGTTACGTCGAGGGCAGCGGGATCCGCTTCGCCTTTCGCAAGATCGGGCCATTGCGCGGAACGCCGCTGGTTCTGCTGCAGCACTTCTCGGGCAACATCGACGCGTGGGACCCCGCTGTCGTGAACGCCTTGGCCGCCGATCGCCCGGTGATCGCTTTTGGCAACGCGGGGGTCGGTCGCTCGACAGGCCAAACTCCGGACAATGTCGCAGCGATGGCCCGCGACGCGGTCACCTTTATCAACCTTCTCGGCCTGTCCGAAGTCGACCTGCTTGGCTTTTCTCTCGGCGGTTGCGTCGCTCAGCAGATGGCGGCCGAGAACGGCCGACTGGTTCGTAAGCTGATACTTGTGGGCACCGCTCCGAAAGGCGGAGAAGAGCATCTGTTGGCTGTTCTTCAGGACGCCTTTTCAAAAACCGACGCGCCGGACGTGCGCCTGCCATTGTTCTTCACGCCGTCGTCCGCCAGCCAGTCGGCCGGCCTGGCGTTCTTAAAGCGGGCGAAGGTCCGCACGGAAGATCGGGACACCGATAACGGCAACGCTGTGACCGATCCGCAAGCCAAGGCACTGATCACTTGGTGCGCTACGTCCGATCCCGAGCACGCCCTGCTGCGTGCCATCACCTCCAGCGACCCTGTCGGAGGACCGGCTCGGCCGACACGGAATCCCAGCTTTTCAACTTGTTGTAGTGGAATATGAGTCAAACATCACCCCTCGAGAATCTTGACGCGGAATTCGCCCGCGAGGTTGAAGAAAACCAACTTCGGCTTCGCGGCGCTCTTCGAGCCACCTACGACTTTGTCGTCTGCGGATCTGGTTCGTCCGGTGCGGTCGTGGCGCGGCGGCTGGCCGAGAATCCGGACGTTTCGGTTTTGCTGATCGAAGCCGGTGGGAGCGATAGCGTACCCGAGGTGGAAATGGCGGCGGCGTGGCCGCTCAATCTGGGCAGCGCGCGCGACTGGGGTTTCACGGCATTGCCCAATCCGCACCTCAACGGGCGCGCCATCCCGATGAGCATGGGCAAGGTGCTGGGCGGAGGATCCAGCATCAACGTCATGCTTTGGGCTCGTGGTCACAAGACCGACTGGGATTATTTCGCAGCTGAGGCCGGCGATCGAGCCTGGGGCTATGACTCCGTTCTGGCGATATACCGCGACATCGAAAACTGGCAGGGCACGCCCGACCCGGCCCGACGCGGACAGAATGGTCTCCTTTACATCGCGCCTCCGATCGAGCCGAACCTCGTCGCAACCGCGATGCTCAACACAGCCACCGAACTGGGCATCCCTGTCTTCGACGATGTGAACGGCTCCATGATGGAGGGCCCCGGGGGCGCTTCCTACTTCAACCTGCGCATTCGCGACGGCCGGCGGCAGTCGATTTTCCGGTCCTACACATTCCCGCTGATGAACCAGCCAAACCTGACGGTGCTGCCCGGCGCCCTGGTCACGCGCGTGCTCATTGAACGGGGAGCAGCGATAGGTGTGGAGTGCCGGCACGATGATCGGCTCCATCGCTTCCACGCTTCGCAGGAAGTGATCCTGTCCCTGGGGGCCATCCACACCCCAAAGATACTGATGCAATCCGGTATTGGTGATTCTGAAACGCTGGCATCCCTGGATATCCCGTTGGTCCAACATCTCCCGGGAGTGGGCGCCAACTTCCAGGACCACATCATGGTCTCGAGTTGTATTTGGGAATCTCCGCAGCCGATTTCCCCCCACGGCAATGGCGGCGAAGCTACCATCTTCGCCAAGAGCGCGCCGGAGTTGGACAGTCCTGATATCCAATTGCTCCAGATCCAGTTCCCCGTCCCAACCCCCGAGCTCGCGGCGCGCCACTCCATACCAGCCGGGTCCTGGGGGATCTTTCCGGCGCTGCTGCGTCCGCACAGCGTGGGCCGTCTGCGCCTGACAGGTGCCAAACCCGAAGACCCGATCCAGATTGATTCGCAGATCCTTTCCGATCCGGCCGACCTGACCGCATTGCGGCGGTGTGTGGAGCTAGCGCGTGAGGTCGGCAACGCCAAGGGGCTTCGGAACTTCGTGAAGCGGGAGGTCATGCCAACGGCGCTCACCTCTGCCGCCATGGACAATTTTATCCGCGACGGCGTGACGACCATTTGGCACCAGAGCTGCACTGCCAAGATGGGGCAGGATGGCATGTCCGTCGTGGACAGCCGCCTCAAGGTCTACGGCGTCGACCGCCTCCGTATCGCCGACGCCTCCGTGATGCCCCGGGTTCCTTTGGCTAACACCATGGCCCCCAGCGTCATCATCGGCGAGCAGGCAAGCAGGGCAATCGCCCGTGAACGTCGACTTTGATCCCCACCCTCCAAACTCCGTAGGAAACACTTTGATGAAATTTATAGACCATTTGAAGGAGGCGGCATCTACCGCGCTCTTGGCTTTCAGCGCCATTGGCGTGTCGACCATGCCAATGAGTACAGCTTCGGCCGCTACGCCCGAATCGACGAAGGCCACAATTGTCCTGGTCCACGGTGCGCTGGCTGACTCATCGAGTTGGAATGGCGTCATCTCCAAGCTTCAGGCTGACGGATATACAGTCATCGCCGCCGCCGACCCGCTTCGCAGCCTCAAGAGCGACTCGGACTATGTTTCGCGCGTTGTCAAAAACGTCAACGGGCCGGTGGTCCTGGTCGGCCACTCCTATGGAGGTTCGATCATCACGAATGCCGCGACCGGCGCTGATAATGTCAAGGCCCTGGTCTATGTAGCAGCCTACGCTCCGGAAGCTGGCGAGAGCGCCTTCGATCTCACCGGCAAATTCCCGGGAAGTATGCTCCCTGACGCATTGGCCCCGCCGATTGCCCTGGCGGACGGCGCCCACGATCTCTATGTCCAACAGGACAAGTTCGGGCCCGTATTCGCGGCTGATGTTCCGGAAAGGCAGGTCAAGCTCATGGCGGCGACACAGCGTCCCGTGACGGACGTCGCACTCAAGGACGCCTCCGGGCCGCCAGCGTGGAAGAGCATTCCCTCCTGGTTCGTCCATGGCAGCGCCGACAAGGTCATCCCACCAGCTGCACACGCCTTCATGGCGCAGCGTGCGGGTGCGAAGGACACCATTGTCGTGGAGGGCGCTTCCCATGTCGTGATGATCTCGCATCCGTCAGTTGTAGCTAACCTCATCGAAAAAGCTGCGGCAGCGACCGTAAATTAAATAGATCCGCCGCGCGATCCGGTTGCGGCGGCATGATCTACGAGCGTTCAACGATGAGTTACGAACAACACGTCGACATTCGGCCACAAACTCCCTCGAGATCAGACAGAGATCGATCATGCTGATTGCAATGTAAGTGCCCCGATCCGGCCGCAACGGACGGCCGTGGCATTGAGCCCCGCCGCATGCAATCGTGCGATCACCTCGGACCAACATGATCCGTCGGCGAACAGGCCGTGCACGAGGACGACGTTGCGGGCCACGACTGGACGTCAGACCGTCTGCTGTAGTAATTGCCATATTGCCGACTGCGAAAACGAACGCCGCGAATACCATAGCGCGGCGGAGCACCGAATGTGACGTAAACATATCTGTCCTCCTTTCGACGGATGTTGCGATCTGTCGTAGTTGCTCCGCTGGTTGAGCTGGATAGGGATCTCGAGCACTTGCGTCGTAATTCGCGAGCCCAATGTACCAGGCGCTCTGGAATCGTCCGGCAATTCCCACACGCAGCCCTGTTCGCTGGCGATGTCTGTCGTCCAGCTCAACGCGGACATCACGCCCGGTAGGTCGTCGGGACCAGAGGCAAGAAGCAGGACGGACACTCGCGGATTCTCCGCAAGCTGGCGCGCAACGCCCGAACCGAGCGATCCTGATCGAGGCGGCCAGCGGGGAACCGGCGGGTGCTTGACGCCCCCGGAGCGTAGTCAGCCGGGTGAGAACGCGCCATGTAGTTTCGGTAATAGTGACTATCGGTTAGAGTCCTCTTTCTGACAGATGCGAGGCTTGCTGGACGGCGAACGTGGATCTGAAGCGACTCGATCTGAATCTGCTGGTGATCCTGGACGCGCTCTACGAAGAGGGCTCGCTCACTCGTGTGGCGGAGCGTCTCCAGCTGAGTCAACCGACGATCAGCTCATCGCTCGCAAAGCTGCGCACGGCGCTGAACGATGAGCTGTTCATTCGGACACGTGGAATGATGCAACCGACCGACCGAGCGATGCAGCTACGCACACCCGTGAGGAAGGTCCTTCAGACTGTGCGATTCGAGATCCTCGAACAGGGCGCGTTCGATCCCGCCTCACTATCCGAGACCATCACAATCAGCACCTCCGATGTTGGCGAGCTCGAATTCCTTCCGGGGCTGGTGGAACGCCTGGCGCAGATCGCGCCGCGCGCCTCCATCCGGACGGTGCTGCGCGATCCGCATTCGCTCAGCGATGCGATGGAAATCGGCGATGTCGATGTCGCCATTGGGTACTTCCCGGATCTGCAGGCCTCAGTGTTCAAGCAGCAGGTGCTCTTCAGCCACCCGTCCGTGTGTCTCGTTCGGCGGGACCACTCGCTCTATGGCAACGGCATCACGCTCGAGCAGTATCGGGAAGCCCGGCACCTGATCGTCTCCCAGAAAAGCCGTTTTCACGATGTCGTCGATCAAGCGTTGAGCGCGGCGGGAATCGAGCGAAATATTGCGCTCACCATCTCGCATTTCGTCAACGTGCCGCCCCTCATTGCCCAGTCGGATCTGGTTGCAACCATCGCGCGACCGATCGCGACACAGCAATCCCGGTTCTATCCAATCACGTTCCTCGAGCCCCCTTTTGCCATTCCGCTGATTCAGATCAAGCAGGTGTGGCATCGCCGTTTCGACAACAGCCCCAAGCTCGTGTGGCTACGCCGGCTCATTGCCGATATGAGCCAGAACAAGCCGCGCATGTAGCGAGAGGAATCTGCCTGGCCGTAGTCCGCGTTGTTCACCAGAACATCGACGGGACTGTCACGCGGTGCGCGCGATCTCATGCTCGATCTGCTCCAGCGTCTTGCCTTTGGTTTCCGGTACGCGCTGGAGGATGAAAAGCAGGCCCGCAAGGCAGATTGCGCTGTAGAGCCAGAAGGTTCCCGCGGTTCCGAGCCGCTGACTCAGCATGGGGAACGTGAAGGTCAGAAGGAAGCACGCGGTCCACAAAGCTGAGACGGCGATAGACACAGCCGGACCTCGAATTCTGTTGGGGAAGATTTCCGAGATCAGCACCCAGGTGACCGGCGCCAGTGACATAGCGTAGCAAGCGATTGCACTGAGTGTGAGTGTCAGAACGAAGATCCCGCCGTGGCCGGTCGCATAGGCGACCCCGAGAAGTGCATGCGCCAGCGCGATGCCCGCGCAACCCCATGCCAGCAGAGTGCGCCGGCCGAAACGATCTACGCAGCCCAGTGCGGCGACAGTGCAGACCAGATTGACGGTTCCCGTGATCATGATGTTGAAGAGAGCTCCATTGATGCCGTAGCCGGCTTTTCGGTAGAGCTCCTCGGCGTAGTTGAAAAGAATGTTGATGCCGCTCCATTGCTGTAGCACTGCCAGGCAGATTCCGGTCACCAGCACGCCGGACACCCCTGGCATTCGAAACCCTGCCCAACCGGACGATTGTCCTTCCACGCTTACCGTGGCTTGGATTTCCCGTAATCCCTGAGTGGCGTAGTCTTCGCCGCCGATATGGGCCAGGATCCGATGTGCTGCCGCGTTGAGACCGCGTTTGGCCAGCCATCGGGGACTCTCCGGAACGAAAAACGCACTCGCGAGAAACACGATCGAAGGAATGGCGACTGCCATGAACATCCAACGCCAACCCCACTGACCATTCCATGAGTGACGGAGTGTCTCAATCGTAGTCCTACCGGGGACCGGTTCGGCTATCAGCCAATTCACGATCTGCGCCGCCAGGATGCCGACGACAATGGTGAGCTGATTCAGCGCAACGAGCCGCCCGCGCCAGGGCGCTGGGCTGATTTCTGCGATGTAAGTGGGTGATACGTTGGACGCAATGCCGATGGCGATGCCACCGATGATGCGCCAGGTCACGAACGTGGAAAATCCGTAGGCCAACCCGGTGCAGATCGACGAGACGGCAAACAGGAACGCCGAGAGAAGGAGAAGCTTTCGGTGTCCCAGGCGGTCGCTCAACGCACTGCAAACGATGGACCCCAGCAGGCAACCCACCAGGGCACAACTGTTGGCCCAGCCAATCAGTTGCGGCGAAGTCAGGTCGAAGTAGGCCTCGTAGAACGGTCTCGCGCCGCCGATCACCACCCAGTCATAGCCGAACAGCAGACCGCCCAGAGCGGCTATCGAAGCAATACCCCAGACATAAGGTTTGTTATAGCTCACGCGTTGACCCGAGGTACTGCTGAGCAACTGCAACGATTGGGTTTGGGTGGTGGGCGCGCTCATTCGTGATAGAGATGTGTACGTCCGCCATCGATCAGGATATCGGCAGCATTGATGAACCGCGCTTCGTCACTAGCGAGGAACAGCGCGGTATAGGCGACCTCTTCCGGGGTTCCGAGGCGCTTGCAGGGCAGAAGCTCCGCCTGACGCCGGCGCTCCTTCTCCGGGTCGGGTTGGGCTGCGAGCCACTCTTCGGTCTGCGGTGTAACAATGAAGCCGGGAGAAATGGAATTGACCCGAACGCCACGGGCCGCGTACTCGATCGCGAGGGCGCGCGTGAGGCCGATCAGGCCGTGCTTTGCCACGGGATAGGGAAAGCTGCCGGGTATGATCCGATGGCTGTGCACGGATGCGATGTTGATGATACTCCCGGATCCTTGCGAGAGCATGGGCGGCAAGACGGCCTTTGAGACGATCCAGGCCCCCTTGAGGTCGACCTCGAGGCAACGATCCCAGTCGCAGTCAGGTAACTCCAACGGAGCGGAAAATACATTCACGCCTGCGTTGTTGACGAGGACATCGATACGTCCGAACCGCGCCAGCGTGGCCTCGACAGCGGCTGTCACCTGCTCGGGACGCGTGACGTCGCCGGTGAGATTCAACACTCCATCCGTCGCTGTCCGGGCAGGCTGCCGGTCCAAGCCCACGACCTGTGCTCCCTCGGTCGTAAACAGCGTGACCACCGCCGCACCAATGCCACGCGCCGAGCCCGTAACGATTGCAACCTTGTCCCGCAACCGACCTGTCACGCGCCATTCCTTGATCTGCCGAGGAGAGTCATCAGAGCAAATACCGTGTACGTTACCGGATGACCTGCAAATTGACCACAGCGGTATTCGCGCCGTCAATCTTTTTTTGCGGCGGGCGGCTTCTGCCCCGCAAGCGATCGGTCCAGGCCGTCGAACTCGGGGGAATTTTCGATGAAGACGTCGAGATTGCTGCGCAGAACGATGTAGGGAGGAAGCTTCTGAACAGGCTTAGGACGAATCCCTTCCACGATGAACCGGTGCACGGCCTCGAACGCCAGGCGCCCTTGGGCCAGGGGTCTTTGATACAGCGTGGCGAATACTTTTCCCACGCGCATGAGCGGGACGAGCTCCGGGAACAGGTCGGTGACGATCACGGTGACCTTGTCCGTTCGCCCCCGTTCCTCCAAGGCCTGGATGACGGGCACAGAGTTCGACGTGCTCACATAAATGCTGGACAGATTCGGATGGCGCGCCAGAAGGTCGCATGTCTGACGGTAGGCCTCACGAGACTCATCGTGTGCTTCGGCTACTTCGGCTAAGGTTAGAGAGCTGCCGAGATCGGCCATCATGGCGCGAAAGCCGCGTACTTTCTCAGAGTGATCAACGGTAGCGAGATCTCCCGTGATGATGGCTACCTGATTGTCCCCTCTGTCCAACCGGGTCAGCAGCTCCGCGACGATGGCACCGCTCGTGAACGGATCGCTGGACACGACGGCCAATCTATCGCTGTCCGGTGCGTCGGTCGCGACACATACCACGGGAATGCCGCGCAGAGTGGCTTGGCGGATCAACGGGGCGATTCTGGAGGGAGCACTTGGGGCGAGAATAATGCCGTCACAGGGACTTTCCAGTACGGTCTGGAGCGACTCAATCTCGCCGTGGCCCATCCGTGGGTAGGAATGGAAGTCAACTTTCAGTGGAGGCTGCAATTGGGTAGCGGCCTGTTGGATACCCTGGCGCAGCGCATCGAAATAAGAGGCAATCTCCTGTGGCAGATGTACCGAAATGCGGCGTTGGCGGCCGAGCTTCAAATGCCGAGCGGCTAAATTGGGTCGATAGCCCAAGGTGGCTGCCGCTTTCATGATCCTTGCGCGTGTCGCCTCGCTGATGCCGGGCCGGGAGTGCAGTGCCCGGTCCACGGTTCCAATGGAGACGCCCACGGTCTCGGCAATCTCTTTGATCCCTGCCGATTTCGCTTCAGCAGACCCGGCTCTCGAGCGGATGGACCTGCGTGCCTGCCCGCCCGGCAGCTTGCGATTGAGTTTCGAGGACTTCACCGGAAGATATTGATTGGCCGTTTCGTGCGGTCTTTCCGAACCGCGGACTCACGCTCAATCGTATCAAGTTCACGGCCCGGATGCGCACGCAACTTGACTGCCAAAGCGAAAGTGGCATTTAATCGCTCACGGTAACGTACACGTACACGAGCCTTCGGGTGTCCGTCGCCGCCGCCACCGGTTTTCGTGAGGGGGAAAACGTGAGAATTTCGCAGCAGTACGCCAACCGTCCCGTGCGCAACGGAGGGTTGTTGGCCCTCGCTCTCGGCGCCTTCGCGTCGATCGCGCACGGCCAGGCCACTCAGACCGAGTCTTCCCAGCCGGCAAAGCCGAGCACTGGGACGGACGGCCAGGGATCGCAGCTTCAGGAAGTCGTCGTCACCGGCATCCGCGCCAGTCTCGAGCGCGCCATGGACATCAAGCGCGATGCCGACGTCGTCGTCGATTCCATTTCCGCGGAGGACATCGGCAAATTTCCGGATGCCAACGTCGCCGAATCACTGCAGCGAATCACCGGCGTGTCCATCGACCGCAACCAGGTCGGCGAGGGTCAGACGGTCACCATCCGCGGCTTCGGGCCGACGTTCAATACAGTGCTCGTCGATGGTCGACAGCTGCCGACTCAGACTGGGCATCGCTCGTTCCAATTCGATACGTTGCCGGCGGACTTGATCAACGGCGCCGATGTGTACAAGACCTCCGCGGCCTCCCAGGACGACGGCGGCATCGGCGGCTTGATGAATCTTCATACCCCACGCCCGCTGGACCTGAAGCACTTCACGGCCATCGCGAGCGTCAAGGGCGAGAAAGACGACCTTTCCGGTTCACATGTCGAGCCGCAAGGCTTTCTGCTGTTGAGTGACACGTTCGCGGACGGCACATTCGGCGCGCTCGGGTCACTTTCACTGCAGGAGCGCAGTGCACCGACCAACCAGGCCTTCACTGGAAACTGGGTAACCGTCGACCACTTCCCGCTGCTTCCCGGCCAGCCTGGTGGCTTCATGCCACAGCAGATCGACCCCATGACTCTGGACGCGTTCTACAGGCGTATCGGCGGTCACGCCGTACTGCAATGGCGCCCGAATGACCAACTGCTCATGACCCTCGATGGCATGTACGACAAGTACGAGATCCATTCGGAGAGCAGCGAGATTGGCTGGTACTTCAGCCCTGACACGGTCGCCAGCGGTACCTTCGACAAGAACGGTGTGCTCACCAACTTCACGACCAACGACCAGCTGCACACGGATTACATCCGCGAGCACCAGAACACCAACTTGCTGTCACCGTCCCTCCTCAAGCAGGTCGGTTACAACCTAAAGTGGAACAGCAGCGACAATCAATTCGTTGCTACACTCGACCTCGATGTCGCCAAGAACACGGTGGCAGGCGGTACCGAGCCGCGGTATTTCACCGTGGCCGGATTCCCAACCAGTGCGACCTACACCGGCAATGGCGGAGTCGGTATTCCAAGCCTCGTTTCGTTGGGTATTCCCAGCCAGGGCATCCCGGGCCAAACGTATACGGACCCGAATCTCCTGAACACCCATTTCATCCAGCAGCAGGCTCGGGATAACTCGGACCAGATCAATGAGGGCCATCTCGATTTGCAGTGGAACGTTCACAGGTCCGTTCTTCAGGACTTACGGTCCGGGGTGTACTTTCAAAACCGGATCGTGAAAGCGGACACCCTGACCACCAACGGCAACGCACAATGCGCCTACTGCGGCTATAACACCCCGGCCCCCGCGAACCTGTTCAGTACGTTCAACGGCCCCGGCGCATTCGGCGGCTATGGCTCGGGCCTGCCGGGGCAATGGTTGACATATGATCCGGGCACATACATGAACTATCTCCTGACCCCGGCAGCAACGGCCGCGGAAGACGCAGCGAAGGGCCTTGCGCCGGGTACCACGGCTAACAACCTGACGCCGTCCGGCTTCTCGCCTACCGACGCCAGCTCATCGTATGCCATCTCGGAAAAGGTGGAGGCGTTTTACCTGCAATTCGATTTGAGCGGCACGCTGGCCGGACTGCCGTGGTCGGCAAATATCGGTGGACGATATGTACACACGAAGGAGACTTCGCACGGCTACACGCGGGTACTCGAGGATCTTCTGCCGATACAGGGCGATCCTTCGGAATATAATCCGGTCTACGCAGATAACGGCCAGCTTCTCTACGCCTCGGCCTCGCACAGCTACAATAATTTCCTGCCGAGCCTGAATTTCAAGCTCAATCTCACCGACCAGATCATTGCGCGCGCGGCCGTCTCGCGCTCGCTCACACGCCCGGACATGTTCGACCTGCGGCCCGTGATCAACTACGACGTGCTGCGACCGGGAGAGAATCAGGCGAGCGGGGGCAATCCGGACCTGAAACCCTACCTGTCCGACAACTACGACCTGTCTTTGGAATGGTACTTCGCCCCGGCGAGTTATGCGTCGATCGGTGGCTTCCGCAAAAATATCAAGGACTTTGTTTCCAGCCAGTACTACAACTTGCCGCAGCATATTACCAACTCCCAAAACCTGGCGGCGTACCCGGGCGGCGTGATCAACTTTCTGTTCCACGCTCCTACCAACTCGCAGTCGGCGTTTGCAGAGGGACTCGAGCTGGCGCTGCAGCACACCCTCACGTGGCTGCCGTGGCCGTTTGACGGGTTGGGCTTCAACGCGAACGCGACCTTCATGCATAGCGATGCCGTGCTGAATGCCGCGAACACGAACACCAACTTCGCTCTCACAGGTCTGGGTAACTCACAGAACTTCATCATCTTCTACGAAAAGGGCCCCGTGGGGGTGCGCTTCGCGTACAACTACCGCGACACTTTCCTTTCCGGTACGGCGCCCATCGAGCACACGAAAGGTTATGGAGAGCTCGATGCCCAGGCGAGCTACAAGATCACGGATAACGTGCTCGTAACGCTTGCGGCTGCCAACCTGACGAACGCGGTCCAGCAGAAATACGACCGCTATGTGAACGAGTTCGATTCGCTCACCGAGTTCGGACGGCGTTATTCTGCCGGTGTACGTGTGAGCTTCTAGTCCACGGCCGCAGGAAAGGATACGGGCATTCACGGACGAATGCCCGCTCGAGGGCTCGGTACACCATGAGACATCAGCATCGCTCAGTCAGCCTGTGGATACTTCTCGCCTCGACTCAAGCGCTCGGTGCTACCGAGGAGCCCGCCCGCTATAACCCCGACACACACGTCTTCACACTGAGCTCGCCGCAGGTCACGTATGCCTTCGGTGTGAATGAGCACGGCGAGCTGCAGTCTCTTTACTGGGGTGGCCGGCGTGCCCCCAATGACACCTTGCCTGCTGCCAAATCCGATGCGGGGCTGTCCGCGTTCGATCCGTCCAACGGAGCGACTCCACAGGAATATCCCGCCTGGGGTTCAGCCTTGTACACCGAGCCGGCGCTCAAGGTGAGCTTTCCGGACGGCAATCGCGATCTGGTGCTGCACTATCTTTCCCACACGCTCAACGGCTCGCATGTTTCAGTGCTGCTCAAGGACATCTCGCGGGACGTGCGGGTGGAATTGCGGTACGACATTGATCCGGATTCCGGAATCCTCGCGCGTTCGGCGCGCATCGAGAACCACACGGGCAAGTCTCTGTTCGTGCAGCAGTCGGCGGCGGCGACATGGAATCTGCCGGCGGGAAATGAGTACGTGTTGCATTCGCTCTCGGGGCGATGGGCGGCCGAGTGGCACCTGGATCACCGGCCAGTGCTCGCCAGTCAGACTGTGCTCGAGAGTCGCCGCGGCTCGACAGGTCAACAGAACAATCCCTGGTTTGCACTGGCGCCGGCCGGCACGGGCGAGGACACCGGGCCTGTGTGGTTTGGCGCGCTGGCTTGGAGCGGCTCGTGGCGCATCACCGTAGAGCCGGACGTCAAGCGCCGGATCCGCGTGACCGGGGGTTACAACCCGTTTGATTTTTCCTACCGGCTCGCCCCCGGCGAGTCACTCGACACCCCAGTGTTCTTTGCCGGCTATACGCCGGGTGGTCTGGGCGAGGCATCCCGCCTGCTGCATCGCTTCGAGCTCACGCACGTGTTGCCGCAGGCACCCCATCCCCGGGCACGTCCAGTCCTGTACAACTCCTGGGAAGCAACGGAGTTCAACGTCAACGAAGCTGGACAGGTGAAGCTTGCGGAAATGGCGGCGCGGATCGGGGTGGAGCGCTTCGTCATGGACGATGGCTGGTTCGGCGCGCGGGACAATGACCACGCGGGACTCGGCGATTGGGTCGTCAACCCCCGGAAATTTCCCCACGGCCTGCAACCGCTCATCGAGCGAGTTCATGCGCTCGGAATGGACTTCGGCCTGTGGGTCGAGCCGGAAATGGTGAATCCCGACAGCGATCTGTATCGGCGGCATCCGGACTGGGTATTGAACTTTCCGGGACGCCCGAGGACCGAGGGGCGCCACCAGTTGGTGCTCAATCTCGCGCGGGAGGACGTGCGCGATCACCTCTTTCGCGTTCTGGACGACCTGCTGACGCGCAACGACATCGCTTTCCTCAAGTGGGACTACAACCGCAACTGGAGCGAGCCGGGCTGGCCCGAGCAGAAGCCCGAGGACCAACAGAAGGTCTACGTCTCGTACATCCGGAGCCTGTACTGGATCATGCAGCGCTTGCGCGAACGGCATCCGAAGCTGGAGATCGAGTCTTGCTCCGGGGGCGGCGGGCGGGTGGATCTCGGGATCATGCGCTTGACCGACGAGGTCTGGCCGTCCGACAACACCGACCCATTCGATCGACTGAGCATGCAGGACGGGTTCACCTACGCTTATGCGCCAGGAGTCATGATGGCGTGGGTGACTGACTCGCCTAACTGGGTCAACCAGCGCAGCACCTCGCTGGAGTATCGATTTCTCTCGTCCATGCAGGGATCCCTCGGCATAGGCGCCGACCTCACCCGCTGGAACGAACAGGACTTCCAAACCGCCAAGCGGCTGATCTCCGAGTACAAGAGCATCCGCATGACCGTACAGCAGGGCCTCCTGTACCGGATGATTTCGCCACGTGATGGCAGCCCCTACTCTGCCACGCAGTCCGTTTCCTCCGACGGCCGGCAAGCCGTGCTGTTTGCGTTCCTGCACTCGAGCAGCATGCTCTATCCCTATCCCCGCATTCACCTGAAAGGCCTCGACCCGCAGGCCCGGTATCGACTGCGCGTGGTGGCCGGGAAACCGGAAGAGAACACGCCGGTGGAGGCAAGCGGCGACTATTGGGCGTGCGAGGGGATCGAGCTGATGCTCAAAGGGGATTTCCAGGCTGCCGCTGTGGTCCTGGATCGTGTAGCGCCGCAATCTTAAATCATATATATAGGATAAATATGCCGAAGCAGCGTTGGGCCTGCTTCGTAGAGGGAGGAAGATGACATGGCAGCCGCAGCACTTCGGTTCCGGAATCGCTGGATCACGCTCACGAATGGGGTTCCGCGCACGCGGGCCCGGCCGGTTGGAATTGCGATATCTGCGGCCGCGGCCGTGCTCGCATACTGCTTGCCGGCAGCAGCGCAGGTGAACGGTCTGGCAGATCACCCCTACCTCGGCTGGAGCAGCTTCAGCCAACAAACTCTGTCGCCCAATTTCCTGACACAGGCCAACATCACGGCGCAGTCCGATGCGCTCGCGACCTCGGGGTTGCAGCGACACGGCTTCAACTACATCAACATGGACTCGGGCTGGATGGGCAGCTTCGACGCATACGGGCGGCCGATTCCCAATCCGGCGATCTTTCCCGACATCGCCGCGCTCGCGGCGCACGTGCATGCCAATGGGCAGAAGCTGGGAATCTACTGGATTCCCGGTGTGGAACAGCCGGCCGTGGATGCCAATTCGCCGATCCTGGGCACGCCTTACCACATCCAGGACATCCTGGTCGTACCCCATGTGCCGGGCAATGCATTCAGCGCGGGCCAGTTTCCGCCCTATCACAACAAGATCGACTTCACCAAACCCGGTGCGCAGGCGTACGTCGACTCGGTGGTCGCCCTGTTCGCCTCCTGGGGTGTGGACTTGATCAAGCTGGACGGGGTCACGCCCGGCTCATACAACGATGACCTCACCATCGACAATCGCGCTGATGTGCAAGCCTGGTCAACCGCGATTGCGCCCAGCGGCCGGCCCATCTGGTTGACGGTTTCGTGGGCGCTCAACGAGGACTACCTGAGCACCTGGCAGCTTGCCAACGCACGCAGAATCGATGAGGACATCGAGTGCGAGGGCCGCTGCCCCACCCTGACCGATTGGCCGATGGTCACAGAGCGCCTCTACGACCTCGTCGCATGGGAAAACGCCGCGGGCCGGACCATGGGTTGGAATGATCTGGACTCGCTGGACATAGGAACAAGCCAGGACTCCGGGCTGAACCAAACCGAGCAGCAAGCGGCGCTCACCCTGTGGGCGATGGCCAACGCTCCCCTGTATCTGGGTGGTGACCTCACTAAG
This sequence comes from Gammaproteobacteria bacterium, assembly GCA_028293745.1. Classification (GTDB taxonomy): domain Bacteria; phylum Pseudomonadota; class Gammaproteobacteria; order Steroidobacterales; family Steroidobacteraceae; genus 13-2-20CM-66-19. The sequence goes on along the minus strand of JAQGOF010000177.1, from coordinate 3,903 downwards.
CTCGACGCCGCCGGCAAGCGGATGCTTTCCAACGACGAGGTACTCGCGCTGGACAGATCGGGGCACCCTGCGACCCAGATCCAGGGCGGCGACACGCCGGTCTGGATGACGAAGCTGGACGACGGCACCGTGTACCTGGCTCTGTTCAACATGGATGCGATCCCGTTGCCCGTCAGCGTTCGCTGGCGGGACCTCGGCTTCACCGCTGCCCGCCAGATTCACGATGTCTGGAACGGCAACGATGTGCGGCCAAGTAGTCCGAGTCTGCAGGCGCTCGTCGCACCGCATGGAACTCGGCTCTTCAGAGTCCTCGCCACCGGAAAACCTCCGGCAGAGGCTGCCACGAGTTACGAAGCTGAAGGGGCGGTCCGCGGGGGGACGGCCGTTGTGTTTGGCTGTCCGGCGTGCTCGGGAGGCTCCAAGGTCGGCAATCTCGGGTTGGGGCCGAACAACGCACTCACGTTCGACGCGGTCACCGTGGCGCGGGCGGGTATCTACAAGATGACAGTCGACTATGCGAGCTCGCTGCGAGCGGTTCTCTACAGCGTCAACGGCGGGCCCTGGGTGACGCTCAATGTGGGCGGCAGCAGTTTCAACCTGCCGGTAAGCACGACCGTCCCGGTTGCGTTGCAGGCCGGTACCAACACCATCCGATTCGGCAATCCCACCAGTTATTCGCCGGATCTCGATCGCATCACGATCAGCGGGGACGGCTCAGCCGTGCTCCCCATTGCGACCGCCTACGAGGCGGAAAACGCAGTCCTGGGAGGCGCCGCCAGCCCGTCATATTGCAAGCTCTGCACGGGCGCTTCGAAAGCCGGCAACCTCGGAAACGGCAGCGGAACTGTGACCTTCACCAATATTACCGTACCGGCAGATGGAACGTATCAGCTGGAAATCGACTATCTGACGAGCGGGCAGCGCTCTTTCTTCATGAGTGTCAATGGAGCGGTGGCCGCCGAGCTGCCCTTGAATGGGAGCACATTCGATCATCCCGCCACCACCGTGGTCCCCGTTAAACTGCATGCCGGAGACAACACGATCGAGTTCAGCAACTCGTCGCAGTACGCCCCGGACCTCGATCGGATCGTGATTGCGCCGTGCACGAACCAGGAACGGCACTGATTGCTCCAACAGGCGGTAGTCTTGAAAATCTGTGTGCGGATCGCTTTACTTGCGCTGTGCCCCACACTCAGTGTCGGCCAACCGGCCCTCACCTTGCACTACCACAAGCCGGCCAGCGAGTGGACCGAGGCGCTGCCCATCGGCAACGGCCGGTTGGGCGCCATGGTCTTCGGCGGTATCAATGAGGAGCTGATTCAGCTCAACGAAGCCAGCTTGTGGAGTGGCGGTCCAGTCAACGACAACGTCAATCCCAAGGCCTACGAATTTCTTGCGCCCGCGCGTGCGGCGCTCAGGAGGGGCGAGTACGGCCGGGCCGCCGATCTGGTCAAACGCATGCAGGGTCCCTACACCCAAAGCTATCTGCCCTTGGGCGACCTGGTGATTCAGCAGGATACCGGCCGGGGCAACAGCACCAATTACAGCCGCGACTTGGGATTACGCAGCGGCCTTGCGAGCGCCACCTTCAGCATCGACGGGGTCCACTACAGGCGCGAGGTGTTTGCCTCGGCTCCGGCAGAGATCATCGTCATGCGGCTCTCCGCGGATGCGTCTCGAAAGATTTCGCTCACCGTCGCTGTGCGCAGCCAGTTGCGCGCGCGTACGGTAGCCACGAGCGGCATGCTGAGTCTGCAAGGCCGCGCGCCGACCCAGGTCGACCCGGACTATTTCAATGCGAATAACGAACCCGTCGTCTACGACCCGGATGACACCTGTAAGGGCATGCGCTTCGAGCTGAGCGTCAAGCCGTTGGTGAAGGGCGGTACGGTACGGATCACCGATACTCAGATCGCCATCGACAACGCCACTGAAGTGGTCCTCTTGCTCTCGGCCACCACCAGCTTCAACGGCTTCGACCGTTGTCCCTACAGTGAAGGCAAGGACGACCACCAGGCCAACCTTGAACACCTCGCCAAAGCCTCGCGGCAGACCTACGCGCAATTACTCGAGGCGCACCTGGCCGATTTCCACCGTTATTTCGACCGTGTATCCCTGTCTCTCAACCCCGCGGAGGAGGACAAAAGCCGACTCGCGACGGATGAACGCCTGGACGCCTACGGCCACGGGGCTGCCGACTCGAGCCTCGAAGCGCTTTTCTTCCAGTACGGTCGTTATCTGTTGATTTCCTCATCCCGCACGCCGGGTGCGCCCCCCAATCTGCAGGGCATCTGGAACAAGGACTTGCGTGCTCCCTGGAGCAGCAATTACACGACCAACATCAACCTGGAAATGAATTACTGGCCGGTGGAAACGGCCCATCTTTCCGAGCTGTTCTCACCGCTCAATGATCTGATTCACAACGTTGCCGTCACCGGCGCGAGAACCGCCGCCGGGCTCTATCATGCGCGCGGTTGGGTGTTGCACCACAATTCCGACATCTGGGCCCAGAGCGGGCCCGTGGGGGATTTCGGCAAGGGAGATCCGAAGTGGGCAAATTGGTATATGGGTGGCGACTGGCTCTGCCACCAACTTTGGGAGCACTACCTGTTTACCGGCGACCGCCGGTTTCTCGAGGATGCCTATCCCGTCATGAAGGGCGCGGCTCAATTCACACTCGACTGGTTGCAGACGGATGCGCAAGGTTACCTGGTGACGATGCCGTCGACCTCATCGGAAAACGATTACTACTATCAGCAGGACGGCCAGAGAAGGGAGGGTTCGGTCACGGTAGCCTCCACCATGGACATGGAGATCATCAGGGACCTGTTCGCCAACGTGATTGCCGCCAGTCGGGTGCTGAAAACCGATGAGCGTTTGCGACAGGAGCTGACCGACGCCGCCGCGAAGCTGCTGCCATTCCAGGTTGGCAGTAAGGGACAGCTGCAGGAGTGGTACCGGGATTTCGATGATGTGGATCCCCATCATCGGCATACGTCGCACCTCTACGCGCTGTATCCGGCCAATGAGATATCGCCGCTTGCGACACCCGATCTCGCGGCCGCGGCAAAAAGGTCACTGGAGCTGCGCGGCGACCACGCCACTGGGTGGAGTCTTGCCTGGAGAGTGAACCTTTGGGCCCGGCTGTTGGATGGCAATCACGCTTATGCGCTGTTTCGCAATCTACTGCGCCTGACCAGGGAGGTGGGTATACGCTATGACGGAAATGGCGGTGGCGCCTACCCCAACCTGCTCGACGGCCATCCGCCCTTTCAGATCGATGGCAATTTCGCCAGCGCGGCAGGAGTCATCGAGATGCTGCTGCAGAGTCAGAATGAGGAGCTGCACCTGTTGCCCGCGCTGCCGGATACCTGGCAGGCGGGGTCGGTAAGAGGCCTGGTGGCCAGGGGCGGATTCGTGGTCGATATGGATTGGACCGACCACCGCCTTCAGTCGGCTGTCGTCGTCGCGCGCAATGAGGGCGATTGCGCCGTCCGCACATCAGAGCCCGTGACGCTGCTGCCGTTGAAGCTGCGCAGTGTAAAATCCTCTATCGGTTATACGCTACGTTTCCATACCGTCCGGGACGGACGGTATGTCATCCAGAGATAACATCGACGAAAAGAGTGACCGATCGTGGGGAATGACCGGATGTATTCGCAGATAGTCAGTGACCTGGAGAAGGCGTCGGTCCCGGTAAAAGAGCTTCACGGGCCGGGAGTGGTCGCGGTCACCCTGGCCGCCGGACGCATCGTTGCACTGGCCTTTTCCAAAGATGGGCCGAACTTGCTCTGGACGCATCCTGATTTGGGCGATACCGGGCTCGTGAAAGCCAATCCAGCTCGACTAATGGGTGGGATCGGCGGCGATCGGCTGTGGTTTTCTCCGGAGCTGCGCTATCAC
>JAQGOF010000173.1 GCA_028293745.1 Gammaproteobacteria bacterium | reverse complement strand
TCGGAAATCTGTCCGGCATCCTCGAAAAAGGCGTTGTGCACGCCACCGCCAGGAAATTCGATTCCAATGTACTGCTCGCCTCGCGCCTGGCACCAGACATGCTGCCGTTGTCCAAGCAGGTTCAAATAGCGTGCGACCTCGCAAAGAACTCGGCCGCGCGGCTTGCGGGAGTCGAGCCGCCACGCTTCGAGGACAGTGAGAAGACGATCGAGGAATTGCGTGCGCGCATTGCGAAGACCATCGCGTATCTGAAGAGCATCGCTCCTGGCGCGCTCGAGGGCTCGGAGGACAGGGACATCAAGGTGCCCGCCGGCGAGCGCACACTGGAATTCAAAGGTCTCGTGTTCCTGCAGCGCTGGGCGATTCCCAACGTGTTCTTCCACGTCACCACTGCATATAACATTCTGCGACATAACGGGGTGGACATCGGAAAACGAGACTTTCTGGGAAGTCCATAGGACTTTGGACCGCGCTGCGCGGTGTGAGACTTGACGCACTACCGCGCGGCACCAAGTTGAATATGACAAACGACGCACGGTGGCTCTTAAACTTCCGCGCCGCGCGTCGATAGAACGCGAGCGAAGTCACGGCAAGGCTGTCGCGGTCCTGCGAATCTAGGGGCCAGCGTTGGCAGATCTCCCGTCAACGCTGTGTGCTTTGGATGGGGAAGTCCTTGCAGCCACAGAATGCGATCGCCGTGCGTCAGCCCGCCAACACTCCACCTGCGGCAGGTTCTCCTGCTCCGAACGAACCGGTCACTGCCGAATCGTTGGGATGGCAATTGCGAGCAGCATTGCCACCGCTACGCCTGCACTCCGTTTCACTTTACGACGAACAAGCCAACGTACTTTGGCTCAGTGAGGGTGCTCTCGGTCCCGACGAGCACAATGTTGTTGTCGAGGCCATCGATGCGCTCGGTAACGACACGACTCTGAACTGCTACGAATCCGGCCTGGAAGATGGGCGCGTAGCCATCTTCCTGCCCGTGCGCTCGCCGCAGGGCGGCCTCGTTGGTCTCGCCATGATTCTCGCCGACATCAAGTCGGTTGGGGACGGTGTGATCGAGAGGATGGTCACGCCGAACATTCGCAGCATCATGCAAAGGGTTGCTGTTCTTTTACGTCCTGCTCAGCCGCGCAGCGTACAGGGCGAGTCGCCGCTGCAAATCCTCGAGCTGGCACCTGATGTTGCTGATGCGCCGGTGCAGGCAGTAGCTCCAAAAGGCGTTGCGCCTAAGTCGACCGCGCCGGTTTCTGCGCTGACGGCACCGGGCGGGCGCAACGTTCCAGTCGCGCCTGCTGCACCTGTCAATCGGGCACCGCCGGTTGTGCTGTCTGCGCAAGCGGTCGATGACATTCTGGAATTCGAGCTGACGCCGGATCCGCCCGCGCCGGTACGGAATTCTCAAACTCAACGTCTGCCGGCTCTGGCTGCGGTCAACGGCGTAGATCTGAGTCTGGATTTTCCGTCGGACAAGCCTGCTGCGAAGCCGATCTCCGTTGCGGCGGTGCCCGAAGTGACACCGGTACGCACCGCGGGGCCAGCACGTTCTGGGCCGTTAGCGACTATAGACGATTCGCTCGACCTGAAGCTGCCCTCGATGGAGCCTGCAGCGCCTCCGCCCGCTATATTTGCGGGCAACGTGGCGCCCTTTCCGTCTCCAGTATCAGCAGGCCCGTCCGGTGTTACTCCCGCGCCGGCTACAATTCCCACGGTTGGCGCTGCCCCAATGGTTAGAGCTGCGGTCGCAAGCACGCTGCCCCCCGCGGCAGCGATTCCAACACTCGGGGCACCGCCGCAAGCTACACCTGCACCAACTCCTCCTGCCGCACCAGTTCCGCTGGCTAACCTGAGTGCGACGAGCACGTCCAAGGCGCTGGGCTCGTCCGCGACCGGGACCGGCAAGGTACTTGCAGCGACAACCGGTACCTCCAAGGCGTTGGCCGCGACGAGCACGTCGCGTGTACTAACACTGCCGGAGGGTATGAATCTCCTTCTGGAAGTACAGCCGTTCAGCAAGCTGCGCGCGGGCGGCCGGACGCGGCGCTACGAAGTGCTCGCTCGGTCATCGCACCCAAATCGAGTGCCGCCCGGACTCGACAAAATCGCCCTGCAGCAGCTCCTGACCTGGATGGGGTCCAACCGCGCTGCCTGGAGCCTGGAGCCGACCAGCTTTACGCTCAACCTGTCAATCTCGACCCTGGAAGATGAGCGCTTCCCGCAGTTTGTAGCTTCCAACCTCAAGGCCAACGGCATCGCGCCGGACAATATCGGCTTCGAAATTGCCGAGCCGCTGTGCCTTCAGCGCCGCGCCCAGGTTGAGCGCTTCATTACGCTCTGCGACAAGCTCGGCTGCTTCGTGGTGATCGACGATTTCTCGTTGGATTCCTCGATTGTCAGTCTGCTCAGGTCGAAGGCTTTGCGGTTGGTGAAGATCGATCCGAAGCTCACTTCGGTGGCCCTGAAGGACAAGCTCGCGCAGGCAATGGTGGTGGCCATCGCCCAGGCGGCGAAGGTTCTGGGCATTCATTGCGCCGCCAAGCGTGTTGACTCACAGGCCGCGATGCAGTGGCTCACCGCTATCGGCTGCGACTTTGCGCAAGGGGCCGCTTTGGCGCAGGTGCAACCGCTCGAATCGCTGGGGACGCCACCGGCAGCGACGCCGGGTCAATCGGCGTAGCGTAGTCCGTCGTGGACGGCCGTCAGTGCTACTGGCGCGGAGTCGCCCCAGGCGCCGCTGAGGCCCGAGGTGCCGGTGAGGTGGACGTAGGGCTCGGCTCGTTCGGCCCCGTCGCTGTCTGATCACCGCTAGGCTCGGACGCGCGATCCCCACTCGGGCTGGACGCGTCAGTATCCGACTTGGCCGACCCAGCACTCATCGACTCGAACTCCTCCTTGCTCAGATAACCGTCCTTGTCCTTGTCTGCCATTGTGAAGGCGGCGGCTATGCGCGGATTTTCCGCAGCTTCCAGCGCAGAGATTCGCCCGTCGTTGTCTGTATCGAGCTTGCGGAATGCAGCTTCAGAAGTGTCCATCCTAGCCAAGCGAAGCTTGGTACCTTGGTCAGGTTGCGACGCGCTCTTCGCGGTGGCTTCAGCGGTGGTCTGATCCGCCGAATGAGACGCCTGGTCCTGCACGGCGGCCTGAGCAGCCACGAATCCGGCAATACAGATCAGCGCGATGGCACTGATGCCCAAAAGCAGCTTTCTCATGACTCTTCCTCTATCGTCTCTTATCGGTACGCTTCGTAGTGACGCAAGCAACGTACCTCGGACTCTTTGCCGCTTGAAAATCAGGGGCTTATGATCAGATCATTGCCTCAGGCAGAAGCCCGGCGCTTCGAATGCGTGCGACAAGGCGAGTGCGGCGCGCGGTTACCGTGTCCGCATTCCGCTGCAAGGTGGCCTAAGCTCCCGAGACCCCAATAGGCCCATCGACGCCTGCATGCCGACCCTCGATCTACTGCGGACAAACCGCAATCTGCTCTTCTGGACGCTGCATGCGGCCGGTTGGGGGGCGTACGGTGTCACGCAGTATTTCGGGGCGCTCCTTTACGAGAAACCTGCGAGTTATGGCCAGGTGATCCTGATCGCGGCCGCCGCTGGCTTCGTGCTCTCGATGCCGATGCGATTCATCTATCGGAAGCTGTGGGGACGTTCGCCCCGCGTGCTGTTCGTCGGCGTATTACTCACCTGCTATGGGACCGCGCTCGCTCTGCGCATGGTAATCAACTTGGCGTACAAGGAGTTCGTCGAGCCGGACTGGCAGTTCAAGGCACTGTTCGAAGTATTCGCTGGCGCCCTGTCCACGTTCTACCTGCTTCTGTGCTGGACCGCCCTCTATTTCAGCATCAAGCATTACGAGGCGCAGCAGATGCAACAGGCAGCAGCACTGAAGGCGGCTGCGCTCGCGCAGGAAGCGCAGCTCAAGATGCTGCGTTATCAGTTGAACCCTCACTTCCTGTTCAACACGCTGAACGCCATCTCAACCCTGATTCTCGACAATCAGAATCGTACAGCCAACAACGCTGTAACACGGCTGTCAGAGTTCCTGCGCTATACCCTGGACCAGGATCCGGTGAAGAAGGTCACTCTGCGCCAAGAGATCGAAGCGTTGGATTTGTATCTCGGAACCGAACGGCTGCGCTTCGGCGAGCGGCTGCGGCTGGAATACGCCATTGACGGCCCGGCTCTGGACGCGCTCGTGCCTAGTCTTCTACTGCAACCGCTGCTCGAGAACTCGCTGAAGTACGCGGTGTCAGCGCGCGAACAGGGAGGCTCAATTCGCATTGAAGGTCGCACTCGGGGCGCAATGCTCGAAGTGAGTGTGATTGATGACGGACCCGGATTGCGCGATGGCGCCCCCACGAGCGAGCGCCGAGGCGTAGGATTGCGGAACACCCGCGAGCGTCTGGCCGTGCTCTATGGTGAGCACCACCGGTTTGCCGTGCTCAATAGCCATCCAGGATTGCGGGTGGATATGGCGTTGCCTCTCGAACTGGCGCCAGAATCGAGTCCAGAGTCAACGTCACGACCGGCGGCATCTGAGGTAGCGCGTGCGTGAAGATCTCGACGATCATCGTAGATGATGAAGCGCTGTCCAGGCGCGGCATCGAAATCCGCCTGCTGTCCGCGCCGGACTTCGAAGTTGTTGCTCAATGCTCAAACGGACGTGAGGCACTGTCGGCGGTCACGAAACACAAGCCGGACGTCCTGTTCCTGGACATCCAAATGCCTGGCATGTCGGGATTCGAAGTATTGGCGCAACTACCGCAGGAGTCGCTCCCCGTCGTCGTGTTTGTCACGGCTTACGATCAGTACGCGATTCGCGCCTTCGAGGCGCGAGCGGTTGACTACTTGCTCAAGCCGGTAGACGACACTCGTTTTGAAGCTGCTCTCGAGCGCGTGCGCAACCAAGTGCACTCACGAACCGCAGCGAATCAACGCGATCGGCTCGTCCAGATAATCGCCGAGATTACTGGGTCGGGAGAACTGGCTCTCGAGGAGTTGCTGACTCACGGTCCCAAGGCTGCGGAACCCCGCCGGCCCGAAATCCTTCCGATTCGTCAGGGCCGCGAGACCGTGCGGGTGACGATCGCATCAATAGAGTGGATCGACGCCGCCGGCGACTACATGTGTATCCACGCAAGCGGAAATACGCACATCCTTCGCGGCACGATGAAGGAGCTCGAGGAGGTCCTCGATCCGAAGCTATTCCAGCGGGTTCATCGCTCGACAATCGTGAATCTGAGCCTGGTGAAAAGTCTTCGTGCGCACATGAACGGTGAATACTTCCTCACCCTGGAAGGCGGGCACGAGCTGAAGCTCTCTCGCACTTATCGCGACAAGGTCGAATATTTCCTTAAGGGTGCGCGTGCCTGACGCCGGTTCCAAAGGGAGCTTCCAGCGTGGCCGTTCAGGCGCTACGTCGAAACGTGCCCGTTGAGAACAGCATCTGGTCGCAGTCAACGACGTTAACGCAGTTTCGACCCGATCGCTTCGCACTGTAGAGCGCCTCGTCCGCAACTTGTACGGTACCTTCCGGGCTACGTCCGATCCGCGGTCCAACGATCGCCACCCCTATGCTCGCGGTAACGAACGACGCAGTGGGTGAGTCCTCGTGCGTGATGCTCAAGGCGTGGATGGATTTACGCAGCTGATCGGCCATGTCTCTCACGCTGTCGGCACTGAGGTCGAACAGCGCAAGCACAAACTCTTCACCGCCGTACCGGGCAGCGATGTCGAGAGGACGACGTGCAAACCCCTGCACAACCTGCGCAACGCGTCGGAGCGCCTGATCGCCCCCCTGGTGGCCATACCTGTCGTTGTAGGCCTTGAAATGATCGACGTCGATCAGCAGCAGCGCGAGGGAGCGTCGGTCTCGGAGAGCCTGGTGCCACATGCGCGGGAAGTAGTCGTCGAACGCGCCACGGTTCTTCAGCCCAGTAAGGCCATCACGCGCAACCATCTCGCCCATCAGGCCGCGCTCAAGAAACGAAGTACGCAGCTGCCGCTCGACTCCGCGATAGACGAACGCACCCACCGCACCGGTCACCGTTAGTACAACTACATAGTAGAGAATCGACGTCGGCGGCTCACCGACGTAGGCGAGGGTTGCTCCATGCGCGATGATCATTGCGCCCGTTGCCAGCAGTGCCTCGCGAAATAGCTGACCACCCAGGAAGAACAGCGCGATGCTGTAAGTAGTCAGGAAGTAGAGCGGGTCCGGATGACCCCCAACTGACCTGTTCGCAACTCCAATTGCAGAAGCAATTGCGAATACCGGCACCGCTACGCGGGCCAACGGCAGGTAAATTTGCTCGTAGTAGTTACTCCAGGATGCCCAGACAAGGAAGAGACACGTCGGAACCACCACGCCTAGCCAGCCGTAAACCACATCGTTCACGGATATGCCGTCCATGAAGATGAGGTGCACCGCAGTTGTAATCGCGAGAGCACAAATCGCGAGCTGAAAGAAACGCACGCGTGACCGCACCCGCTCCAGGTGGAACGTCTGGAACTCTTTTTCGAGCTCGGGCGAGAAGCGCAGGTCGGGAAAATCCCGGCGCAGCTCGCTTGCATAGGGTGAATCTGGAAGATGTTCCAGATCGAGAGCTGCGTGCATCTGCATCGGAGCGGGAATTTATCTCACCCTGATTCCATAAAGTGTGACGCAGTTCCGACGGACACACCACTGATTTCAACATTGGCTACCAGGTGTAACGAACTCTGTAACGGACCAAGGTCTCGCCATCCTTGGGAACATCTACCGGAAACGAAATCGTCCGCGCGTCTTCTTTTACGAATTCATGGGTCTTGGAAAGAATCTTCCAGTTGCTCCAGCGATAAAGATTTTCTTTCACGATCACGCGCACGGGCTGCTCCTTGTGATTGCGCAGCTTGATTTCAATCTGCTCTTCCATCCATTGCGCCTTGCTGTCCACGCTGAAGTCAGTCTGTCTTCGCTCGCCTACCACATCGAACGCGGATCCCAGCTTGACACGCACCTCTTCATCCTTCGGCGTGTGGTCGATCCGATCCTCGCCGATGAACTCGAGGCTGCCGTCCGCGGCATCCAGTTTCGACACTCTAATGCGGCCCGCAGGTAAGGGGACACCGAGCCCGTACTGCTTGTCGTTGCGGAACTCGAGGTAGACGTCCACCTTCTTGTTTGATTGAACGCCGAAATTGCGGTCCGTCACCGGGTTCGGATAGAAATACGACTGCCCCAACCCGTAGTAGAGAAGAACCTTTTTGGCCGGTATCTGCCGCGCCTGATCGAAGAGCTCGATCTGCTTGGTCGAATTGTTCGACAGCGTGGTGGGCCGCTCCAGCGTATAGAGGTGGAATTCGAAGAAAGACTTCTCTGAGAATCCCGGGGCCGCCGTGGCGGCAGCGTCGACCATCTCCATGGCGCGCTTTGCCATCATCGGACGTGCTTCCGGCGTTGCACGGTGCACATCGCCAGCGATCAGCTTCAGATGTGCGTTGGGGTAGGCGGCACCAGACTGATTGATGATGCTGACCCACGCTGAGAGATCGAGTACGCCGCTGTTCGCGTCCTTGCCCTCATTGAAGATGAGGTTGTAATCCGCCCACCAGGTCACGCCGCCGGTCTGATACGTGACACGGCTGCGCTGATCACCAGCGCGCGGCGACGCGACGTCCCAAACTAAAGTCGGTCGTGTGTCGAGACCGCCCGGCAACTCGGGGAAGCGAATCGACGAGTAGTCGCGCAACGACTGAATCGTACCGTCATTGGTTCGCAGCAACAGCCCGTCCGTGGACGACAGCAGGGTTCCATTGACGGTCTCGACGCGATCGCCTACGTGGCGTTCGACCGCGATCGGACGGTCGATGTATTTCAGGAGCAGTTTGTCGGTGCTCACAAGATCAAATTGATAGCTCTGCTCGAGCACGCGGGTTCGAGGTTCTGTCAACGATGTGAAAGTGACAGTTGTCGGATCAATGAGAGCGGCCACGTCGGCGAACTTGAGCGTGGAGCGTCCGCTCGCGAGCTTTACGTCGCGCTCTTGCCGAATCATGGCGTAACCCGGGACGCTCGATGCATTGGGGACCCCACCTCCTGGAACCGGCCGATACTGGTCAGGAGAAATCGCGCCGGGCTCCGCTGAGCTGTAAATCGTAATTGCGGTGTCTTCCGCGGCCGCGTGAACCGCAGTTCCGGCTGCTGCGAGGAGGGAGCCGAGGGCGATGGCGACGGCCTGGCGAATAGCAAGTCTTCCGTTGAGCATGGTCGGTATGGCCTCTATTTAAGAGTGTCTGCCCAGACTCAAACGTCGGCTCTCGACGGTTCGGGTCACAGGCTCGGCGATTGTCCGTCTTGGACCGGATACCGTGGCAAAATGCTCGTCCAGCCGTCACTCTTCTGAAGGGCGGAAACGGTCATTGGCGGGCCCCGAACTGTGACGCACGTCACGAACCCAGGGCGGGTCCGCCGATCTGTGAGCCAGCGCCTAGGTACCTCGGCGGCGGCACTGCAGGATACGTTCAGGATTGCTCGCCCGAGTCCGGCTCGAAAACTATGGAACCAGCTTCTCGACCTGCCTTTGAGCCCTTGGCCGACCTTCCGGTCGAGGAGCCCTTTGGGTTGAATGGAACCGCGTCGCCCGCAGGGGCAGGCCCTTCCTCGTCGACTCCCGCATCGGCCACCGCACCCTCTCCGACTGCGCCATCAAAGGGTCTAGTGGACCCAGACGAGGATTTGCTTGCGCACGGCGCGCTCCTCGACTTGGGTCCTGAAGCGTCCGCTGCCCCGTCTATTTCGACGACTTCGCCGGCTTCGAGCCCGCCGGTTCCGCAGGCCCCTGCCGACTCAGGGCTAATTCCAACGCTGTTGTTCGCGTCGGCGGAACTGCTGGATCCAGAGGTGCTGCTCGGTGCTTCGGAGCCGAACGCACCCCCCCGGACGGACGGGACCAATGGGTCGGAGGGCTCCAATCGAGCATACGGCTCCCATGGGGCGTACGGCTTTAGCAATAGAGCGGACGGCTCCCATCGAGCGCACGGCCACAATGGAGCGGCCAGCTCTAATGGAGCCGCACCTACTCGCGGCGCCGGATCCGTAAGCACGTCGGGTCTGCCTTCTGATGTTGGCAGCGCCAGTTCTTCGGCCGCCGCCTCGGGAGTTGACATAACTAAGTCCAGCGGCGGTGCTCCACGTTTGGCCAGCAAGGCGCCTCCTAAGGCGACCTCGGCTTCGGCCAATTCTCCTGCTGCAGCAGGAGCGACTACAGGCGCTAAGGGCAGCTCGCCTGTCAGCTCCAACAAACCAGGTGTCGCGTCTTCACCATCGGGGAATACACCAGGGGTCACATCGCGACCCGTAGGGGTCTCGATGGGTGCTACCGGTGCTTCCAGGGTTTTGGGCGCCGCAGGCGCGGCTCCGCGAAGCGCGCCGTCTTCTGACTCCGTTGGCCACGCTGCCAAGAAAATTTCGAGGCCCGTTGGTGTACCTCCGAGCGGGACCTCATCCGCGGCAAAGGCCCCGACAGTTAGCGCCACCGGGCCGGTTCGGGCTGGTGCACCTGCCGGTACTCCGGTACCGAGTGCGGGCGGGACCTCGTCAGGTAAATCGACGGCGGCGAGGGCAACAGTAAGCCCATCGGCGCCTGCACCGACAGCCGCCTCGACAACCGTGAGCAGATCGCCCACGGTACCGACTGCGGCGGGAATCACCGCCAGCGGATTGCCCACGGCACCAACTGTCGGCGGCACCACCATGGCCGCATCCCCTGCGATGCCAGCTGCGGCGGGGGCCACCGTAAGCACATCGACAGCGGTCCCGACCGCGGCGAGGGCAGTAAACCCATCGGCGGCGGCACCGGCTGCCGCGTCGACAACCGTGAGCGGATCGCCCGCGGTACCAACCGTCGCGGCCACACCCCTGGGCGCGTCAGCGGTGGTACCGACTGAGCCGGTCACCACCGTGAGCACGTCAGCAGCCGTACCGACTGCGACCGCGACCACCGTGAGCACGTCAGCGGCCATACCGACTCTGGCCGCGTCATCGGCGGCGATACCGACTGCAACCGCGGCCCTGCCCACTTCGGCGACAGCCGCTAAACCCACCACGCCCAACGGCTTCGGGGACGTGCCGGTTTCTCCTTTCGAAGAGCAGCTGCCCGATTTACCGCTTGAGCTAATGGACGACCCGCTCGCCGTAGCGTCGCCGCCGCCCGGGGTATCCGTTGCATCGACGGCTGCGATGTCAACGACGTCCACCATCTCCGTCCAATCGACACCGTCCACACCACCGACCGCATTGCCACCTTCGGGCCTCCCCGCCTTGGGGCTTCCCGCTTCGGCAATGCCCACTTCGTCTACTTCATCGTCCCTCGAGGCGACCGGCTCGCTGCTGCCGCCGTTGCTGAGCTCAGCGTCGACTGCATCGATGGGTGTGGCCCCTCTGACGTCAGCGGCTCCCAGCCCGGCGGTGCCGCCGGCAGCCCTTAGCTCATTGCAAGCTGCTCCGGCATACCATGCCCCCTTGCCCGCTCCATCACCGGCGTCACTTGTGCACCAAGTCTCCGGTGCTGCCACGCCCGGTTCGGCCGCTGCAGCAGCAGCCGCTGCCGCCGCCGCCACGCCGGCGATGGACCGAGATTTCATTGCCCGGAACCAGATTGTCGAACGGTATCTGTCCGGCCGGCTGCCCCTGAAGGGTGCAACTGACTTCGAGCGCTTCTGCAAAGACAACCCGAAGGTGCTCGATGAGATCGGCCTGCCTGAACGGGTCAACGCCGGTCTGCGGCTGCTCGAAGCCAGCGGCAAACCCGAGCCGTGGCAGGAGAAGCCGCAGCGCCCCTGGGCCAAACCCCAGCTGATGTTAGGTGTCGTGGGTGTAGCGTTGCTGCTGGGTGTGGGGCTCGCGGTCGTTGCGAATAACAACGCCGCGAAGAGTCAGAAAATCGCGAAGCTGGAGAAGCAGGCCGCAGAGCGGCCGCTCGATCCGGCGACGACCACCCGCAGCATTCGCCTCGTTCCCAGTCACGAGGCCGCATCGAATACGCCGGCGGTCATCATCGGCGGCGGGGCAGCGGAGCTGGTTGACTTCAAGATCGACGAGACGCGGTCCCCATACAAAACATTCCGAATCACCATCGATCGCATCGACCAGGGCCGTGTTGGAGTGCTTCACAACCTGGTGAAGGACTCGAACGGGCACCTGCGTGTTGCGTTGAACAGTTCGGCTCTCGGCCCCGGCAGCTACCAGCTCACGATCGAGGGCCTGTCATGGCGCGGCGATCCCGAGCCCGACTCCTGGGTGACGATCGGGATTCAGCGTTAGGCCGCGCAGGCGGGGCCGCGTCCAGGCGAGGCCGCCCGGGTTACACCCCCGCCCGACAGTGTGACGGGCGTCGCGGTTCGCACTCGCTGCAAGCGATCACACTCTCAGGACTCCCCAACAAAGGGCGATCCTGACACGGAACGGCGGGAACGGCTGCCGTAGAGTCCGCGCCAACCGCGGGCTCTGCGGACCTTGAGGGCACATGACAACGATAGAAGACCGCCGTCGGACCGACGTTCCGGCGACGCCCGGGACGCAGACCGACGTATTCGTTGCCCGCCAACCCATTTATGACTCTGCCATGGCGGTCATGGCGTTCGAGCTGCTGTACAGGCCTTCCCCCTCCGAGACCAAAGCGCGGATCATCGATCCGCGGCAGGCCACCCTCGAGGTCATTTCGAGCGCCGCGCTGGAGATTGGCCTTGATCGCCTGTCGGGCGGCCAACCGGTTCACATCAACTTCCCCATGGAATTGCTGGTGGACGTACCGGATCTGCCACTGCCCCCCAACCTCGTCGTCATCGAGGTGCTGGAGGACGTCCGGGCCGAGCCGGCGGTAGTCGAGGGCATCCGCAAGTTACGCGCGCGGGGTCATCGCATCGCACTGGACGACTACTCGCCGCAGATCAGCGACCCGCGATTGTTGGAATTCGCGGACATCGTAAAGCTGGAAATCACACATCCGCCAGCGGCCGAGCTCGCCAAACTGGTCAAGGAGCTCAAGCCCCGCGGCGTACAGTTGATTGCAGAGAACGTCGAGACGCCCGAAGACTTCGAATCCTGCGTGGCGCTGGGCTTCACCGGATTCCAGGGCTACTTCCTGCAACACCCGCAGACGTTTCGCGCCAAGCGCGTCCCCTCCAGCCGGCTGAGCACACTGCGCCTGGTGGCCTCGCTCTCGAACGAACAGTATTCCATCGATGAAATCGAGTTGCTGATCAGCCAGAACGTGTCGATGTCCTATCACGTCCTGCGTTGCATCAACTCGAGCTACTACAGCCTGCCTCGCAAGATCGACTCGATCCGCCAGGCCATCGTGATCCTCGGACTGGATCACTTGCGCCAGCTCTGCTCTTTGTTGTGCCTGCAGGGGTTCGACGACCGTCCCCCCAGCCTGTTCCTCAACGCCATGACCCGCGCCCGCATGTGCGAGCAACTCGGCCGTCTCGGCGGCGCCAAGGACACGGGGCCGTACTTCATCACCGGCCTGTTTTCGCTGCTCAATGCAATGGTCGGCATGCCGACCCAGAAGATTGTCGAAGAGCTGCCGCTCTCACCGGCCATTTCCCGCGCGTTGGTCGCGGGAGAGGGAGATCTGGGCAAGGCGCTCAAGTGCACGCGCGCCTACGAGCGCGCGGCCTGGGATCACGTCGCGTACGGAAATCTGCCGCCCGCCCTCATTCGCGCGGCATACGTGGACGCGCTGTTCTGGGCCGAGCAGGCTCGTTCACTGCTCGCGAAGTAATACCGCTCGCGTAACGCTGGTCGCAAGACAGGGAAGCAGTATGAGTTCAAATCCGTACGCGCCCCCATCGGCGCACGTGGCCGACATCGAATCCGCTCAGGACTTTGCCGTTAAGCCCAGATGATTGCCGTGGCTCTCTTGTTCACTCCACCCGCTAATCGCTGGTTTCGTCAAATGTCGGTCCCCACTCACGCCCGCAGCGTCTTCAAGGGCGGTTGATTTACGACCGAGCGCGTCGCGAGCCAGCCGGTCGTGGCCACCAGCAAGGCGCCCCCAACCAACCCCTCCACGCAGATCCACAAATCAAACGTGTAATGCAACTGAAGCACCCGCGTATCCATGAAATAAGCCGCTACGGAAGCGCCGGCCGACGCGAGAAACCCTGACAGCAAGCCAAGGGTCGTAAACTCCGACAACACGCCCTGCAACACCGTCGCCCGGCGTGCACCGAGGGTACGCAACATCGCGCTCTCAAAGCGCCGCTCATCCCGGCTGGATTGCACAGCCGCCAACAGAACTGTCAGCCCGGCAAACAACGTAAAGACGAAAACGCTCTGTACCGCGAGAATGGCCTTGTCGAGGACCGAGCGCACCTGCGCCAAAAGGTCCTCGATATCGAAGATGGAAACGCTTGGAAAGCGCCGCGCGAGCTGGGAGAGGGAGCGCGCATCCCCGGGCTTCAGGTTGGCGCTCGTGATGTAGGTTCCGGCGGTCTTCTCGAGCACGCCAGGCGCGAACACGACGAAGAAGTTGGGTTGAAAGCTGTCCCACTTCACCTTGCGGATGCTGGCGACCTGCACGTCGAAGGGCTCGCCCGCGATGTCGAAAGACAGCCGGTCACCGACATTCACGCCCAGGGAGTCCTGGAATTCGGTTGACAGCGATACCAGCGGCTTGCCGTAGTCGGCCGGCTTCCACCATTCGCCCGCAACGATTCGATTGTCGCCGCCCGGCTCGGTAGCCCAGGTAAGATTCTGTTCGCGAGTGGCGAAGTTCTCGCCTTCCTCGCCGGAGAATTTGAGCTCCTCGACCGAGCGGCCTTTGATGCGGGTCAGCCGGCCGCGGATCATGGGCAGGACACGGGCGGTTTTTGCGCCTCGATCCTTCAGGAACTGGACAAAGGCATCGCGATCGCCGGGCGGAATGTTGATGAAGAAGTAATTTGGGATGTCCGCCGGCAGGGTGCGGCGCCAGTCGCTGTTGAGATCGTCGCGCACGATGCCCAGGAGCAGGAGCACCATGATTCCGGTGCCGAATGCGACGATCTGCACGATGCTCTCACTGCGGCGGCGACTCAGGTTTGCAACACCGAATCGCCATGCGACGCCCACGCGACCCCGCAACCTGCCCGCGAGAAACACCAGCAGAGCCCCGGCGAGAGCCAGGACCAGCAGGAACCCGGCAAGTCCCGCGGTAAAGCCCAGAAACAACTTCCAGTCGCGAACCACCCAGTAAACGAGAAATACGACGACCGCGACGGCCGGTCCGAATGCCAGCAAGGTCAGGGGTGGCGGAGGACCGACATCGCGGCGCAAGACGCGTAGCGCAGGGGTGCGCGACAGCTGCAAAAGGGGTGGCAGCGCAAATCCAATCAACACGGCTATGGCGGTCATGAACCCAATCGCTGCGGGAACGAGGCTGGGGGGTGGAAGATCAACCGCCAACAGGCCGCGGAGGGTTCGCAAGAGCCATTCCTGCGCGAGGAATCCAACGCCGCAGCCCACTATCGCCGCGACTATTGCGACAGCCAGGAGTTGCAGGACATTGACCGACAATGTGAATGCGCGGGAGGCGCCGAGTGTCTTCAAGAGGGCCACTGTGTCCAGGTGGCGGTGGACATAACGGCGGGCTGACATTGCGACTGCTATCGCACAGAGCAGCACGCTCACCAGGCTCGCCAGACTCAGGAAACGGCCGGCGCGTTCGACGGCGTTTCTGATTTGAGGACTTGCGTCGGTGATGTCGTGGACGCGCTCACCTTGCTTCTTATGTGTCGAAAGCCATGTCTTGAATTCGTCGATACGGGTGCGTTCGCCAGCGAACAGGGCACGGTAACTGACGCGGCTGCCGGGTTGGATGAGCTGCGTGGCCGTCAGGTCGGCGTCGTTCATCAGGAGGGTTGGGGCAAGCTCTGCGAAAGTGCCGCCTTGGTCGGGTCGGGATATGAGTACGTGGCCGACTCGGAAGGTGGCCGCGCCGATGGATACTTGCGATCCGACGTGCACATCGATGGCAGACAGCAGCTTCGAATCGGGCCAGATCTCACCGGGTGGTGGGATACCGCGAGCCTGCCGCCCCGCCGCAAACGCCTCGTCAGCAATCAGCACGTGCCCGCGCAGGGGATAGCCGTCGGTAACAGCACGCAAGTTCGTCAACTGGCTGCGTTCGCCGTTAAAAACTACGCTGAGTAGAGCTGTGTTGCGGGCGGTTGAGAGGCCGCGGCGCTTAGCCTCCTCGAAATACTGTTCGTTGACGGGTTGGGGCGACCCGAGACGAATGTCGGCGGCTAGCACCTCACTGGCCTGCAGCGCGACCGCAGTACTGATGCGGCTCACAAGGAACCCCACGCCTGTCAGGGCGGCGACTGCCACTGAAAGCGCAAGCAGCAGCACGCCGAGTTCGCCGGAACGCCACTCGCGCGCAAGGGATCGGAGTGCCAGGGAGAGCGCTCGCATTCTCAGTGCCTATACAACGCGCCCCGCTTCCATACGGATGGTGCGGGCGCAGCGTGCGGAGAGACCCAAGTCGTGCGTTACTAGAACAAGGGTAGTATGGGAACTCGCGTTGAGTTCGAACAGGAGCTCTCCAACGCGACCACCAGTGACCGTATCCAAGTTACCGGTGGGCTCGTCGGCAAACAGAACCGCAGGCTGAGTAACGAACGCACGCGCAAGCGCGACGCGCTGCTGCTCACCGCCCGACAGCTGCCGCGGATAGTGCCCGGTGCGTGCTCTCAGGCCCACACGCTCGAGTGAGTTCAGAGCCGCGCTGCGAGCCTCCGAGCTGCTGCCGGACAGCTCAAGAGGCAGCATGACGTTTTCCAGGGCGGTGAGGGCAGGGATGAGGTGAAACGCCTGAAACACGAAGCCGACGCGCTGCGCTCGAAGGCGTGCACGGCCATCTTCGTCCAGCCGTGCGAGGTCTTGACCCTCGAGCAGGACGCGGCCGCTGCTGGGCAGATCGAGGCCAGCCAGCAACGCAAGGAGCGTCGATTTGCCAGCTCCGGACGCGCCGACGATAGCGACCGACTCGCCGAGAGCGATGTCGAACGACACGTCGTGCACAATAGTAAGCGAACCTTCTGGACTGCTAACCCGCTTGGTGAGGTTTTCGGCCTTGAGAACGCTGTCACGGATCATCGGCGCCTGCGCGCTCAGCATCGGATTTTGGGTCATCGCGCTCCAGGACGCCGCGGCGGCCGATCGAACAATCCTCGTCTTCGGCGACAGTCTCAGTGCCGCGTACGGCCTCAGACCTGAACAAGGGTGGGTAGCACTGCTGGACAAGAGGCTACGAACCCAAGGTTACGGATACACCGTCGTTAATGCCAGCATAAGCGGCGAAACGACGAGCGGTGGTCTGCAGCGTCTGCCGCGTGCGCTCGAGCTGAACAAGCCACAGATCCTCATCTTGGAGCTCGGGTCGAACGACGCTTTACGAGGGTTACCACTCGGCAACGCGAAAGACAATCTGTCAAAGATGGTAGAGCTGGGCGAGAAAGCCGGCGCAAAGGTGCTGCTCGTCGGGATGCGCATACCACCCAACTACGGGCCGAAATACACAGCAGACTTTGTGAAGATGTACGCGGACCTCAGCGCACGGTACCGCGCGCCGCTCGTGCCCTTCCTGCTCGAATCCGTTGCGCTGAATGGCTCGCGGATGCAGGAAGATGGGTTGCATCCAAATGCGTTGGGCGAGCCCGCTGTGCTTGATACGCTCTGGCCGCAGCTCGTACCGTTGCTGAAGAAAGATCGTTGAGAGGGGGTGGTGATGGACAGAATCTGGCTCAAGTCGTATCCGGATGGCGTGCCCGCAGACGTCGATCTGGGGAAATTGCGCACGCTGGCCCAATTGATCGACGAAGGTTGCACCCGGCGCGCCGATTCGGTCGCTTATGTACAGATGGGTCGCTCGCTCACATACCGGCAGGTGGATGAGCTGTCCCGGCAATTCGCCGCCTACCTGCAAAAGACCGCCCGGCTCGCGAAGGGCGACCGGTTCGCGATCATGCTGCCGAACGTGCTGCAGTATCCGATTGCGATGTTTGCCGCGTTGCGCGGCGGACTCGTAGTAGTCAACACCAATCCGTTGTATACGGCCCCCGAGCTGGAACACCAGCTCATAGACTCTGGCGCCACCGCGATCCTGGTGCTCGAGGATTTCGCACATGTCGTGGAGAAGGTACTGCCGCGGACACAACTGAAGCATGTGTTTGTGACATCCGTCGGCGACCTGCTCGGATTCCCAAAGGGGGCGATCGTCAACTACGTCGTGCGCAAACGGCGCAAGCAGGTGCCGCCCTCACACATCAGCGGGGCGATCGGTTTCAAAACCGCGCTCGCGCAAGGGGAACGCCTGACTTTCGATCCGGTGGACATTCAGCCCGACGATCTTGCGTACCTCCAGTACACCGGCGGCACCACGGGCGTCGCCAAGGGGGCGATGCTGACTCACGCGAACGTGAGCGCCAACATCCTGCAAGCGGAAGCCTGGGTCAGGCCGCATTTCAAAGAGAAGCCGGCCACACTGATCACGCCAATTCCCCTTTACCACATCTTCGCGTTGACGGCGAACTGCCTGCTGTTTTTCCGGTTGGGGTGGCGGAACATACTCATCATCAACCCGCGGGACTTTCCCGCAGTGATCAAGGAGTTGAAGAAGTATCCGTTCACGTTCATCTCGGGTGTCAACACGTTGTTCAATGCCTTGTTGAACACTCCCGGTTTTGACACCGTAGACTTCAGCAGCCTGCAAATCACGCTCGGCGGCGGTATGGCCGTCCAAGCCTCTGTCGCGAAGCGCTGGAAACAGGTCACCGGCAAGATCCTGACACAGGCATGGGGCCTCACCGAAACCTCACCGGCTGCCTGTATCAACCCACCCCTCGAAGACTTCAACGGCGCGATCGGCCTGCCCATCCCATCGACCAGTGTCGCGATCAAGGATGACGCCGGGAAAGACTTGCCGATGGGCGAGGTCGGCGAGATCTGCGTGCAGGGCCCGCAAGTCACTGTCGGCTACTGGAAGCGCCCCGATGAAACCGCCAAGGTGATGTTGCCAGGAGGCTGGTTGCGGACCGGCGATATCGGCCGGATGGACGAGCGCGGTTACGTGTTCATCGAGGATCGCAAGAAAGACATGATCCTCGTGTCAGGTTTCAATGTGTACCCCAATGAGGTGGAGGCGATCGCAGCCAACCACCCGGGGATTCTCGAGGCTGCCGCGGTTGCGCAGCCTGATGAGCATTCGGGCGAGGTCGTGGCGCTGTTCGTGGTCCGCAAGGATCCCTCCCTAACCGAGCGCGCGGTGATCGATTTTTGCCGCCAGTCGTTGGCGGCTTACAAGACGCCGCGGCATGTTTATTTCAGGCAGGAGTTGCCCAAGAGCAATGTCGGAAAGATTTTGCGCAAGGTGTTGCGGGAGGAGTTGAAGGAGGAAGCCGTCAAGGCCTGATCCACACATCGAACGGGCAGAAGCCGCAGGTCAACCCGTTAGCTCGTCAGCGCCGGACCGCCCCGACGAGTTCGCGCTCGCACCTAGGTTCCGCGACCCTCACGGCGTGACATGACCTTTGCAACGTGACTCTCATGCTCGACTCCCCAGGCGCAAAGCGGCGCCAATGCCGGATTGGGCGCGAGGGCTCCTGTCGGCGAGATCTCCGAGGCCTCCTTCGACCAGGTCTTCGACGTCAACGTCAAAGGAACGCTATTCACGGTGCAGAAGGCGCTCGCGTTGATGGGGACCGGCGGCTCGATTGTTCTGACAGGATCGACGACAGGCTCGATGGGAACGCCGGCGTTCAGCGTCTACAGCGCCACCAAGGCCGCGATTCGCAATTTTGCACGCAGTTGGGCGTTGGACTTGAAGATGACGGGGATCCGAGTGAATGTGCTCTCACCCGGCCCCACTGCGACACCCGGCCTCCTCAACGGGTTGGCACGGATCGGACAACAGGGCGCGCTGATCTCGGGTCTGATTGCACAAACTCCGGCCGGACGCATGGGCCGCCTCGAGGAGACGGCTGCCGTCGCGCTCTTCGGCCACACGGCTTGGGGGTCTACGAGGCCCCATCAGTCCGCTCGATGCTGCGCCACATAGCCGTCAAGGCGCGATGCATTCGCCGCTCGGCTTACCGCTTCCTCCGCCCGGACGTAATCACCCCTTGTGTTGGCGCGTGAAGCAATCAACATCCAAGGGACCGCATTGTCCGGATCGATCTATGCCCAGTTGTTGGTTTCCACGGCCAGCAGGACAAGATCGTTGTTCGTCGGCGCATCACATGCCGACGTTGATCACGGTGTCAGGGTCCTAAGCGGCTCGCTCAATACCCTCGAACTTCCGAGGCTGGTGAGTCTGTGGCGCAGGCGACAGCGCATCGTCGATCTTTGCGCAAATTTCGGCGACGTCATCGCGCAGATCCACACCATCGAACAGGTAGCGCTCAAGGACGGTACGAGCCTGCTGAAGCAGTGCCGTTGACTCGGCAGTAACCATGGCCATTCCCCGCGGCTGTATATTGTACCAGCCACTATATCTAGGGCCAGATTGTGGGGCAAGCGGGTGCGGACACAAGCTGTAGTGGACGGGCCGCCGCTCACGGTTGAGCACGAAACGGTCGCGACAGAGTGAAGGCATCCGGGCGTATTCCGTTCTGAACCTGTTTCCATGTGACGGGTGCTGCAATCGGGAGCCCTGCGCGAGCCCGCGGAGAGTAGGTCCCAATTGCCGTAGTCCCCCTGCCGTTGCGCAGATAGTCGATGAACAATCGGCCGGCGCGCTGATCCAACGCTGCCGAAACGGTGTACCGATCGGGATCACGCGAAGCGAGTCGTTGCGCCAGCTGCCTGGTGTACCGGTGTGCGGCATCATGAGTCAGGTCCCTGGTTACCGGCACCATTACGTGGAGTCCTTTGCCTCCGGTTACCTTCGGCCAACTGTCCAGGCCCTCGCTGCGCATCAGCTCTCGTAAGGCCAGCGCGGTCTCTATGACGAACGGCCATTCGATACCTTCCCCGGGATCCAGATCAAACACGAGCACGCCCGGATGCTCGATGTCGTCTACGGTCGAGTTCCAAGGATGCAACTCGACTGCGCCGATCTCGACAAGCCCAAGAAGCCCCGCAAGATCCTCCACCCACACACGAGTACCCTCTCCACCCTCGCGCTTTCTTACCTTGAGTTGTCTGACAGATGCCGGAATCGCAGGCAATGATCCCTTGTGATAGAACGTTGTTCCGCGAACATGGCGAACCAGCTTCAGTGGACGACGGGCAAGATACTTCAGCGCGGGCCGTGCCACCTGCCGCCAATAAGCCTCGAGTTCCTCAGGTGTTGGAACGACAGCATCCGGCAGCAACTGCAGGATGTTCTCCCTTGGAACTCCAGGACGGGGTGGTGATACAGCAGGTTTCCGAGCGATTGAGTGCCTTGCGCTATCTGACAGGTCTTCTCGGATTCCCTTGAACACCGGTTCACGAAGAACGCCCTCCCCCGTCAGGGCGCTGTATTCCACCTCGGCTAAGACGTCAGGCTCAACCCAAGTTGCTTTGGGCTTCTTCACCGGCACTGACAGGGGCGATGTCCTGCGAATGTAAGGATCCAGGCGCTCACGAAGATCGCGCAGCTGCGCTTGCGTATAACCGCTGCGTGCCTTTCCCGCATAGAGCAGGCGGTCTCCTTCCCAGCGACCCAGGTACAGCGATGCGGCTCGACGCGGATTCGCTCCGAGCTTCTCGACAAAAGCAACGATAGGGTACGTGCCGCTCTTGGTGCACTTCACCTTGATCCAGCTGTCCTGTCGCCCCGAACGGTAGACGGACGCTTCCTGCTTGCAAACAATACCTTCCAAGTGCATGGCGCAGGCTTCCTTGAACACGGCCGCGCCCTCAAACTGGAGATGTTTGCTCAAGTGCACGCGACTGGCAGTCGCATCGCGGAGTAACTGCTCGAGCAAACGCTTGCGTTCAACCAGTTGTGCCGAGCGCAGGTCGAAAACCTCGAGGTACAGAACATCGAAGACGTAGTACTCGAGCCGGTCCGTCCGACGCCGCGCAATATCAGCTTGCAACAGATGGAAATCTGAGATTCCGTTTGAACCCAGCACCACAACTTCGCCATCCAACACCCCGTCTCGGACCGGCAACGCCCGAAGATCATTCGTGATCGTCGCGAATGTGTCCGACCAATCGTGCCCCCGCCGAGTATAGGTCGCGGGTTTACCGTCGGTGACATGCGCCTGGGTGCGATAGCCGTCATTATCCCTACTTCCACCTGTCATTAGTTCGCCTATCTGTACATGGCCATCAAAGCTTAGGATGTACGCAACGCCTGTCGCAGATCGGTAACGGAGCATGCACACTGATGTCACTCCCCATCACGGGGACTGAGTGCCGGATCTGCTCGTTTCAACATCCTGAACGTAGGGGCGACGCGGCCGAGGGCCGCGGAGGTCTGGGTGTTCGCCGCCCTTGTCTCTGTGGCTCGCGGCTGCGATTTGTGCGGCTCACGTGGCTGGAACTTCTGTTCACGTGCCCATGCGGTCCGTAATGTTGGGCTCGGAACGCGCTGCGTGCGCCACCGTACAGACGGCGCTGCGTCCTGGGGCGTAATCTTTCTTCACGAAGATACCCAAGCAGTGTGCGGGCTTGCCAAGCGGCATTCTCTGGTCGCTTGCGTCCAGCGCCTGCTCCGTTCCAACTCTCGTAACATGCAACCAGCAGGAGAGTGCCGTGATTACAACCTTCAGCCTGGACAGTTTTCGTATCACAGATACAAGGTCGCGACACGAAGACACCGACTTTGTCACTGTTAGCATAAAAGTTGGAGCCGGTGACCCTATTACTAAGACTAAGGCGGTTGGAAATGTGAACAACGGGATCCATCCAGTCCACCTTGGTGTTTCGGCCGATATTCCGGAAAACGAGAATGTGCCGGTGGTTTGCAGTTATTTAATTGCCAACAACGGACATGGAAATCCGAGCGATGTTCAGCGTGGCGCTGAAACCGCATTGTCGTCGCTGGGAGCCGAAGCGACTAAGGTAGCAACTACGGCGGCAGGTGCAGCGATTGGCGCTGAGCTCGGCGCAACCCTTGGTACTGCGGCAGTCCCGATGGTCGGTACTGCCATTGGTGCCCTGACGGGCTGGCTTGTGGGCAAGATCGGTACTGTCTTGTTTGCAAATTGTGACGGCGTAGTGGCAACTGGCGTACGTGTTTTAAACAGTCAGCAACTCATGCAAGATACCGCCGGGGCCCACGTGATCAGCGAAACAACCGAGCATCCCGGCACGGACTCCGATACAGGCTGCGGAGCGAATTCTAGATATTTTACTACTACTTCGATTTCGGCCACTGCCACGGCCGAGAGAGTGACGGACCCTGCCAGATTGGCGGTCGGTAGTCCGGGAACAGTTAGGGACCATCGTACCTCACATAATTGAGTGGTCCAATGGATCAACCAGATGCGCGGTGGTTCATGGGAGCGTGTATGCACGCCAACTCTGCGTGTTCGTGCTGTCACTGCACGCTCCCTCTACTCCGAACCGGCGAGTACCGAAACGCCTGCGGCCTACGTTCAAGCGCCCGCCCGAATAATAACGCGTCCGATGAAGACCCGGAGCTTCGCATTGAGGAACGACCATACCGCCGATTGTGGTACGCCCGCCGAATTTGCGGAGGACAGAGGAAGACGGTCAGGTTGCTGTAACTGTGCCTGAGTAGGGTGAACCGTCGAGCTTCAGCTCATAAATCCAGTCATCACCCTCCGGCAGTTCCGCGACCGACTGCGCGGCCATCGGCGTGACAAATGCCGGGACAGTGTGCGGTTTCAACGAGGTTGCCACATAGCCATAATAAAGACGGCTGGCAGCAGTACGCCAATTTTGCCGTGGGATCACTGAGATGCGGTGCGGTTGAGATGCGACGGCTTATCCAAGTCGTGTCCATGCGCGGCTCGCGATGACCTCGACCTCCGCGTTCCGGGAAATGACTCGGCTTCGTTCTGTGCTCAGCGGCAACTTAGCCCGCGTGGGAGTCTGTTTCCCTAGGGAAACGTGTGAAGGACTCCAGACGACCCTTCAGAGACGGTGAACCTGCTTGATAGGAGTCATTCAGAACAACCGAAGCGGACATCCAAAGAAATGCGGTATCTGAGGCAGAGCGACCTCTAGCGGTGTGTCGGCTTCTCGCGTGTTCAGGTCAGTCTCGAAACTCTGAATTTCCACTCGAACCCGACGTGACGAAGCCGCCGGTCACCCACGGAAGCGCGCCGCTTCCGCGGGTGACCGGGTCTCGCGGCGACGATCAATCGGCGCGAGGCGGCTGCATGTAGTTATCGAACAAATAGTCGGCAACCTGGGTGCAGCTCGCCTGACTGCCGTTGATGTCGAACCGGTAGTGAATGCCACCCCAGATGCGGCTGTTCGCTTCGTCAACGGCGAGCGCCCA
>JAQGOF010000155.1 GCA_028293745.1 Gammaproteobacteria bacterium | reverse complement strand
CCCAGATGATGCTCTGCAGGTATCGGGTCGGCTGCCCTTGCTCGTTGAAGAGAGGCTTGCCGCCCTCTGCGCCCACCCGCGGGTGATCGAGGTCGATCGCCAGCTCCTGACCGTGTGCGTAGAAGGGGCCTCGCTGCAGGCTGAGTGGCCGATAAAACTGCCGGTCCGCCCACTGCTCGAGGAACAGATTCTCGCCCTCGTCAAAGCCCAGCATCACTCCGCAGTAGAGCTGGCCCGTCTGCGAGTCCTTCGAGAAGAGGATCGGATAATGGACGACCAGGTGGGGAAACTCTGTGACGATCACCTGCACGAAGCGTTGGTTATCGCCGTACGCGGCGGAGGCCCGCCCGTCCACTGTGAGGGAGCGGTGCGTCTCTTTGTTGAGCGGAACGATCTGCGTCATGGGTCGTCGTCGAGTCGTTAGACGGGTTGCAGCCCGTACTCGTGGATCTTGTTCAGCAGATCGCGATTCTTGGGCAGGCGCGAACGCAGCTCAAGGGTCTGTCGCTCGTTCTCCTGGCGCAGCCGCAACGCGAGCGGCGCGGTATCGAGCGTCTCCTCGGGACTCACTTCGGTCTCGAATCCCATGCCGTAGAGCACGTACTGATAACTGGCCGCCGGGAAAACCTCTTCGAGCCGATCGAACTCGTCGAAAAACCACGGGGACTGGTACTTCCACAGTTTGAGCAGCTCCTTGAGCCTCTCCGGAACGGTCGCCGGGTCGACATTGTCACGCCAGAAAGCGGTGTCGGTACGCCGCGTAAGGACATAATGGAGCTTGAGGAAGTCGATGATCCGGCCCCAGCGATACATCGTCACGTCGTTGAAGCGCTTCGCAATGATGTCCATGACCTCTCGGTTGGCAGGCATCTGCTCCGCGATCAACTTCGCAGAGAGCTCGACGAGTACGATGGCTGAAGACTCGAGCGGCTCGAGGAATCCACCCGCAAGTCCCACCCCGATGCAATTGTTCTTCCAGAAGGTCTGCCGGTGGCCGGAGCGGATCGGGATCTTGCGGACCGGTAGATCTCGGTACTGCGGTCCGATGTACCGCTGCAGGGTCTCGCGCGCCGCTTCCTCGCTCGAGTGGCGACTCGAGTAAACGTAGCCGACGCCACGCCGCGTGGGTAGACAGATATCCCAGATCCAACCGGCTTCCTGGGCGGTGGAGATGGTCTGAGATGCCATCGGGGCGTCGGGCGTTTCGTATGGAACCTGGGCTGCGAGAGCAGTATCGCAAAAGAGGATGTCGCTGCAATCCTTGAAGCCCACGCCCAGTGTCTTGCCGATGAGCAGCGCGCAGAAGCCGCTGCAATCGATGAACAGGTCGCCTGAGATTTCGCCGGCCTGTGGGCTCAGCACGCTCTCGATGTCACCCGACTCGCTCTGATTGACCTGAACGACGTCCGCCAAAACATGGCGAACACCGAGCTTCCCGGTGCAGTGCCTCGCGAGAAACGGGGCAAACTTACCTGCATCCAGATGATAGGCGTAATTGGCGAGCCCGCGATATTCCGGACTGGTGATCGTCTTCGGGGCCAGCCCCTCGTCGCAGAGCAGACCCTGAGGCGTGACAAAATCGCAGAAGCTTTGGCTCCGTGCCTCACGCACCCAATGGGGTACAAGATTAAGCTGGGTGAACCCTTGCGGGACCATCAGCGGATGATAGTAGGCGTCCTCCGCTGCCCCGGTGGTCCAGCCTGCGAACTTTCCACCTTGCTTGAACGAGGCATCGCAGTGCTTGAAGAGCTCGGTCTCCGATATGCCCATTCTCTCCAAGGACGTACGCATCGTTGGCCACGTTCCCTCCCCAACACCGAGGATCCGGATATTCGGCGACTCGATCAGCGTCACGGAGAAGCCACCCGCCTTCATCCTGGCCTGATGGCGGGCGGCGATGATCCCCGCGGTCAGCCACCCGGCGGTTCCTCCACCGACGATGACGACCGCTTTGACTACAGAGGTCAAGCTACAACTTGGCGCGCACGCCCATGGTAAAGGTCCTTCCGATATCCTGCACGTTCAGGATCTGATTGCTGAAGCGCCCGTGCTCGACGATCTCCGAGTTGGTCAGATTCAGCGCCTTGAAGAATACGCTGAAATGCTCGTTGAGGTCATACTGGGTGCTGAAGTCAACCTCCGTAAACGCCCTGGTGAAGGTCGGCTCGTTACCGAATTGCCCACCATTCTGCTCCTGAGTCGTCGATATGAGCTGCTCAGCCGTCCAGTTCACGGCCAGCCGTGCCTGGAACCCGCCTCTCTGATAGAAACCAACGAAGTTTGCCGAGTTTGCCAGACCTGGGAGATAGAACTGGTTAGTAAGGTTGTAGCGGTCATACGGGTGGTTCGTGTGAACGATAGTCCCGTTCAACTGGTACCCAAAGCCCCACTTCAGCATCTTCTGCCATGCGATCTCCGCGCCGTAGACGTTCGCCGAGGGCGCGTTGACGAACGTGGTCTCGGCCCACACCGCGGTCGCCGAGGTCGTCGGATCCTGTACGTTGTTGATGTTGACGTTGACCGTCTGCTGCTCCGGGAACTGACTCACGTGCTTGAAGAACCCATCTACGGCCAGGTACTCGTTCTCCCCGTAGTACCACTCCGCGCCCAGATCGAAGTTGTTCGACAGGTAGGGCAGCAGACCCGGATTGTTGCCCGTCGCGGTCAATGCGCCCACGCGCCCGCCAATGCTCAGTGTCGGCGTGATCTCGTTGAGCGGCGGCCGGGTGAGGGTCCGCGAAGCATCGAACCTCACCTTCAACTCCGGCAGGAGCCTGTAGTTCAAATCCAGGCTTGGCAGGAAGTATTTGTACGAGTGCGACTCCGTGAGAAAGATGGTCGGGGTGTAGAAGAAGTTGAATGCCGTCTGGTCCCCTGCAACCACCGCCATCCCGGTTGGTAGCCGGCCGTAACCTCCCGTCTTGACCTGGGTCTTCTCGTAGCGCAGACCCAGGTTCACCATCAAGGGCCGGTCGGCGACGTTGAGCTTTTGCTGGAGAACGGCGAACGGTGCGTACGTCTTCTCCTGGACGAACGATACGGACCCTGGATCCAGGGGGAGCGGCTCCGGGCCTCCAGTGTAAGGCGAGTAGCAGCCCAACGTTCCGGCAACACAATTGGGCGGAACCGGTGAGATCGTGTTTGGATTCGCGCCCCCCGCCCCGAGGCCGACCAGATAGTTGTACACCGTCCAGGGGTTGTACGCGAAAATCGGCGGCAGCTGGCCGTTGTTGCTGAAGCCGGGGAAGAAGTTCGAGGTGTTGATGGCGCCCGAGTTCGCGAACAACGATGCGGGCAGAGTGACACCTTGCGTATTACCCGAGGGCGCACCATAACCGTTCCAGAGCTGCCAGGCACTGTTGGCGAAGGTGCTGAGGGCGTAGGCGTTACGCGTGTCCTCCTTGAACTGCAGCCCGACGTTCACGTTGGTGTCGCCCGAGTGCCAGTCGATATCCGCCTTAGCCTGGTTGATGTAGTCCCTGGCGCGGTTTGATGTGATTGGCAGGACGTGTGAGCCGAGGATGAGCGGACTCAAGCCGAAAACGTTTCCCGGGTTGTTATTCGGGCCGTACGCCGTGTAGTGCGGCAATTGGTCGCTGCCACCCGGCACGTTGATGCCCGCTACGTACCCGTTGGGAAAGCCCGCAGCCTGGTTCGCGGCGAAATTTGGCGAGTTGACGTTGTACGAGGGACCGTATCCCACGTCTACATTGAGGCCGCTGAGCTCGCCGTGGGGGTTCAGGTGCGAGGACGACTGGTCGGCATCGAGCCCCGCCGTCCAGTGCTCGTTTACATCCCATTTGACGTTCAGGCCTAACGTATTGTTCTGGATGTATTGCCCTTGGGCAGTTGAATCCAGGTCGGTGGGTGCCGGACCGTAGTCGAAATTGGTGATGGTGCCGTTGGCATCCTGCACTACATTGACCAGCCTGTTAGCGTTGAACCAGGTGGTGTACTGGTACCGCGTGGAGGTGACGTGGTCATCGGAGTAGGTGTCATCCAGAGTGATCAGCACGGCATCCGTTGGGTGCCATTGCAGCACGGCCCGCCCGTCCTTGCGCCGGTCGTCGGTGCGATCGTTGTAGAGCGCGTAATCCTGTATATACCAGCTTGGGAACGCGTTGTTCGGGTTGACTGGGCTGTGGGCCTTATCGGTTCCAAGGATCAGTGCGTTCTTGGGAATCACGTTCCCGTTTGGATCCAGACAGGCCGGACCGCCCGCCATCTGGCAGGAATTGAGGTACGCGCCTTTCCAACCCACGATATCGAGGTGATGCGAGCTCACCCTTGTGTCCGAGTAGTCCCCGAGGACCAATATGCCCAGCGTGTCTTCGAAGAACGTGTCGCTGAACAGCGCACCGAATGACGGGCGGAAGGAACCGTCATTCGTGGTGTCGGTCATTGAGCCGAACGCGCGCGCCTGCGGACCAAGGTGATCGAAGGGCTTCGGGAATTTAATGTTCACTGTCGCGCCGACAGCCCCGGAGGAGAGGTTGAAATCCGGGGTCTTGTGTACGTCGACCTCTGTTACGAAATCGGCTCCGACGGAGGCGAAATCGAATGTGCGGCCTGCTGCTGAGGCCTGCGGCCGCCCGTCGATGAGAGTTTCGGTGAAGTCACCACCGAAGCCGCGGACGGTGATGCTCGACGGGTTGCCGGTGAATAGCTCTGCGCCGCTCCCCATACCACCCTGGACCGTGCGCGTGACGGTCACGCCCGGGACGCGCTGCATGGCCTCGCCGAGGCTGGCGTCAGGGAAGGCGCCGATGTCTTCCGCCGAGATGGCATCCACGACGCCGAGCGACTGCTCTTTGATGTCAAGGCTCTTCTGCAGGGAGGCGCGGATACCCGTGACCACCACTTCCTGCAACTCCGCCGGCCCCGATGCGGGAGCGGCCGGCGCATCTGCTGGCTCGGCGGCAAACAGCGTGCTGCCGATGGCCATGGAGCCTAACGTGAAGCCTGACAGGCCTAACTTGCTGCAGGTGGAGCTCTTGGCGGCTCCATGAGAAATCCTGGCTGACTTGCGGAACGCATTTCGCCGTGTCTTTCGGCTCATTCGAAATCCCCCCAACCTTAAGAATGTTGCAAACACGCAACGACAGGCCGCGGTCTGAATGACGCGGCCTGCTACTTAGAAAACCTTTGGAAGCCCCCTCAATATCGTCTCCCACGCGCCCTACATCGCGACGAGGTCCGAATAGCAGCGCCCCCGAATGATAGCGCTGTCATTTACCGATGATAGCGCTCTCATGCTTGCAGTGGAAGGGCCCCCTGCATTTATGGTAGCGCTATCTTGGTGGGCTGAGTATATGCATACTTCAAACCCCGTAGCAACTGCGATCACGTCGGTAGGGCGCGATTGCAACATCTGCGGCTGGCCATGGGCATGCGGCGGGTCATACCCTGCAAGGCCCGCGATGTTGTCTGCCGTTTGCCTGGCGTTGGAGGTTTGAATTGCGCGCAGCACTTACTGGCCCTGTCGCCGTGCGATGGCGAGCGGTCGCGTTCCTGTTCCTGACAGTGTTGGCAGCAGTAGCGCGTGCGCAGTCACCCGCTCCGGCCGGTGTGCAGACGAGCCTGCTGCACGAGCTTTTTCAGGATCACGCGGTATTGCAACGCGAGCAGCCCATTGCTGTCTGGGGGCAGGCCGCGAATGGTGAAACCGTGACGGTCACCCTGGGCACCTCGACGGTCCGCGCCCAGGCGGATGCTTCGGGGCGCTGGAGCACGCAGTTGCCGGCAATGGCCGCCGGTGGGCCGTACGAGCTCACGGCTCAGGGTAGCTCCGGTGCGCGCCAGGCGGTGCAGGACATTCTGCTCGGTGATGTGTTCCTGTGCTCGGGGCAATCCAACATGGAGATGCAGCTCCTGCGAGCCAGCAACTCCTACGACGAGATCCGCAAGTCAGCCAACAACACGATTCGCCTGGCTGGCATCCATCAGGCGATCAATCCGGTGCCGTTGACACACTTTCAGAATCCGGTCGCTTGGCAGGTCGCATCCCCTGAGACGGTGCCTGACTGGTCGGCAGTCTGTTTCTTCTTTGCGCGCGAGCTGCAGAGCTTCACGCACGTGCCGATCGGCCTCATCCAATCGACATGGGGTGGCGCGAACATTCGTCCGTGGATCAGCGCCGCGGCGCTGCAAGCTCTCGGAGGTTATGAATCGGGGCTGCGATTGTTACGACTGTATGCGCAGGATCCGGCAGCCGCCCAAAAGCAGTTCGCGCACCTATGGGAGCAATGGTGGCGCGCAGGGTCCGGTGATCGCCCAGGGAGCGAACCTTGGATCGCAAGGCGACTCACGCAGGAGCCAAAGCAGGGCTCGGGGCCTGCCCAGTCTCCGGGGCGAGAATCGGCGGCACTGACGAAAGAGCCCGCAGAACAATGGCGCAGCGCTCCGGGCGGGCTCGGTGACTGGCGTACCTGGGGCGACACGGCGCTTGCCGACTTCACGGGCGCACTCTGGTATCGAACGCGAATCAATTTGACCCCTGCGCAGGCCCTCATCGCCGCCTCCGGTAGCGCGAAGCTGTCACTGGGGGCCATCAACCAGGTTGACGAGACCTGGATGAATGGCCGTGCGCTCGGCAATACCTTCGGCTACGAAACCGATCGGACATATGAGATTCCTCGCGGCCGGCTGCACGCGGGAGAAAATGTCCTGGTCGTTAACGTCGCCACGACATACGGCCCTGGAGGCTTGCTGGCCAAAGGAGAGAGGCGCGCACTGCATCTTCCTGGCGGAGAGTCCATTCCGCTGACCGGCGTGTGGGAATATCGCGTGGTGCCTGGCGCGGTTGGTACTCAACCTCGGGCTCCTTGGGAGTCGGTAGGTGGTCTGAGCACGATGTACAACGCGATGATTGCGCCGCTCGGCGGTTATGGCCTGCGAGCTGCGCTCTGGTACCAGGGCGAATCCAACAGCGGCGAGCCGCAATCGTATCGCTCATTGCTAGAGACTCTCATGTCGGACTGGCGGCGGCAGTTTGGCCGGGATCTCCCGTTCCTCATCGTCCAGTTGCCAAACTACGGCGCACTGCCGACCGCGCCCACGGAATCCGGTTGGGCAGAGCTCCGTGAAGCGCAACGTCTTGCGGTTGCCCATGACGCGCATGCAGGTCTGGCCGTAACCGTCGACATCGGCGATCCCCACAATCTGCATCCAACCAACAAGCAGGACGTCGCCCGGCGCCTCGCGAACGCAGCACGTCACGTGATCTTCGGTGAATCGACCCCACCTTCGGGACCGGTTCCCGTGAGCGCGACGCGCGATTCGAATGGGATCGTGGTCGACTTTACCGACGTGGAAGGCGGACTCGTTGCCTACAGTCACGCCACACCGATCGCTTTCGAGCTGTGCGACGATGCGCCGCACAGTTGCCGGTTCGCCTCCGCGCAGATCGAGGGATCCCGGGTGGTGCTGCCAGTTCCGACCGGCTCGTCGCCGACGCGAGTCCGTTACTGCTGGGCTGATAGTCCGGTGTGTACGTTGGCCGACGCTGCCGGTCTTCCGGCGGTGCCTTTCGAACTGCGTGTTGTGTCGCCGCCTGTACACCTGAGCAGCGAACAGGACCACGCCCGGATCATGAAGCTGCTGCATATCGACTCGCTGCGGCGCGGGCCGGATGGAGATTCGCAGTCGCCGAATGCGGCGAACTTCGATGAGTCCAGGGTGAGTCCAAACCTGCGACTCCCGGACCCGCTCGTATTAAATGATGGCAGAAGGGTGAAGACGAGCGATGTGTGGTGGAAACAGCGCCGTGCAGAAATAGCCGCGGCGTTCGACAGTGAAGTGTATGGCCGCGTGCCACGCGACGTCCCGAAAGTGATCTGGCGCGTCACACGGACTGATCGGGAGAGCGTTGGCGGTGTGCCGGTGATCACGAAGCAGGTCACCGGTCATGTCGACAGCTCGGCCTATCCGCTGATCAACGTGGATATCGCCCTGACCTTGACCACGCCGGCCCGGGCGGCAGGGCCGGTACCCGTGATCATGGAATTCGGACTGAGTCCGGACGCTCTGGCTGCCTTGCGAAAACGTTTCACCCCCGCACAGTGGGCTACGTTCATGGGAACGGGCCCGAGCTGGCAGAGCCAGGTTCTCGCGAAGGGCTGGGGTTATGCCGTCCTCATTCCGACGAGCATACAGGCAGACAGCGGCGAAGGCCTGACTCAGGGAGTCATCGGGCTCACCAACGAGGGGCAGCCTCGCAAGCTCGATGATTGGGGAGCGCTACGGGCGTGGGCGTGGGGCGCCAGCCGGGCGTTGGATTATTTCGAGACCGACCCTCACGTGGATGCGCGGCAGGTTGGAATTGAGGGCCTGTCGCGGTATGGCAAGGCGGCGCTCGTCGCCATGGCCTACGAGCCGCGGTTCGCGATCGCATTGGTCGGCTCCTCCGGAGAGGGCGGCGCCAAAATCTCACGCCGCAACTTCGGCGAGCAGGTGGAGAACCTGGCCTCGAGCGCCGAATATCACTGGATGGCGGGCAACTTCCTCGAGTACGCGGGGCCGCGGACGGTGGCGGATCTGCCCGTCGACGCGCACGAGCTGATCGCCTTGTGCGCCCCGCGACCGGTGTTTGTCAGTAGTGGATCGCAGTCCGTGGAAGGTGGCTGGGTGGATGCCAAGGGCATGTTTCTCGGCGCCGTCGGCGCCGGTCCGGTTTACAAGCTGCTCGGTAGGAAGGATTTGGGGACCAGCGTGTTTCCGCCGATGGAGACGGCGCTGATCGACGGTGATATTGCTTTCCGACAGCACAGCGGCGGCCACACTGACGGACCCAACTGGCCTGCGTTTCTGACGTTCGCGAATCGTTACATCAAGTGAAGTTAGCACTGTTCGGAACAGGTTCCTGCTACTGCGCGGGCACCGAGGGGGCAAGATGCAAGGTGAGGGGGGCACGATGCGCAAGCATCTGAAGGCGTGGATCGTCGGGGCTGCGATCGTAACGGCCTGCGGCGGGGCTGTGCGGCCGGCAGCACGTCTGCTGGCGGCGGAAGGTACCAACACGTTGGGCTTGTTCGAGAGCCAGAGCGATGTGGGCACAGTCAGACCGGCGGGTACCGCCAAGTACGATCCCAATACGGGGGGCTACACAGTGACGGCCGCTGGCGCCAACACCTGGTATCACGTCGATAACTTCCATTACTTGTGGAAGAAGGCATCCGGCGACATGGTGCTGACGGCCGATGTCACCTTCCCGGCACATACCTGCAACCACGAGCCCGACCCGCATCGCAAGGGCATACTGATGTTTCGCCAGACACTCGATGCGGGCGGCAGGTATGTGGGTGCTTCCTGGCACGGTTCGGGCCTGATGGCACTGCAGTTTCGCCGCGAACGCGGCGCCAACTCCGAGGACGTCGAGCTCAATATCGATGCACCCAGGACAGTCCGCATCGAAAAGCATGGCGATACCTTCACCCTGTTTCTGTCGAAGAAGGGGGAACCGCTCCAACAGGTCGGCGCCTCGGTCACACTGCATCTCGAGGAGCCGTTCTACGTCGGCCTCGGGGCCGTCTCGCACGATGTGAATACGACCGACAAGGTCGAGTTCTCTCATGTGAGCCTGCAGCCGCTGGCGCCCGCGGCGAAGAATTTGCAACCCTCGCTGTACAGTACCGTGCAGACGATCTCGACCAACGACCAATTCCGCCGCGCGATTGTCGTCCGCTCGGTCAATGCCTATGTGCAGTCCCCCAACTGGGCGCCGGACGGCAAGAGCATCTACGTGCATGAAGGCGGCCATATTCAGAGGATTCCCTATCTCGACCCGCCCGCTGGCGGTACGCCGCAGGTGATAGAGACGGGCAAGCTGGTCGGTTGCTCGGGAAACTTCGGCCTGTCACCGGATGGCAAGCTGTTAGCGGTGAGTTGTGCTGAGGCGAAAGGTGCTCTGCACGACGTCTATGTTCTACCTGCAGCGGGCGGCGGTACGCCGCGCAAGGTGACAAATGGCGCGACATCCAGTTATTTCCACGCGTGGGCGCCCGACAGCCGGACCATTGCGTTCACACGTGGCAGCGCAGGCAAGGCAGATATATTCAGTGTCCCCGTGGAAGGCGGGACCGAGCTTCGGCTGACAAACGACACCATCAACGACGGGCCGGATTATTCTCCGGACGGCAAGTTTATCTATTTCGATTCCTGGCGCTCTGGAGGGTTGCAGATCTGGCGCATGCACCCTGATGGCTCGGCCCCGGAGCAGATCACCGATGATGACAATCTCAACTCATCACCGCACGTTGCGCCCGATGGCAAGACAGTCGCATTCCTGGGCGAGCCATCCCGACCGACAACACAAGACAGCCCTGATATCGGCGTTATGTCCCTCAAGGTCATTTCTGCCGCTGATGGATTGATTCGGACGGTGGCGAGCTTCCAGGGCAACCGGGGAAGCTTTTCAATGTACGGCTGGGGCGACGCCACTCACCTGGCGTTTGTGAGCTATCAAATGTTGCCCGGCGCCACGGGTGTCGGCGCGACCGCCGCCGCCGAGGCGACTCGAGCCGCGGGCGCTCTTCCGCCCGCCGCCGCTTCGGCGCGCCCACAGATCACGGGCGTCTCTCATATCGCCGTCTATGCGACGGACCCTGCCAGGACAGAGCGCTTCTATGTTCACGACCTCGGGGCGATGAAGGGTGACGATCCTGAAAACCCCAAGGGCGTCCGCTACTACCTTGCACCGACCCAATTCGTCGAGGTCCTGCCAATACCGTCCGGATCCGCATCCATCAATCGGCTGGACCATGTTGCCTTCATCACGACCGATGCCAAGGCCCTGCGCAACTACCTGGCAGGGCAGAAGCTCGTGCCCGGGAAGGTGGAAAGAGGGGGCGATGGCAGCCGCTGGTTCGATGTGATCGACCCCGAAGGCAACAGGATCGAATTCATGGAGCCCCCGCCGAATACACCGGACGTGCCGGCCAACTCTCTATCCAACCACATCATCCATGTTGGGTTCATCGTCCACAATCGCGCACTGGAGGACAGCTTCTTCCGCGCGGTGCTGGGTTTCAGGCCTTATTGGATCGGCGGAATGAAGGACGATACGCCGACCTGGGTCTCCCAGCAGGTCCCGGACGGCACGGACTGGCTCGAATACATGATCGTGGGTACCCCGGACGGCCGCGGCATCCCCTCGACAATGAGCCGCGCCGATCTGGGCGTGCTCGATCACTTTTCACTTGGTGTGCCGGACGCCCGAGCCGCCTACACGCTGTTGTGGAACGCAGACCGGCTCGCGGGTCAGTCGAATACTCCCAAAATCGGCCGAGACGCCAAGTGGCAGCTCAATCTTCTCGATCCGGACGGTACGCGCGCCGAGATCATGGAGCTCCATGCCGTCGGCACGCCCTGTTGCTCGCCCTTCACCGCCTCTGACCCGCAGAAATGAGCGAGGAGACTCCTTGACCATGAATTGCAGAATGAGCCTGGAGCTCACGGCCGAAGGGCAGGGCATCCGCGTCGCGGTCCATCTCGATCAACCGCTGCCCCCTGCGCCTTTCACGAGGTGTTCCGCGACCAGAAATTGGGCGGCGTTGAAATCATTCTGCACGGCGAGCGCATTGCGACCGACGAGGTCCGCTTGCTGCCCACGCCCGAGCAATGGGATCCGGTACCCCGGTTCACGGCGCGCAAGCACGGTGCCGCCCCTGACCAGTTGATCGCCTATTCTGGCTATCCCGAGCTCTCCTTGGGCTATCCGGGCGGGGTTTCGACTACGTTCTTGGCCGGCACCCAGCCTCAAATGTCTCCTATGTATCATCCGTCGGAACGGCTTCCAAACTCGTCGGCTATGGTAACAATCGCGCCGACTACACCTTCATTCCGGGAGGCATGATCCCTGGGGTCACGTTGATTCAGCCTGACTACCCGGAGCTGAAGGATAGCTGGCCATTTCTGTGGTACGAGAACGAGTACGTGGTGGATGCCGCCACGACATTCATCCTGGCAGCCAAGGCGGCAGAGGCTCTGGCCCATTGAGACGCACCGGAGGGTCCGTAGTACTCAATGTAAACGGCCTGTGATCACATCCAACAGCTCCCCATCCCGGTCCTGGCTCAGCTCCCAGAACATTACGCCGCCCAGCTGGTGCTCGAGAACGTACCGCGCCTTGATCGCAATGGACTGCGGATCATCATAAGTGATGAACGTGCGGGCGGCGCTGTTCCAAAGGTACGGCGCCTGCGCGCTGGCATCCCAGTAGCGGATGAATCCCTGCTGGCCGACGAACTTGCCGGCCAGCTCGGCGTAACTGTGCTCGCCCTCGAATCGCTGATAGGGCTGATTGACGCCGTTGTCGAGAGGTGTGACCCCTGCGAAGCCCCGGCCGTAAAAGGCCACCCCCAGCACGATCTTGTCAGCCGGAACCCCTGCAGCCAGATACTGCTTGACCGCCGCATCGGCGTTGCGATCCGCGGGCGCTGCGTGCTCGGAGCGGTACAGACCTGCATGGTGGCCGGTCGTGGGTGTCAGACTGTTGAAGAAGTCATAGCTCATCAGGTTGACCCAGTCGAGATAGACGTGAAGCCTGTCCATCTCGGTGTGGTCGAAATACTCCCGGTCCGCCGCGGCGATTGTCAGGGTATAGCGGGCGCTGCCCGAGCGTCTCTGTGCGGCGCTCTCGGCGTCCAACTGTTCGCGCAGTGTCTTCAAGAGCAGGGTGAAATTGCGCTTGTCCTCGGTGCGATACTTGATTCCCGCGACGCCTTGCCCCGGGTACTCCCAATCCAGGTCTATCCCATCCGCGGAGTAGTCGCGTAGCAGCGTCACGGCACTGTGCGCAAACGTAAGCCGCGATGAGTCAGTAAGCGCCGCATCGGAGAATCCCTCCGCCTGCCACCCGCCGACACAGACAATGAGCTTCAGGCGCGGATTTGCCTTTTTGAGGGCTTGCAACCGCAGGAAAGTTTGCCCGACTGCCGGCTGCTCGAACACAGCGCGGCCGGCCTTGTCGATATGCGCGAAGGCAAAGTTGATGTGCGTGAGATGTTCCGGATGGATAGCCGGTGGCACGGACCAGCTTGCCACATAGGCCACGACGCGGTGTTGCGGGTCACGCCGGGACGAGCCGCTGTCCGCAACGAGGACGCCGTGCACGTCGATACAAACCAGCGCGGATATGAGCGCCAACGCAACGCGAAGCCACACCTCAACGATCCCCAAGGAG
Source organism: Gammaproteobacteria bacterium (assembly GCA_028293745.1). Taxonomy (GTDB): domain Bacteria; phylum Pseudomonadota; class Gammaproteobacteria; order Steroidobacterales; family Steroidobacteraceae; genus 13-2-20CM-66-19. Next base: position 88,195 of record JAQGOF010000155.1, on the reverse strand, counting down.
TGCCTGCCGACGTGCGAGACTTTCCGCAGGCCAATATTTTTTCCGATCGTAGTATTCGGGAACGGCGGGCCTGTCGGGCGGCAGCACTACCCAGGGCTGTTTGCTGGAGGTAAAGATGTGTATGTCCGGGGGCAGTCGATCTGGCTCGTCAAGCGTGCCCACGCGGACGAACCGAATGGCATCACCGGCGCCGGAATAGTTACTCCATACAGCGACACGGCAGGCGGGACACCTGAAAATCCGTTGCCCTTTGCCACTGTTGGATGGTGTGTTCACGACCTCAGGCGTGCCACTTTGAAGCACGACACGGTCGGCCTCAATCATCGCGTTTTGGGCAAACGCTGACCCCGTTTCGCGTTGACACCACCTGCAATGGCAGCAGTGTACAAACATCGGTGCACTTGTCATGAGGTAGCGCACTGCGCGACATGTGCAACCACCGGCCAATGAAAACGTACTGTCGTCACTCATTGAGACCTCCGTCACCGGCGTTGTGGTATGCATCCTGGGTCTCTGGTCAGCCCCGTCACCCGGCGGGTGCATCCTCCCAGAAAGCAACGCGCTTGTGATACTATACCCCCCTATAGTATTGGCATTGGCAACCCACCGTGCAAGAACCCCATGACCCATACCCTGAAAGGAAAAACCAAGCTCCTCAACCGCGTCCGGCGCATCAAGGGCCAGGTCGAGGCCATCGAGCGCGCCTTGGAGTCGGAGGCGGTCTGCGCCGATGTCATGCAGCAGATCACCAGTTGCCGGGGCGCCGTGAACGGGCTGCTGGCCGAGTTGCTCGAAGAACATATCACCTCGCATTTCGCGAACACGCCGGGAAATAAAGAGGCGAGCGAACAGCTCCTCGACGTGGTCCACAGCTACTTCAGATGAGGCATCCGCTGATGGAAGCGCACAACGATCCAACTGTCGCTCCGCCTCACAGCCATGTGTTCCTGGGAGCCGGGCACGAGAAGAATGAGCGCAGGACATGGGCGGTCATTCTTTTATGCGGCGTCATGATGCTCGTAGAGATAGTCGGCGGCAGTTTGTTTGGCTCGCTCGCGCTGGTCGCAGATGGTCTGCACATGTCCACTCACGCGGGCGCAATGTTGATCGCCGCTCTGGCCTACACCTACGCGCGCCGCCATGCCAGCGATAACCGCTTCGTGTTCGGCACCGGCAAGCTGGGCGATCTGGCCGGATTTACCAGCGCCATTGTCCTCGCAATGATTGCCGTCCTGATCGGCTATGAGGCGGTGGTCCGTTTCTTCACGCCTGTGGGTATCGAGTTCGGCGAGGCAATTCCGATCGCAATCGCCGGCCTGGCCGTCAACATTGTGAGTGCGTGGCTGCTCGGCGCAGGCGAGCACCACGGCCACAGCGACCACGGCGCTGATCACGACCACGGGCACGAGGCCAGCCACGGCCGCACGCACGGGCCCGAAGCCGACCACGGCCATGATCATGAGCACGACTCCCATTCCGCCGCCTCCGGCCATGGCCCGGGCTGGCCCGCGCAAGCCACCACCCGCGACAACAGCATCCGCTCCGCTTATATCCACGTGCTCGCCGATACGTTTGTATCGGTCCTGGCCATCACAGGGTTGCTCCTTGCCAAGCTGTATGGCTGGCTTTGGATGGATCCGCTCGCGGGCATCGTCGGTGCAGTGGTCATCGCCAACTGGTCCATGACTTTGATTCGCGACACAGCCGGCGTCCTGCTGGACGTTTGTCCCGATGAGCTCACCCGCGAGAAGCTCAGGCGAACTCTCGAGGTCGATGGCGACCGGGTGGTCGATCTGCACCTGTGGCGGCTGGGGCCAGGCCATCTGGGAGCCGTACTCGCGATTGCAACGAGCAAGCCGCGCGATGCGCTGTTCTACCGCGGCCGCCTCAGCTCGTTCGAATGTCTCTCGCACATCACTGTCGAGGTGAACAGGGGCAGTGCCGGGTGAGCACCGCCCTCCTGTTGGCCTTCTCGAACATCTTCATGACCTTCGCCTGGTACGGGCATCTCAAGTACGGCCACGCATGGCCCCTGTGGAAGGCAATCCTGGTCTCATGGTGCATCGCCCTGATCGAGTATTGCCTCGCGGTGCCTGCGAACCGCTGGGGTTACACCCACTTCACCGGCTTTCAGCTGAAGATCATGCAGGAGTGCATCACGCTGGCCGTCTTCCTGGTCTTCGCGGTGCTGTTCCTGCACGAGAAAGTGGCCTGGAACTACGTTGTTGCGTTCTGTCTGCTCATCGGGGCGGCCGCGTTCGCGTTTGCGTTCAAGGCGCCGGCCTAGCCATGGGCCTCGCCAAAAGGGGATAGGAGGGGCTATCTCTTTGGCTCCTCACACAATGCCCGGGTGGACCTTGTCAGCGGCGCGGAAGGCCTGGACAGTAGCCCCGGAGCCGGGGTCCCAAGCCTGAAGATTGCTGTGGCGAATCCCCGACAGGCCGCTATGATATGCGTATGTATACTAGCTCAAGTACTTTCCCTGGGAGTTGTCTTGACGATGGATGAAGTCCGGGGCACCCCGGTGCGCGCACCGGAGTCCGAGTCACTGATCCTGGTGGACGAAGCCGACCGGGAAGTCGGGCACCTCGACAAGGCGCAGTGCCATCAGGGCCGCGGCGTTCTGCACCGGGCATTCTCGCTGCTGATTTTCAATGATGCCGGCGAGCTGCTGTTGCAGCAGCGTGCGGCCTCCAAGCGGCTGTGGCCGCTGTATTGGTCCAACAGTTGCTGCAGTCATCCGCGGCGCGCCGAGACCATGGAGGCTGCGATCCACCGGCGGCTGTACGAAGAGCTCGGACTGCGCTGTCCGCTGCACTTCCTGTTCAAGTTTCAGTACCAGGCGCAGTTCGACGCGGCGGGCGCAGAGCAGGAACTCTGTTCCGTGTTCGTCGGCCGCAGCTCAGATCCTGTCAGGATCGATCCGCGCGAGATTCTCGCGTGGCGTTGGATCAGCCCCGAGAGCCTGCAGGCGCAGCTCGCCGGCAGCGAGGCGGGCCGATTCACGCCGTGGTTCGTGATGGAGTGGGAGCGCATCTGGCGGGATCACCGCGCTGTGCTCATCCCGCAACAATAGGAGTTACAAGTTTGGGTGTTCCATTGTTCCAGGCCTATAAAGTCGGGCGATACATCGCCGGCCAGAAGCTGCGCGGCATCAAGCGCTATCCGCTGGTCTTGATGCTGGAGCCGCTGTTCCAGTGCAACCTGGCGTGCGCCGGTTGCGGCAAGATCGATTATCCGAAGGAGACGCTGCAGAAGCGGGTGAGCGTCGAAGACGCGCTGCATGCAGTGGATGAATGTGGCGCACCCATGGTGTCGATCCCCGGGGGCGAGCCGCTGATCCACAAGGAGATGCCGCAGATCGTCGCCGGCATCGTCGCGCGCAAGAAATTCGTCTACCTGTGCACCAACGCAATTCTGTTGTCCAAGCACATCGACGAATACACACCGTCGCCGTACCTGACGTTCTCGATTCACCTCGACGGCAGCCGCGAGCGTCATGACGAGTCGGTCTGCCAGGAAGGTGTGTTCGACAAGGCGGTCGCTGCGATCCGCCTGGCGCGCAGCAAGGGCTTCCGCGTAACGATCAACTGCACACTATTCAGCGGCGAGAATGCCGATCACGTGGCCGCTTTCTTCGATGAGGCGATGACGCTCGGCATCGAAGGAATCATGGTCTCGCCGGGTTACAGCTATCACCATGCGCCGCGTCAGGACGTGTTCCTCGGCCGCAGCGCGAGCAAGCGGCTGTTCCGCGAGATTTTCAAGCGCGGGCGGACCGCAAGCTCCGCGAAAGGCAGATCGCGCACCCGCTGGGCCTTCAACCACTCGGCCCTGTTTCTGGACTTCCTGGCCGGCAACCAGGACTACCAGTGCACTCCCTGGAGCATGCCTACCTACAACTTGTTCGGTTGGCAGCGGCCCTGTTACCTGTTGACCGACGAAGGCTATGCGCCGACATTCAAATCCCTCATGGAGGACACCGAGTGGGAAAAGTACGGCGTGGGCCGCAACCCCGCGTGCGACAACTGCATGGCCCACTGTGGATTTGAAGGCACGGCCGTGGATGACGCATTCAGCCACCCGCTCAAGCTGCTCAAGACCACGATCCTGGGAGCGCGGGTGACGGGCCCGATGGCTCCCGAACTGCCCATTCTCTACAGTGACGCAGACCGCCGTCCGCGCGCTGGCGCCGCTGTAGCCACGGTCGCCGTGGCTGACGTGAAGCGTTCGAATCGTGCGCCCGAGGGCGGGCATCCCTCCAGGCCGCAATGAGCTCGACGAACACTTTGCTGCCGGAAGGGTGGGCGTGAGCGCTGCTGTCGGGGCTCGACAGGCCCGTGTGAATGATCCGGCCGGGCGCGAAGCGTTCCGTGTCCAGCTGGAATCCTGGCAAGCGCGGATGGAGTCGGCCTTAGACTCGAGGCTTCCCGGCCCGGAGGTCGTGCCGGCCCGTCTGCACGAAGCGATGCGATACAGCGTTCTTGGTGGCGGCAAGCGCATCCGACCCGCGTTGCTATTCGCGGCCGCCCGCGCCGTAGGTCGCTCCGAAGAGGAGGTCGAGGGCGCCGCCTGCGCTATCGAGCTCATACATGTCTACTCACTCGTGCACGATGACTTGCCAGCGATGGACGACGACGACCTTCGTCGCGGGCGTCCAACGTGTCATAAGGCTTATGACGAGGCAACGGCGGTCCTGGTAGGGGACGCTTTGCAGACACTGGCTTTTCATGTGTTGACGCGCGATCCGGCCCTGCCGGCATCCCCTGCTATCCGCCTGCGGCTGGTGGAGTTGCTGGCGGAAGCGAGCGGCTCGTTTGGGATGGCTGGAGGTCAGGCCATAGACCTGGCGGTCCAGGGGAAGCAACTCGACCTGACACAAGTGGAAGAGATGCATTCGCGCAAGACCGGCGCGCTCATCCGCGTCAGCGTGATGATGGCGGCAGCCTGTGCGCCGTCTCTCGACTCCCGGTTGCAGGAAGCGCTCGCCGGTTTTGCAAGTCCCATAGGCCTTGCCTTTCAGATCCAGGATGACTTGTTGGACGTGCTGGGCGATGTATCCACCCTGGGAAAAGCGACCGGCGCCGACAGCGAGCGCTCGAAGCCGACCCATCCATCGGTCATTGGCATCGAGGCGTCGCAGGAGCGGGTGCGCCTGCTGCACGCCCAGGCACTGGATGCGCTGGCCCCTCTGGACTCACGCGCAGACCTGTTGCGCTCTTTGGCGGACTGGCTGCTGTCGCGGCATTATTGACTCTTCAGGGGCGCTTCGCGCCGGAAGAAGCGTATGACGGCGTGGCCGCGGGGGGGCGCGGCCGCCCGGGCACAAGTCCCGCCCCCTTGCCCCTAAGGGGCTAGACCTTAACCGATTGATTGCATGGTAAAGTCGCGCCCTTGATGGTACGGCTGTTTTCACGCCGTGGTGGTGGCCCGAAGTTCCGAGGTTTTGTTCGAGCGATGTCGCCAGACGCTGTACAGACGGATTCCAGCATTTCCGATGAGGCTTACCAGGAGCACATCCTGCCGGCCGTGTCGCGCACGTTTGCGCTGACCATCCCCGAGCTACCCCCGGCGCTGCGCACCTCCGTCACGAACGCCTACCTGTTGTGTCGTATTGCCGACACCATCGAGGACGAGCCCGCCCTTACGCCTTCCGCCAGCCTCCATTTCCTGCAGCGCTTCGTTGCAGTGCTGTATGGCAAGGAGCCGGCCGCAGCCCTGGCCCAGGACCTGGGTCCGCAGCTCTCCAATCAGACCCTGAAGGCGGAAGCCGACCTGGTGGCCAACATGGAGCGGGTGGTCCGCGTGACCAACCGGCTGGACGGCCAACAGCAGATCGCGATTCAACGCTGTGTCGAAGTCATGTGCGGCGGCATGCACCAGTTCCAGCAGACTGCCAGTCTGCGGGGAGTGCCGCGCCTGACCGACCTGGACGACTACTGTTATTACGTCGCCGGTGTGGTGGGCCAGATGCTCACGGAGTTGTTCTGCGGTTACTCACCTGAAATCGCACAGCAACACGCCAGCATGCACGAGCTCGATGTCTCATTCGCCCAGGGCCTGCAGATGACCAACATCCTCAAGGATGTCTGGGAGGACCGCAGCCGCGGTGCCTGCTGGCTGCCGCAGGAAGTATTCACCCCGCAGGGAATCGATCTCGGCCAGCTCACGCCGGGACGCGCCGACGGGCGTTTCGATGCGGCGATGCGCGAGCTGATCGGAGTTGCTCACGCACACCTGCGCAATGCACTCTCGTTCACATTGCTCATTCCGGCCAGGGAGGCGGGCATCCGCCGTTTCTGCCTGTGGGCCCTCGGACTTGCGATTCTGACCTTGCGCAGGATTGCCGCCACACCGGGTTTCACCAGCGGCAGGCAGGTCAAGGTAAAGCGGTCGGCCGTCGCCCTGACCCGGATCTCAACCAACATGACTGTGCGCAGCGACTGGATGCTCGAGCGTTTGTTCGACATTGCGGCGCGCGGCGTGCCGCTCGCGCCCCCTGGAGCCGTGGGCCGCCCGTCCAGGCCCGCACTGCACGCAGCGGCGCCCGCGCCTGAATTGAGCCATGCCCTACGCTCCGTGCCGCTCGAAAGGGGAGCCCGCCGCTCCAAAGGGAGATCCGCGCTTTGAGTCGTAATTCCCGCGCGCTCGACGCCGCCGCCAACAAACATAACAGCCGCCAGCAGCTGCAGGCGCAGAAGCTCGAGCGTCACGCCGAGCACCTGTCGCTCAACCGCAGCATCGACGCTGCGCGCGACGAGCTGCTCAACCGCCAGAGCGAGCAGGGCTACTGGGTGTTCGAGCTGGAGGCCGACTGCACCATCCCGGCTGAATACATCATGATGATGCACTACCTCGACGAGATCGATTCGTCGCTGGAAGCCAGAATCGCGGTGTATCTGCGCGCGCATCAGGCGGAGCATGGTGGCTGGCCGCTGTACTACGGCGGCGAGCTCGACATCAGCTGCACCGTCAAGGCCTATTACGCTCTGAAGCTTGCGGGCGACAGCCCGGACGAGCCGCACATGGTGCGGGCACGCAAGGCCATTCTCGAGCGTGGTGGCGCCGCGCGGGCCAACGTGTTCACACGAATCGCGCTCGCCCTGTTTGGACAGGTTCCCTGGCGCGCCGTTCCGTATATCCCTGTCGAAATCATGCTGATGCCGCGCTGGTTTCCGTTTCATCTCGACAAGGTGTCCTACTGGTCGCGGACCGTGATGGTGCCCCTGTTCATCCTGTGCACCTATAAACCTAAGGCCAAAAATCCGCGCAATGTGGATGTGCGCGAGTTGTTCGTGACGCCGCCCGAGCGCGAGCACACGTATTTCCGGCTGGGACCGGAACGCTCCAGCACGCGTGCGAAGGTGCTCGCCAGGGCATTTCTAGTCGTTGATCGTGTCTTCCGGAGTTTGGATTTCCTGATTCCGAAGAGCATGCGGGCGGCAGCGACCCGCCGTGCCGAATCCTGGTTCCTGGCGCGCTTGAATGGCGAGGATGGCCTGGGTGCAATCTTCCCCGCAATGGTCAACGCTCTCGAAGCGATGGTGCTGCTCGGCTATCCCAGCGATGACCCGCGGGTCGTCACAGCCAAGCGCGCCCTGCAGAAGTTGCTCGTGGTGCACGACAACAGCGCCTACTGTCAGCCGTGTGTATCGCCAGTCTGGGACACCGCGCTCGCGGGCCTCGCGCTGCAGGAAGCCGGCGGCATGCCGGCGGTAGCAGCTACGGATGCGGCGCTCGGCTGGCTCAAGAGCAAGCAACTCGCGGATGAGCCGGGCGACTGGCAGGTCAGCCGCCCGCATCTGCAAGGCGGTGGCTGGCCGTTCCAGTTTGCCAACGGCCACTACCCCGACCTGGATGATACGGCCGTCATCGTCTGGGCCATGCACCAGGCAAACGACCCGTCCCGCTACGCGGCCAGCATCGAGAGCGCGCTGGACTGGCTCGCGGGAATGCAGAGCAGCGATGGCGGGTTTGCGGCATTCGATGTCGACAACACACACTACAACCTCAATCAGATCCCGTTTGCCGATCACGGGGCACTGTTGGATCCGCCGACCAGTGACGTGACGGCGCGCGTCGTGGCGGCGATGTCGCTGGTTGGCCGGCCGCAGGACCGGGAGCCCCTGAGGCGCGCAATTGCCTTTTTGCGCAAGGAACAGATGGCCGAAGGCCCGTGGTTTGGCCGCTGGGGAACCAACTACATCTACGGGACGTGGTCCGTACTCGCCGCGTTTGGACAAGCGGGCATCGGTCCGGATGACGAGGCCGTACACCGCGCGGTGACCTGGCTCATCGGCAGGCAGAATCCGGATGGCGGCTGGGGTGAGAGCAATGACGGGTACGCGTGCAAGCAGCACCTGAACGAGAAGACGGACAGCACGCCGCACCAGACGGCATGGGCACTCCTTGGGCTGATGGCGGTCGGGGAGGCGGGCTCTGTCGCTGTGCGCTGCGGCATCGAATACCTGCTGCGTACACAACAGGCGGATGGTCTCTGGACTGATCCGCACTTCACCGCACCAGGTTTCCCGAGGGTGTTTTATCTGAAGTACCACGGTTACTGCGCGTACTTCCCGCTCTGGGCACTCTCCGCGTATCGCAACCTCGTGCGGCCCGGAGCCGCACATTGGCACTGAACGTAGTCGGGATCGTATGCGCCCTGGCCTCGGAAGCGCGACACCTGGGGCCGACAGTCCGTTTGCAAGTGCCCTCGCTGGCATCCCTTGCCGATGGAACACTCGTGGCCGTCACCGGGATGGGCGGCTCGGCAGCCGCTGCTGGGTCCCGCGCTCTGATCGAGGCGGGCGCCACTGCCCTTGCCAGCTGGGGGATGGCAGGAGGGCTCGACCCAACCCTGGATGCCGGCGCCATTCTTCTGCCCACCGAGGTGATCGGGTCAGAGCGACAGAGCTTCAACACGGCTCCTGCCTGGCGGGACCGGTTGAGTTGCGCGGTCGCGGCCTTCGCGCCGGTCCGCGGTGGCAGGCTGCTGACGAGCGCCCGCGCCATCGGTTCGGTTGCGGACAAAGCCGAGTTGTTCCGCGCCACCGGTGCCGCGGCCGTGGATATGGAAAGCGCAGCAGTGGGCGAAGTTGCCGCACGGCACCAATTACCCTTCATCGCTGTGCGCGTCGTTGTCGATAGTGCGACCGATGTCTTACCGCGTGCGGTAACCGCGGCGGCCGACAATGAGGGGCATCTTCAGATCTGGCGTTTGATTGGCGCGTTGGCTCTCGCGCCCAACGAGCTGGCGCCCCTGATCAGGTTGGCGCGTCGCTACCGGGCGGCCAATCGCTCTCTGGCCGCGATTGCCAGAACTGGCTCGTTGGCGCCGTACGCAGTTTCCCCGGCACCCGACGCCCGCTTGCCATGAGAGCGTTGGTTACGGGCGCTACCGGGTTTGTCGGCGCGGCTGTTGCGCGCGCGCTGGTTCGGGAGGGGTGGCAGGTTCGGGCGCTCGCTCGCCCGGGATCGGATCGGCGCAACATCCAGGCCCTGCCCGTGGACGTCAGCGAAGGTAACCTGGCCGACAGGCCGTCACTCGAGCGTGCTCTCGTGGGGTGCGAGGCGCTCTTTCACGTCGCGGCAGACTACCGGCTCGGCGCCCCCGACCCGCGACAGCTCTATGAAACCAACGTCGACGGGACCCGCAACATCCTCGAAGCGTCTCGCCAAGCCGGCGTCCGGCGTGTCGTCTACACCAGCAGCGTGGCCACGGTTGGTATTCCTGCTGACGGGTCACCCGGCAGCGAAGATACCCCTGTCGGGGTCGCCGACATGATCGGTCACTACAAGCGCTCCAAGTTTCTTGCGGAGCAGCTCGTGCGAGAGTCGGCTCTGTCGGGTATGCCCGTGGTGATCGTCAACCCATCGACACCAATCGGGCCGGGAGACGTCAAACCAACGCCAACCGGCCAGTTGGTCCTGGACGCGGCTGCCGGACGAATGCCTGCCTATGTCGATACGGGACTCAACATCGTACATGTTGACGATGTTGCCGCAGGTCATCTGCTGGCATTCCACCGCGGCCGTCCGGGCGAACGCTACATTCTGGGCGGCCAGGACATGACACTGCGTGAGATCCTGTTTGAGATTGCGCAGCTCGTGGGCAGGAAACCGCCCCGTATTCGCCTGGCAACGGGAGTTGTGCTCCCCATCGCCTACGTAGCCGAGGCCGTTGCGCGGGTAACAGGGCGCCCCGGTCGAATCACACTCGAAGGTGTGCGCATGGCGCGCAAGCGGATGTTCTTCTCGAGTGCCAAGGCAAGCCGTGAGCTGGGATATCAATGGCGCTCACCCACGGAAGCATTGCGCGATGCCATTGCGTGGCTGCGCGAGCAGGGGTCGCTGCCTTAGATCCTGCGCGCTCAAGGTCCGCCTTTCGAGGGAGGCATTTCCGTTGGATGCCCCTGCAAACGAGCGTAAAATACATCGATCATGCCCGAGCCACCGCTTTTTTCCCGTCCTGTCCGAGTGACGCACCGGCCTTGGGACGCACGGCTGGCGCGTCGCCTGGTCACCCCGCTGAAGGACAGCCGGGCGACCCCGAATCACCTGACGACCGTCCGTCTCGCCTTTGGCCTCGCCGCTGCGGCTGCCTTCCTGCCCGGTACGTACGGCTGGACGAACATCGGTGCCTTGCTACTCGTCCTGTCGAATTTTCTCGATCACACTGACGGCGAGCTGGCGCGCATCAGCGGCAAAACCAGCCGCATCGGTCACATTTACGATCTGGCGAGTGACGCTGTGGTCACGATCCTGGTGTTCATGGCCATTGGCGTCGGTCTGGGCGCGAGAGTTGGGTCCGTGCTGCAGATGCCAGCGGCCCTGCTCGGTCTGGTTACCGGCATCGCGATCGCATTGGTCTTCTACCTGCGCATGCGCATCGAGCGAATGGGCGGCAAGGCTGCGAGCAAACAGGCCTCGCTGGGCGGGTTCGAAACCGAAGACGTGCTGTACCTCCTGCCGCTCGTGACCCTCTTCGACGGCCTGCCCCCTTTCCTGATAGCAGCCTGCCTGGGCACTCCCTTGTTTGCTCTCTGGGTGGTGATCGACTACCGGCGCGTGCTGCATCGTCTGCACCCCGTCGAAGCCGGGCGGACCTCGGGGGCGACCTGATCAGTCTCCATCGAGCGATGGACGCACGCGTGGGCCAGCTCGACACGCAATCCCTGCGCAGCGAGTTTGTCCGGCAGGGCGCCTTCGTGTATCTGTCCGACTTCCTCGCACCCGAAGTCACGGCCCAGCTGGTTTCCTCGGTTGCGGCGGTCGAGCCCGCGATCAACCGCAACTACCTGCCGGGCCACAAGCAGGGCGGCAGCGTCAGCCGCCACAGGATCGACCGGCTCGCTCCGTTCATTGCCGAGTTGTATCGCTCGCCGGCCTTGCTCGGCGTGTTGGAGCAGTTGGCGGGGGAACGGCTGCAGCTCTCGCCTCCCAACGACCCCCATGCGTACGCCCTGTATTTCTACACGCGGCCGGGCGACCACATCGGCTGGCACTATGATACTTCGTACTATGCTGGCCGCCGCTACACGCTGCTGCTCGGTGTGCTGGATGAATCGTCGTGCCGCCTCGACTATGAGTTGCACACACGTGAGGATGGCGTTCCCGTCGTTCCAGGCTCGGTGCAGATTCCACCGGGCGGCCTGGTATTCTTTGATGGGGACAAGCTCCGGCACCGTATTACGCCCCTGGCCGAGAACGAAAAGCGCGTCTCGCTGACCTTCGAGTATGTAACTGATCAGAGCATGCATCCCTGGTGGCGGCTGATCTCCAATCTGAAGGATGCCGTCGCTTATTTCGGCCTCCGACAGGTCTTCAGCCGCAAGGGCACCCCATGACCCGGGCGGCGATCTGGCTGCTGTCAGCGGGCGTGCTGCTCTTCGCGGGCGTGCTGATCTCCCAGGGCTTCACGGCCGTGTTTGCAACATTGGCCGTTGCCGGATGGGGGCTGCCCCTGGTCGCCCTGATACATGTAGTGCCACTGGTCCTGGACGCCGCGTCAATCAGGGTAATGTTCGACACCACGAAGGTGCGCAGCTCGCTGCGCGATGCGGTGTTTGCGCGCTGGGTAGGCGAGTCCGCCAACAGCTTCCTGCCAGCCGGGCCCATCGGCGGGCCGGTAGTCATGGTGCGTTACCTCGTGCAGCGCGGCATGTCGATGCGCGACGCTGCCGCCGGAGTGACGGTCAGCACGACGCTTCAGACCCTTGCGCAGATTATTTTTGCGCTGCTGGGCATGATGCTGTTGGGTGCGCACGCCAGCCAGGCTTCCGAGCATTCCGTGCGCACCGCGTTGTTGCTGGCCAGCGGTGTGCTGGCATTCTGCCTGGCCGGGTTCTACCTGATGCAACGGCGTGGACTGTTTGGCAAGTTGATGCGCGCGCTGGCGCGATTTGCCGGCAAACGCGATTGGTCGAAGGTCACGAGCCAGGCCGACGCGATCGATTCGGCCGTCCAGGATGCCTATGGGCGCACGGGACGGGTTGCCGCCAGTTTCTTCCTGAGCCTTCTCGGCTGGCTGATCGGCACCGCGGAAGTCTACGTAATCCTGCAGTTGCTGCGCTTCCCCGTGGGTTGGAGCGATGCGCTGATGTTGGAAAGCCTGGGTCAGGCCATTCGCGCGGCAGGCTTTGCGATCCCTGGATCGCTGGGTGTGCAGGAGGGGGGTTATCTGCTTCTCGCGCCGCTCGTAGGCCTGCGCCCCGAGACTGCGCTCGCCTTGTCTCTCGCGAAGCGGGCGCGCGAGGTGCTGCTGGGCGTGCCTGGATTGTTGTACCTGCATCTGTCCGAACGAGGCCGGCGGCGCCGCCTGGCCATATAATGCGACTGCGATAAGGAACTCAATGCGCGCCATCATTCTTGCCGCGGGCCGTGGGATGCGCCTGCAACAACCGGAAGAGGAGCAACTGCCCAAGTGCCTGTTGCGATTCGACGGGAGGACGCTGCTCGAGCGGCATCTCGTGCTTCTGAAAAAAGCCGGCGTCGAGGACGTCGTGCTGGCCCTGGGCTTCCGGCACGATCTGGTGGAGGCCGAGCTCGATCGGTTGCGCTGGATGCCGCGTCCCGAGATCGTATTGAACGAGGGCTTCGAGCTCGGAAGTGTCCTGACGGTTCACACCGTTGCACGAGCCATGACTCGCGGCGGCGACGTACTGCTGATGGACGCTGATGTGCTGTATCACGAGGGAATCATGACTGCGCTGGTAGCCGGGCAGAAGCCTGTCAACCGCATCCTGATCGACCGCGAGTTCGAAGCGGGTGACGAGCCTGTCAAGGTGTGCGTGCGCGATGGAGTGCCGGTCGAGCTTCGCAAGCAGGTTGCAGCCGGCTTGCAATATGACACCATCGGCGAGTCGGTTGGTTTTTTCCGATTCGACCCGGCGGGTGCGCGCAGGCTCGCGACCCTCGTGGCCGGCTATGTCGAGAGTGGCCGCGCCAACATGCCGCACGAGGAGGCGGTCCGGGACCTGCTGCTGGAGAAAGCGCCGCAGGTGACTTTCGACCATGAGAACAGCGGCAGCCAGGTCATCGACGTCGCCGATGTCACCGGGTTGCCCTGGATCGAGATTGATTTTCCGAATGACGTTTCCCGGGCGGCGCGCACGGTGCTGCCCCAACTTCCGCCGCTGCCTTAGATCGCCGCAATGAATGCTTCAATGGAATCATCCGCCACCCGTGATCTCGACCCGGCTGCCAATGAGGGCGTCATGAGGACACGCAGTGAACGCTTGCGCCAGATGCTGTTGAGCGACCAGCTCGAATTCCTGATGGAGGCGCATAACGGCCTGTCCGCGCGCATCGTGCGCGAAGCGGGCTTCAAGGGAATCTGGGGCTCGGGGTTGTCCATTTCGGCGCAGTTCGGCGTGCGCGACAACAACGAGGCGAGCTGGACCCAGGTCGTGGACATGTTGGAGTTCATGGCCGATGCCAGTGATCTGCCCATTCTGCTGGATGGCGACACGGGCTATGGCAACTTCAACAACATGCGCCGCCTGGTCCGCAAGCTCGAGCAGCGCGGCATCGCCGGCGTGTGCATCGAGGACAAGCAGTTTCCGAAGACCAACAGTTTCCTGAACGGCGAGCGCCAGCCCCTGGCCGAGATGGCCGAGTTCGCCGGCAAGATTGCGGCGGGCAAGGACACGCAGAACGATCCGGATTTCTGCATCGTTGCGCGCGTCGAGGCGCTGATTGCCGGTTGGGGGATGGATGAGGCGCTGCGCCGGGCGGAGGCCTATCGGCGCGCAGGCGCCGATGCGATTCTCATTCACAGCAAGCGGTCCGTGCCCGATGAAATCGTGGCTTTTGCTCGCGAGTGGGCGGGCAGGGCGCCGTTGGTGATCGTGCCTACGAAATACTACAGCACGCCCACCGACGTGTTCCGCAAGGCCGGTATCAGTATGGTGATCTGGGCGAATCACCTGGTACGCGCCGCCACGGCCGCGATGCAGAGCGTGGCCAGGGAAATCCACACGAATGAAACGTTGGTCAACGTTGAAGACCGCGTGGCTTCGGTCAACGAGATCTTCAGGTTGCAGGACGCCGATGAGTATTCCGCGGCCGAGCGCCTGTACCTGTCGGCATCGGAGGCCTCGCGCTCGGCAGTTGTGCTGGCCGCAACCCGCGGCCGTGGGCTGGATGCGATGACCACCGACCGGCCGAAGGTCATGCTGCCGATTGCGGGCAAGCCGCTGCTGCGCTGGCTGATCGACGGCTTCAAGAAGGAGAATGTCAACGACATCACCGTAGTTGGCGGCTACCGGGTGGATGCGATCGATACGGCGGGAATCAAACTGGTCGTCAACGAGCATTACGCCGAGACCGGGGAGCTGGCTTCGCTCGCCTGCGCAATCGATGGGCTCGAAGCGGAAACGGTGATTTCGTACGGCGACCTGTTGTTCCGCAGCTATGTCCTGCGCGCGCTAGTCGAGAGCAAGGCGGATTCTGCCGTGGTCGTGGACTCCTCGCCGAGCGCCGAGAACGATCGCACGGTGCGCGATTTCGCCTATTGCTCACGTGCGGATGACCGCGGACTGTTTGGCACTCCCGTGTTGTTGAAGCGGGTGGTCAGCGCGAAGCACCCGCAGAACAGCGAGTCGGGGGAAACAGCCGGCGGCCGCTGGATTGGCCTGCTCAAGGTCAGCCGCGACGGGCTGGTGAAACTGAAGGCGGCTCTCGCCGGCCTGCGCAAGCGGCCCGACTTCGACGCGCTCGACATGCCGGCTTTGATGAACGCGCTGGTTGCGGACGGCGCCCAGGTCGAAGTGCTGTATGTCCATGGTCACTGGCGCGGTGTCAACGATCTCGAGGATTTTCGCCAGGCGGTGGACTTCGCGCATGCACAGACGCCCTTTGGCAGCACGCCGGGTGATGGCTCCGCTTCCTCCAAGGTTCCCCATGATTGAGGCGCGCCATTTCGTCGAAGCCGCGCGTGAGCGGGGCTTCGAATGGTACGCCGGCGTCCCATGCTCCTACCTGACGCCGTTCATCAACTATGTGCTGCAGGATCCTTCACTGCAGTACGTCTCGATGGCGAATGAAGGAGATGCTGTCGCTCTGATTGCAGGCGTTGCGTTGGCGGGCGGTCGCGGGCGCGGCGTGGCGATGATGCAGAATTCCGGATTGGGGAACGCCGTCAGCCCGCTGACCTCACTTACGTGGACGTTTCGCCTGCCTCAACTGCTGATCGTCACCTGGCGTGCTCAGCCGGGCGTGCCCGATGAGCCGCAACACGCTCTCATGGGACCGATCACGCCAAAGATGCTCGAAACGATGGAGATCCCGTGGGAGCTGTTTCCATCCGAGATCGACGCTATCGGTCCAGCGCTGGACCGGGCGACGGCGTACATGGACGAGACAGGGCGCCCATATGCCCTGGTCATGCAGAAGGGAACGGTAGCTCCCTACGCTCTGAAGCCGGGTGCCACCGCGGCCGCAAAGCGCTCCGGTTCGCGATCCCCGGGCTCGTCAGTCGTGGCACCAGCCTCGCAGGCCGTGCTGGAACCCCTTCGCCTGGCTGCCGACGCGCGATCATCTCGGCAGGATGCGCTTCGGGAAGTCGTCACGCGCACGCCTGCAGGCTCAACGGCCGTATTGGCTTCGACGGGATTTTGCGGCCGCGAGCTCTACGCGATCGATGACCGGCCAAACCAGTTGTACATGGTCGGATCGATGGGCTGCGTAGTTCCGTTGGCACTGGGGCTTGCGCTGGCTCGGCCAGACCTCCGTGTGCTTGCACTGGATGGCGATGGCGCGGCGCTGATGCGCATGGGCGCCTTCGCAACCGTGGGAGCCTATGGACCACCCAATCTTCAGCACCTGTTGCTGGACAACGGTGTTCACGATTCGACCGGGGGCCAGGCGACCGTCTCGAGGCACGTGTCGTTTGCAGAAATTGCGGCTGCCTGCGGCTACGCTTCCTCGCTTGAAACCGACGATGTAGCGCGAATCGGTGCCTGGCTGGAATCGCCACCCACCCAGGGGCCGCGCTTTGCACGCCTGCTGACTCGCGCCGGCACACCGGATGGTTTGCCGCGTCCGTCCGTAACTCCTGTCGACGTAAAGACACGGCTGATGCAACACTTCGGCTCTCCAGCCGGAGCCCCCTGATGATTTTGCTCAACCCCGGGCCTGTCACGCTGACGGAGCGTGTACGCCGCAGCCTTTTGCAGCCTGATCTGTGCCACCGCGAAAGCGAATTCTTTGCTTTGCAGGACGAAGCGCGCCAGCGGCTGCTAACGTGTGGGCTGCCGTGCTCATGACCGGATCTGGCACTGCCGCAGTGGAGAGCATGACGGCTGCGCTGATCCCGGCCAACGGCCGATTGCTAAACCTCGAGGACGGCGTCTACGGTGATCGGATCGCCCAGATCTGCTCGCAGTATGGAATTGCGCATGAACGTGCCATCTTCCCGTGGATGCACCCGTTGGACCTCGATGCCATTGCCGCTCGACTCGATGCTGCGCAGGAGGGCGCGCAGTTCACGCACATGGCGGCCGTGCACCACGAGACCACAACAGGGCGGCTCAATGATCTCAGGCCATTGGGGAAGTTGTGCCGGGAGCGAGGCTTGCGGCTGATTGTTGATGCCGTGAGCAGTTTTGGAGCGGAACCCATCGACTTCGCAGACGACAGCTTGTGTGCGGTCGCCGCGACCGCGAATAAATGTCTGCACGCGGTGCCCGGCGCCTCTTTCGTGATCGTCCGGCGTGCAGCCCTGTCACAAGCCGCCAGTCGCACTTACTACCTCGATCTTGGCCGCCTGGCGCGCATGCAGGATCAGCCTGAGCAGGTACGTGCGGGTCTGGCTACGAAGGCGGAAGGCTTTGTGATCTATGCGGGGCAGGGGGACTTGGCACAGACTTTGTTTCGGATCTCAACCATGGGTCATGTGACTCCCGCAGACCTGAGCCGGCTGTTGAAGTGCTTCGCGCAACACGTCTGAATCTGATCTGCGGCTGTATCGCCGCACTGTGCTTCGCGACGCCGTCCTGGTCGGATTCCCCGGTTGGCCAGGACGTTCCCGCGCCCGATGTTGTGAAGCCCCCGGTGCCCCCGCCGAATCTGCCGGAACAGCACTGGTATACCGCGCTGCCTTTTCTTCCTGTGCCGGAAATCGCGCAGGACCCCGACAGTGGTACGACCGTGGGAATACTGCCGGTCTGGCTGATCACCGACGACCAGCAGCGTATCCGCCGGATCATCGCGCCGGATGTGCTCTATAACCCTAACTTCGGCTATGGCGCTCACGGCCGCATCTACGACTATCCGTCCGAAGACAAGCAGTGGTCGGTGGAGGCGGGAGTCAAGCAGCGCGTCGAGCGCGAGTTTGATGGCGAGTACCAGCTTGGGCGGCTGCGCGAGCATAACTGGTCATTCACGGGCAGTGTGATCTACGACCGCGGCGGCGCCGCGCGGTTCTTCGGAATCGGCAATAGCACTCCGAAGCGCAATGAGACCAACTACACCAACCAGCAGGGGCTGCTGCAGGCCCAGATCGGCTACAATTTCACCCGTGCGTGGCAATTGCTGTACACGGCGCGTCTGCGGGTGGTCGATATCCTGCCCGGCACGTTAAACAAAATCACCTCCATCGAGGATCGATTCCCGCACGTCCGCGGCCTCGGCACGAGTTACGAGCAACTCAACCGGTTGTCGATCATCTATGACACGCGCGACAGTTTCACCGCGCCGCGGCAGGGTGTGACATGGGTTGCCTATGGCGGCGTCGCCAGCCGCAGCGGCTTCTTGAACAACTCGCTGTACAGCGAAGCCGGTATAGACGGCCGTGTCTTCTGGCCCATCAACCCGCGAACGCTGCTGGCCACTCATGTATCGCTGCGTTATCTGCCGAGCACGCAGCACGTGCCGTTCTGGGCGCTCAGCAGCCTGGGCGGAGGGCAGTCCGTGGTCGGTGGCGAGCAGCCGCTGCGAGGCTTCGGCGAAGGCCGGTTCTACGACCGCAACTCGTTCTCCGCTACCGTTGAGTTGCGGCACACGGCGTTCGAGTTCGATGCCATCTCGCACGTCGAAATCGAAGTTGCACCCTTCGTGGATGTCGGTGACGTATTCCACAATGGCCCCACTTTCCCCATCCATAGCTTACACAAGGTG
Organism: Gammaproteobacteria bacterium; assembly: GCA_028293745.1. Taxonomy (GTDB): domain Bacteria; phylum Pseudomonadota; class Gammaproteobacteria; order Steroidobacterales; family Steroidobacteraceae; genus 13-2-20CM-66-19. The sequence continues at coordinate 69,577 of JAQGOF010000155.1, read as the reverse complement.
GCAGGCGTTGGCTTTCGCGGCATCGCACGGCCGTCCGTGGTGGGTTATGTGGATGTCGGGTATGGCAGCGAGGGTGCTGCCGTGTTTACGGGGATCAATTATCCGTTCTAGCGCCGCGCAGGACCACAATCCGCTCGCCGAGTTCATCGAGCGTCACCCGCGGCTGTTCGTGCTGACGGGTGCCGGTTGCAGCACCGAATCCGGGATCCCCGACTATCGGGACGAAAATGGCGACTGGAAGCGGGCCCGGCCGGTCATGTTCCAGGCGTTCGTCGGCGACGTGGCTACGCGGCGCCGCTATTGGGCACGCAGCCTGGTTGGATGGCGGCGGTTCGGTCATGCACGCCCCAATGATGCGCATCGTGCATTGGCGCGCCTCGAGCAGCAGGGCCGCGCCGAAGTGTTGGTCACGCAGAATGTCGATGGACTGCATCAGTCGGCGGGCAGTACGGGAGTGATCGATCTGCACGGCCGGCTGGACCAGGTCTGCTGCCTGGGCTGCGAGCGACGCACCGATCGCGAGCACCTGCAGCGCCGCCTGTTGCAGCTCAATCCGGCTTGGGCGAGGCTCGATGCCCGCGATGCCCCGGACGGCGATGCTGACCTCGAGGCACTGGATTTCTCGGGCTTCGACGTACCGGCTTGCGAGGAGTGCGGTGGGCTACTGAAGCCCGACGTGGTGTTCTTCGGCGAAAGCGTGCCCCGGGAGCGAGTTACCGCCGCGCTGCAGGCCGTGCAAAGGGCGGATGCGATGCTCGTCATCGGCTCGTCCCTGATGGTGTACTCGGGATACCGGTTCGCACAGGCTGCCTCGCAGGCCGGCAAGCCCATTGCGGCCGTCAATCTCGGCCGGACCCGGGCCGATGCATTGTTGGCCTTGAAAGTGAATCAGCCGTGCGTCGCGGCCCTGGCATTTCTCTTGGACGGGGCCGTCAGTTGACCGGCATCATAGAGCCACGATGGACGAGCTCACCCCTGTAGCGTCTGCCGGTACGAAGAAGCCTGTTGCTCTCATAGCGGCGCTCGTTCTGGCCATCCTGGCCATGGCGGCAGTGGCAGCTTATGCTCAATGGCTCGCACAGGAGCGTGCGCATTTGCAGACGCAGCTCGCGAGCCAGGAGCGCAAGGTCCTCGATCTGCGCGAGCAGTTGACCCGGGCCGAGGTCGCAGTCCAGGAAAAGGATGCCGCCCTGGCCTCCCGCGAGGTGGCGCTGGCGGACGCGACCCAACCCGAATTGCCCGTGCGGGTCTCCTTCCGGCCGGCCTGGATGGGGCAGGGCATGGTGGCCAGCTTCCGTAACGTCGGTACCCAGCAGCTCACTCTCATGGTGGAGTTTCGCGACTCGAACCTGCGCTCTTCGAGGGACTTTGCGATCGTCGTGGAGGCAGGCGCGAACGCCGAAGTGGGGCACAGCCAAGGCTGGCTGGTGAGTTCGGGGCAGAGCGTGCGTGTGTCCGCCAGCGGCTTCAAGAGTGTGACGGCCTTTGCTCCCTGACATAGACTAGCCGCCGGTCCCTCGACTCCTGCGGAGGTTTGCGATGAAAGGCACGACGTTCGTTGTCTTCACGGCCTTGGCTCTCTTGTCGATGTCAGTCCAGGGGCAGACGGCACAGCAGGACAAGATGAAGACCTGCAACGCCCAGGCAAAGACGCAGAGCCTGAGCGGTGATGCACGCAAATCATTCATGAAGACCTGCCTGTCGGCTCAACCGGCGGCCGAGCCGAAGTTGAATTCGCAGCAGCAGAAGATGAAACAGTGCAACGCGGATGCGAAGTCCAAGGGCTTGACCGGCGCGGACCGCAAGACGTTCATGAGTACCTGCCTCAAGGGTTGAGGGCCGCACAACCGTGTCCGAGGGGGAGCGTGTGTCTGCACAGCGGTGACGTGCCAAACGGCCAACACTGTCAATGCAGCGAGCAAGAGCGGATCGAGATTGAACCGCGTCAGCAATTCACCAGGAACTGGTGCGGAACCACAGTAGGGCAGGTGCTGCAGCATCACCGTCCGTCGCCGAACGCGGCGACCGCAGCTTCGACCACCACGGCGGCTGCGGGCCCAGCATCTTGGCCGGTGCGATAAATTGCCGCATGGCGACAGATAGGCAGGGAACCCGCTGGGGCAACGGGTCTGATTATTGCTGGCAAAGTGCGGTTTGACCCCTGAAGGAGGGTCGTGATGGAGTTGGAAGACGCCTTGAACCTTGGCCTGCCGCCGCACCACGTTACGCCGTGCAACAAGGGCGACAAGGTGGCTTTTCGCGCTGAGGTATTGGGCTACCCCCAGTGCACGGGCTTCGGCGCCACGGCCGACGAGGCGGTGCGCGTTGCCCGCCACCTGTTCACCCAACTGCGAGACGGCCAGGCAGCGGTTGCTGTCTCCGAAATGGAACGAGACAACGCTGAGCGCCTGCGCGAGGCCATGCGCTTCGTGGTGACCCGCGCCCTGGTGTAAGCTGCCTGCACCACTTCCTTAGGGTGAAGATGTGTGTAGGAATATCAAGACCCTGTTCAATTTTGAGCCTCCCGCGACCGATGAAGAGATCCGCAACGCCTCCGTGCAGTTCGTGCGGAAACTGAGCGGATTCAATGCGCCCTCAAAGATCAACCAGGTGGCGTTTGATCGCGCCGTTGAAGATATTGCCGCGGCCGCTACAACTCTCATCGCCTCGCTTGTAACAACTGCCGGCCCGCGCGACCGGGAAACTGAGGCTGCACGCGCCCGTGCTCGCTCTACAGAGAGATTCGGCACTTCCTGATAGCCGCTAGGATAGTGGTTGCCCCGGAGCGACGGTGAGCGGGCAACGCCCGCGCAAAAGGGTGCGGCGGGGATGCCCCCCGCACGGGCAAGCCCGCTAGGGCTGCCCTGGAGCGACGGTGAGCGGGCAGCGCCCGCGCAAAAGGAGCGCCATGATCTACGTAAAGCTGGGCCGCACAGGCCTCGACGTATCCCGCATCTGCCTCGGGTGCATGAGCTACGGCAACCCGGCGATCAAAAACCAACCCTGGTCGCTGGGCGAGAAGGAAAGCCTGCCGTTCTTCAGGCAGGCCGTCGAGCTCGGAATCAACTTCTTCGACACGGCGAACGTCTATTCGCTCGGCGCGAGCGAGGAGATCACCGGCCGGGCGCTGAAGGAATATGCCCGGCGCGAGGAAATCGTACTGGCTACCAAGTTGTATAGCCGCATGCGCGAGGGACCGAATGGCGCGGGGCTATCACGTAAGGCGGTGTTCCAGGAGCTCGATGCAAGCCTGCGCCGGCTCGGCACAGACTACATCGATCTCTACCAGATACACCGCTGGGACGACGCGACTCCCATCGAGGAGACGCTCGAAGCGTTGAATGACGTGGTCAGGGCGGGCAAGGTGCGTTACATCGGCGCTTCATCCATGTTTGCCTGGCAGTTCGCCAAGTCGCTCGAGGTTTCGACGCGCAACGGCTGGGCGCGGTTTGTCTCCATGCAGAATTTCGTGAACCTGATCTATCGCGAGGAAGAGCGGGAGATGCTGCCGCTGTGCAAGTCAGAAGGCATCGGCGTGATCCCGTGGAGCCCCCTCGCTCGTGGGCGGCTGGCACGGCCCTGGAATGCAGAGGCGACGAATCGTTCCGAGAAGGACCAGTACGGGGCGCGTATCTATTCGAAGCTCGCCGAGGGTGACCGGCAGATCATCGACGAAGTGGGCAACATCGCCGCACGGCGGAATATTCCGCGGGCACAGGTGGCACTCGCCTGGCTGCTGCGCAAACCGGAGATCACGGCGCCGATCATCGGGGCGACCAAGCCGCAGCACCTGCAGGATGCGGTTGCGGCGCTGGATGTGAAGCTGATCGAGGAGGAGGTGAAGGCGCTGGAAGCGCCGTATGTACCGCATCCGGTGGTCGGAATTACCTTTTAGTTGCCGCGGCCCGGTAGTCGCTCGACCCGGCGGGGCTGGCGAAGCCGCTGTGGGCGCACGCCGCGACTCGGCGCGCCTGCGCTGGCAACCGTGAGCTCACGCCCCCAACTTGTTGGGGTCCCGCCAGACACGCTCGAATGGAAGGCGCCACGCTCGTGGAGCGACAAGCTGGTGAATAGCGTTGGGGCCCCACGAGCCCGGTGCGTACAAACGAACCGGGGGAGGGGCCTCCAGCAGCGGAGTAGATACCTGCCAAAGGCGCTCAATTCCCTCCGCGGTGTTGAACAGAGTGTGATCACCACGCATGGCGTCGAGTATCAGCCGCTCGTATGCCTCGAGCACGTCGCCGATAAAAGTGGTGTCATGCATCGCAAACTGCAGACTGAGCTTGTCGAGCCGCATGCCGGGACCGGGGCGCTTGCCGTAGAAGGACAATGACATTTTCGAGGCATCGGCCAAATCAAACGTGAGGTGGTCGGGCCCTTGCGCACCGACGCCGGAATTCGCGGGAAACATGCTCTTCGGCGGCTCGCGGAAGGCGATGGAAATGATCCTTTGTCCTTCGGCGAGGCGTTTGCCCGTGCGGAGCAAGAACGGCACACCGGCCCAACGCCAGTTGTCGATCGCGCATTTCAACGCAATGAAGGTTTCGGTCTCGGATTCCGGATTCACTCCAGGCTCCGAACGGTAGCCGGTGTACTGACCGCGTACCACGTCGCCCGGTTGGATCGGCAGCAGGCAGCGAAAGACTTTGTTCTTCTCCTCGCTGATGGGCGCCGGCTCCAGGGCGGTGGGTGGCTCCATCGCCATGAAGGCGAGAATCTGAAATAAATGTGTCACGACCATGTCTCGGAACGCGCCGGTGGCCTCGTAGAAGCCGGCACGAGTGCCGAGACTCAGCGTCTCCGGCACATCGATCTGCACGTGATCGATGAAGTTGCGGTTCCAGATGGGCTCGAACAGTCCGTTGGCAAAGCGGAAGGCGAGAATGTTCTGCGCAGGTTCTTTGCCCAGGAAGTGGTCGATGCGGAAGATCTGCTCCTCGGCGAACACCTCATGCAACCTCGCGTTCAGCGACACGGCGCTCGCGAGGTCGGTGCCGAACGGCTTTTCCATGATGATGCGGGAGCGGGCTACCAGATCGGCTGCGCCGAGCATCCGCACGGCATTCAGTGCAGCGCTGGGGGGCACGCTCAGATAGTGCAATCGCCGAGTCTCGCCTTCGATGGACTGCTCGGCTCGTTCCACGGCTGCCCTCAAGGCCTCCGGACCCGCCGACAACGGCACGTAGTCCAGCGATTTGGCAAACGTCTGCCAATCGGACTCGATCACCTTGCGGGTGGAGAATTCATCGAGTGCCTTGCGGGCCGCCTCACGGAAGCCGTCCGCGTTCATTTCATCGAGGGAGACCCCGACGATTCTGCAGCCGGGAATGAATCCGGTACTCGAAAGATAGAACAGTCCGGGTAACAGCTTGCGGTGCGCCAGGTCGCCCGTAGCGCCGAAGAGGACGACAACCTGGGGAAACTGCGGTCCCACACCCGAAGGAATTTTTGCCACCACACACCCTTTGACCGGCCATGAAAGACGCCCCGAGGTTTGTCGGATGCGCGATCAGAATTTAGCGCATCTTCGTGCCATCGGGTGGTGCGTGATACAGGGCGGATGAACTCGTGCGCTATTGCCGCATCACCACGACGAGGTAAACGCAAGGCTCCCGTCCGCGTGTCTTGAACGTGCAGTCCATGGGCGGTCCCAGCAGCAGGCAATCGCCGGGGTCCATGTCGTGAACGGTCTCCCCCTCGGTGAAGGTGAGTTTCCCCTTCAAAACCCACATGAGCTGCCGGATGAACGTGTACGAGGACGCCGGAAACGTCACCGCAGCACCCGTCGGCAGTTCGACCCGGATCAACTCGAGCGGAAGATCAGATCTCGGTGAGACTTGGCGGCGCACGTATCCGCTCGCTGGATCCTGCCACTGCGGCTGGTCGGCGGCGCGTACCAACCGGCTGCCGGCGTCCTCTGCGCGGGCCAGCAGAGCAGAGAGCGTGAGGCCGAAAGCGCCGGACAGGCGGCCCAGCAAAGTGGCGGTCGGGCTGGCCTCGCCCCGCTCGATCTTGCTGATCATGGCCTTCGAAACACCTGATCTTTCGGCGAGCTCGGCCAACGACCAGCCGCGTGCCTCCCGCTCGAGGGCGATTCGAGCCGCCAGGGATTCCGTGGGGTCGTTGACTATAGTGGACATTTCACTACTATAAGAGACGATCTGTGTCCGCGCAACCTGGGAGCTCTCATGCTTATTCGCGATGCCACGAATGCCGACCTGCCGGCAATCCTTGCCATCTACAACGATGTAGTCACCAACACCACGGCGATCTACGACCAGCGTCCGTCTACCCTCGATGAACGGCAATCCTGGTTCGACGCGCGCGGCCGCGCCGGGCTGCCCGTGCTGGTGGCGGAGTTGGACCGTGAAGTTGTCGGGTTCTCCAGTTTTGGTGAATGGCGCTCGCGGTGGGGTTACCGCTACACGGTCGAGCACTCGGTGCACGTTCGGGCCGACTGTCGCGGCAGGGGGTTTGGCCGGGCGCTGATCGAGGTGTTGTTCCCGCGAGCGGCAGCCCTCGGCATGCACATGATGATCGGCCATATCGACTCGGCGGCCACTGCTTCGCTTCGCCTGCACGAGAAGTTGGGATTCACGACTATCGGAACGTTGCGCGAGGTCGCGCAACTACACAACCGGTGGTTGAGTGTGGTGGCCGTGCAGCGGGAAATTTGACCGCGTGCAGTGGGGCGGGGCGGCCTTCGGCCGCTCAGCTCGATTTGCGCTTGGCCCGCTTTGCGCGCTTCGCCGACTTCTTGCGCGGAACCTTCTTCCCCTCACGGCGCGCCTCGGACAGCCCGATCGCGATCGCCTGCTTGCGGCTCTTGACCTTCTGGCCGGATCGGCCGCTGCGCAGCTGGCCGCGCTTCATCTCGTGCATGGTCTTCTTGACCTTGCGGCCAGCCGACTTGCTGTATTTGCGTGCCATGAATGCTCCTGCAGGATTCGCCCACGGCGGGGGATTGCACGATCGTGACCAGGTGCGTGCCGCCGCACTGTAGGAACAAGCCGTGTCCGCCTGTAAGACAACATCGATGCGCGGCGAGACCTTGACAATACCAACATGGCGGGTAGACTGCGCGCCCCTATGTATTCAAACCTGATGCAACTGCCCACCGCCCATTGACCCTGCGTTGCATGCGGAGGGTTGATACTCACAACCTTCCGAAAAAGACGCCGGATATGACTCTTCATAAATTGACCCCCGAGCGCCAGCCGCCCGAACCGCGGCATATCAACGTCGGCGTCTCATTCCAGCACGAGCTGTACAACCTTGCGGATACCGTTGTAAACACGCGTGCTCTGCAGGCTTTCGAGATGGCCGTCAGCAACCATCCGATTCATCGGATTGTCCGTTGCGCGGTGCATCGCAAGCTGGAACGGGTATTCGACGACCTCGCCTTGAAGATGAACCTGACCGCGCAGCGGCTCGACACCGGTTCGTTGCTGCTGGACGGCCCCGGTGCGTTCGTGTGTGCCGGCGGCAAACAGAAATCAGACTATTGTTCGTGTACGTTCAATGTCTGGGCTGCAACACCCGCGCGTGCTGAAGAGATCCGCGAGAGCATTTTCCGTATCGTCGGCGATCAGCGCATCCGGGATGAGATGTTCGTTCTTGATTGGCATTTCTGCATGCACGGCTCGCTCTCGAGCACCTCATTCGAGGAGATCGCGCGCGACGTACTGTATGACGAGGCCTATCCGGGTCTCGGCGCGCCCGTCGGGGACTTCATAACGCGGTACCTTGATGCAGAGGAGACCGTGCTGATCCTTCTGGGGCAGCCAGGCAGCGGCAAGACGCGACTGGTGCGTGCCATCCTGGGTGAAATGTCACGGCGCAAAGGAGATAGCGCAGAAGTGATGTACACAGGAGACAGGCGCGCCCTGGAGAGCGACGAGATCTTCGTGGAATTCATCACCGGCTCGCACGACGCGTTCGTAATCGAGGATGCCGATCATCTTCTGGCGGCGCGGGCCAGTGGTAACCAGGATCTGCATCGCTTCCTCGCCATCGCGGACGGAGTTGTCCGCGCCCAGGGACGCAAGATCCTGTTCACCACCAACCTCCCAAACGTTGGCGACATCGACGAGGCTCTGTTGCGACCGGGCCGATGCTTCGCGACGGTGCGCACCCGCTCGCTGACGCGGGAAGAGGGCGCAAGGCTCGCCGGTCGCCTCTGCAAAGGAGACACGGCGCGTGAGCAGGCGGCCCTGGCATCGGTGTTCCTGGACGGCGTGAGAACGGCTTCCGTGGCGGCTATATACCGAGCGTGTGCCGTCGCCGTGGCGTCAGGACGCCAGATCTAAGTCGTTGAGTATAAAGGGGTGCCATGCCGCGCTGCCGCTGCAGGTGGTGATGTAATTGACAATCATTCTCATTCCCACTTAGGATTACACTACTGGGCGCAATTGCGCTGCACACCGAGGCTTCCGATGTACGTCTGCCTTTGCCACGCCGTAACCGATAAAGACATCTGCAAGGCTGTCGATCGGGGCGCATGCTCGCTCTTCGATGTACAGAACGAACTGCCTGTCGGAAGCTGCTGCGGCCGCTGCGAAGACACCGCCCGAAACGTCGTGGACGAATATCTGAGCACGCGCCGCAACGGCGCCTTGCACCGGGTCCCCGAACCCGCGCTCTGAAGCGACAATCGCTGTCATTCCTGTTTTCGTCCAGCCGCACACTCGGCCGCTGGACCGTGAGCTCTTTTCCAACTTCCGTTGCGCGCCGGACGCGGCTCCTCCAAGATTGCGGGCTGTCAATTCACTGGAGCGGCCGTCATGAAGGGCGATCCCAAGATCCTGCAGCATCTGAATCTCGTGCTGAAGAACGAGCTGACCGCCATCAATCAGTATTTCCTGCACGCCCGCATGTTCGGCCACTGGGGACTCGACAAGCTGCAGGATGTGGAGAAAGACGAGTCCATCGATGAGATGAAGCACGCGGACAAGCTGATCGAGCGCATCCTGTTTCTCGATGGGCTGCCCAACCTGCAGGACCTCGGCAAGCTGCTCATCGGCGAGAATGTCAAGGAAGCGCTCGAATGCGACCTCAAGCTCGAGATGGCGGCGCGCGCTGATCTCAAGGCTGCCATCGCGGATAGCGAGTCGCTCAGTGACTACGTCTCGCGCGAGTTGTTCGAGACCATCCTCGAGTCGGAGGAGGAGCACATCGACTATCTCGAAACCCAACTCGACCTGATCACCCGCATCGGCATCGAGAACTATTGTCAATCCCAGATCGGTCAATCCCCGATCGGCGCGGAGGACGAGTAAGATCGGCCCATCGCCTGCGTCTCACCGGCCGGATCTTCCGCGTTGCGTATGAAAGAATTGCTGATTCGGCTGGTTGTCGGCCTCGCCGTGATCGTCGTCGTCGTCCTGGCGCTCACCTGGGTGGCGGGCGATGATCTGACCAAACCGACCAACCGCGACATCACCATCGGTCGGCCCCCGCTCGATCTGGAAGCATCGAACATTACGTTTGCGAGCGGCTCGGGATCGCTGATTCACGGTTGGCTGTCACCCGGCAAGCCGGGCCGTGGAGCCGTCATCCTGCTGCACGGCCTGCGTGGGGACCGGCGGGAGATGGTGTCACGCGCCGAATTCCTTCGCGCTCGCGGCTACTCGGTGTTGTTGTTCGACTTCCAGGGGCATGGGGAGAGCCGCGGCAGCCTAATCACCTTCGGTGACCTCGAATCGCGGGATGTGACGGCAGCCATTCAATACCTGCATCACAAGCTGCCCAACGAGCAGGTGGGCGTCATTGGGGTATCGCTCGGAGCCGCTGCGTTCGTGCTGGCTGAGGAACGGCCGGCGGTCGCCGCGGTGGTGCTCGAGCAGATGTATCCAACAATCCAACAGGCTGTGGCGGGCAGGGCGCGCCAGTACCTGGGGCCGGTGGCGCCCGTGTTGGCCCCTTTGCTGATGGTGCAGGTGCAGGCGCGGCTCAAGATTCCCGCCAACAGGCTGCGGCCCATCGACCGGATGGGGCAGATCGGGGCTCCTGTCCTGATCGTCAACGGGACCCAGGACAGTTACACATCCATCGAAGATGCGCGTGCTTTGTTCGCGGCGGCTTCCAATCCGAAGGAACTGTGGGCGGTGGAGGGCGCTGGGCACGGTGACCTGCATGCCTTTGCGAAGGCGCAGTACGAACAGCGCGTCGGAGATTTCCTGGGCCGCTACATGGCCGCAAAGGCTCAATGACGCAGCGCCGGAAGGCTACCTCGCCAGGTATCGAACGCTCATCGAGATCGGCAGCCCAACCAGAAACATGTGAGCGAGCAGGCCTCGATACAGTCCGGCGACCGTGAAGGGCCCCACCGGACGGGGAATCGCTCGCGCCTCATTTGTTAAGTAAGACGCCGCGAGCTGCCAAATCCTCCAGTGCTTCGATTCCCGGATTACGCGTGCTACCGTTTGCGCGGATATACCGCAATCCCATGGCAACGGCCCCCGACAAATCCCCGGTCGAACAGCTGCGTAGCGAGCTGGCAGCACGCTTCCGCCGGCCGTTGGTGACCTTTTTCCTGCGCCGGATCAAGGACAGGTCGCTCGCAGAGGACCTGACCCAGGACGTGCTGCTGAAGGTCATACGCGCCTCGGAGCGGGGCCAGATCGAGCGGGCGGACAGCTACGTATTCAAAGTCGCGATCAACCTGCTGCGCGATCACCGGCGGCGGGCCCTGCGAGCGGGACCTGCTCTCTTTCTGCCCATCGAAGAGGATTCCGACGGGCAATTGGAAACTCAGCTGGTGGAGGCAATCTCGCCCGAGCGCGTCTTACTCAGTGAGGACTCTCTCGCCGATGTGCTGCGTTCCCTGGAAGAGCTCGGCGAGCTCACGCGCAATATTTTCATTTTGTTCCGGCTCGAGAATATGAAGCAGAAGGACATCGCTGCCCTGTATGGAATAGGGCAGAGCACCGTAGAGAAGCATGTCGTGAAAGCTGTGCTTCATCTCGCAAACCGGTACGGCGGCAGCCGATGAGCGACATCGATACATCTCGCCTGGCAGAAGCGGCCGCGTGGCGCGCCCGCCTGGCCGAAGGCGACCTGGAAAGCAGCCCGGAGCTCGCGGACTGGATTGCCGCGGACGCGGGTAATGCAGCCGCCTGGAAACGGGTGCAGGATCAGTGGACTCTCTTTGGGGAGCATGCGACCGCTCCCGAGATCATCGACCTGCGCTGCAGAGCCTTGGCGCACGCTCACGAAGCCGGGCGGGGGCGCTGGGTGCGCTCCAAGCGGTTCGCCATTGCGCACAGGCTCGCAATTGCCGCCGGCATTCTCATCGTGGCGATCGGCGGATTATTCGTGTGGACTCACCAACCTGATGTCTACAGCACTCTTGCAGGCGAGCGGCGCGTCGTGACGTTGGCGGACGGATCTCAAGTGGCGCTCGACTCGAGGAGCGAGGTGAAGGTACGGTACTCTGCGCGCGCGCGCGAGCTGACCTTGACGAGCGGCCAGGCACGTTTTGATGTGTCGCATGACCTCGAGAGGCCGTTTTCCGTAACTGCCGACGGGCACAGAGTCATTGCGACGGGGACGTCCTTCAACGTGGATCTGTTCGGTCCGAGCCTGCTCGTGACATTGATCGAGGGCCACATAGTTGTCGCGCCCGAGCCCACATTCAGCCAGCCGGCGAATATAGATAGTCAGATTGACCGCATAATTCTCGATGCCGGCGAGCAGGTCGTATTCTCGCCGCAGGCGCCTCCGAGCGTTGCGCATGTCAACTTGGGGCAGGCCACTGCGTGGGAAAACGGTGAGGTCGTTTTCGAGAACGATCCGTTGCCGATTGTCGTTGCGCGGATCAATCGCTACGCCCGGCATGGAGTAGTCATCGCGGACACACAGACTTCAGAGCTACGCATCAGTGGCGTATTCCATACTGGCGACATTGATGGATTCGTGAGTACGATCGCCGCCTATCTCCCTGTGCGTGCGGACAAAAGTGCCGATGGGACGACACGTCTGACACATCGCTGAGGCCCGCGGCTGCCGATGCTGCCCGCTTCCGGCTGGTCTGTTGGAGGATTTTCGAAAAGCCGGCGTCTGTATTCATTGTGAGGCGCGAATTTTTGCGAACTCGCAATGAGTAAAGAGGGGGGTTGGAATGGTCATTCGGACGCAACGGATGCGTAGCGCATCCGGTCTCGCGGTTGTTTGCGCTATCGGCGTGCTCGGCACGGCAGTGGCGCAAACACAGGATCGCAGTTTTCACTTTGACATAGCCACGCAGTCGCTGTCGCAGGCTTTGCGGACTTTTGCGCATACCTGCGGCCAGGAAGTGGTTTTCACCGAAGAGGTGGTCGCGGGACAGGCGACCTCGCTCAAGGGCGAGTACACCGTCCAGGCCGCGTTGGATCGGCTGCTGAAGGATACGAATCTCGTCGCGGAACGCTCGGCATCCGGCGCAATCATGATCCGCCGCCGGCTGCGTGAAACCGGTACGGACGTGCGGGCACCCATGAGCTTCGGGCGAAGCGCATCTGCGGCCGCTCTTCAGGTCAACACCGCGGCCGTCTCGACGAAGGCTGCCGCCTCGGACGCGGCGCATGCTGCACCGGCCAGATCCGCCTCGGCGGCGGCTGCGCCGACAACCTCCGGTGGTCTGGAGGAAGTCATCGTAACCGGCACGAAGCGGGCCGAGAACATTCAGTCGGTACCGGCGTCGGTATTCGTCGCGACGGCTGCCAGCATGGAGCGGGCCAATATCCGCGACTTTGACGACCTCGTGAAGATCGCTCCGTCTCTGACCATCACGAAGACGAGCCAACCGGCGAACAACAGTATCAACATCCGCGGCATCGGCACGTACGCCTATTCAATCGCGACGGAATCGAGCGTGGCCGTGGTCGTGGACGACATTCCGCAGGCCTTTCAGGCGGAGGCCTTTGCATCGTTCGTGGATGTACGCCAGGTCGAAGTGTTGCGCGGGCCGCAGAACACACTGTTCGGCAAGTCCGCGTCCGCGGGCGTCGTCAACATTACAACCGAGTCACCGACCGACACATTCACCGGGCGCGCGGAGGTGATGCATACCTTTGACGATGAGTCGCGCTACCAGGCGAGCGTGTCAGGGCCGATCGTGGACGGGCTCAACTTCCGTCTCTCGGTGAACCACAGCGAATACCAGGGTAACGTCTATGACCTCTCCACGGGCACATGGCTGAATGGCGAACAGGACACGACCATGCGGGGCAAGCTCGTGTGGACGGCCCTGGACTCCTGGAAGGTGACGCTGTCGCCTTACTTCACCCATACGCCTGCCGGATGTTGCGCGGGGGCAGTTTATTTCATCAGTCCCGGTGTGACGTTTGGCAAAACGAAGGTCCCGATTCCCCAATCCGTGATTCTCAACGGCATCACGCCCGGCCCGAATAACCGGGCGGCACGTCTGGATGTCGCAGCGAGAGGTGATGGCCGCGACTACGGCAGCGGACTGAAGATCGAGCGCGAATTGGGCAGCTTGACTCTCGCGTTGATCTCGTCCTACGACCACTACGATCTGCATGACCTGCAGGACACGGATTCCAGCGACTTTGACTTCAGCACCGTGGCTCCCGGCGCGCCACCGGGTGGCTCGGGCAACGGCGGTTTCTTCAGGATCAGCTCGGTCACAGACGAGCTTCGATTGACCTCGGGGGACGTGGGCCGGTTCCGCTATGTGACGGGCCTGTACTACAGTCGAACCGGGTCCTTGCGCGATTTCGTGCGCGGCTCTAACACGCTCGGACCGTTCGGCAGCCTGACCTCGCTGCCCACGACCAACAGCACGGCTTATTCGAGCTATGTCTCGAATGCTGTATCGAAGAACTTTGCGATCTACGGCCAGTCAACCTTCGACATCGTCGAGAAGCTGTCGCTGACCACCGGCCTGCGGGTGAACCGCGAGAAGATCAGCTATAACTTCGTGGATCGCGCCAATCGCGTCACCTACGGCGCCCCGGAGTGTTCGACCGCGTCGCCTACTCTGCCCATCTCGACCTGCAACCAGTCCACCTCGGTCACCGGCCGGGCGAGCCTGCAGTACCACCTCACCGACGATGTCATGGTTTTCGGCGGCTATGCCCGAGGGTACAAAGGGCTTGCGTATGACCTGACCAGTACCCTGACCATACGCTCACCGCTGACCAGCGGACCACTGAAGGGAGTTCCGGTCGCCGACGCCGTCGCGGCCAAGCAGCCGGTCCCGGCGGAAACGGTGAACAGCTACGAAATCGGCTTCAAGAGCTCGTTCTTCGATCGGCGGCTCACCTGGAATGTCACGGCATTCGATGAGGAATTCCAGGGGTTCCAGGCACAGAGCCGCGACGAGATCACCGGCCAGAACCTGCTCAACAGCATCGGGCGGGTCACCTCCCGCGGAGTTGAAACGGAGTTGGCGGCAGTGATCGGCGACTTCACGCTCAACGGCGGCGGCGCCTATGACCGTGCAGTGATGGAGCGCTTCCCGAATGCCACCTGCTATGCGCTGCAGACGGTGGCGCAGGGCTGCGTGGGAGGCCAGCAGGACCTGTCCGGCAAGCCGCTGTTCAACGCGCCGAAGTGGAACTTCAGCTTCAATGGCCAGTACGACGTGCCGGTGACATTTCACGATTGGCACCCGTTCGTCTCAGGCAGCGTTCGCTGGCAGTCACAGGTTGTGTTCAACCTGCTGCAGGATCCGGACTCCGTGCAGCCGGCTTACAGCCTGTTCGACCTCTCAATCGGTACTCAGAACGATCACTGGAAGCTGACCGCGTTCTGCAACAACGTATTCGACAAGAGGTACGCACTCACGCGCGGCCGCAATGGCGTATTCAACATCAGCCAGACGGCGAATCCTCCTACGGATGCGATCAACTGGACGCCGGCGCGCGACAGCGTGCGCTATTTCGGAATTCGTTTGGGGGCGACTTTCTGAGTATGAGTGCAGGGAGGATTGTGGGATCAGGCGCGCAGGGAAGGGTGATGGTGGCGCGCGTCATCGCTGTTGGAATAGCCGCTGCGGCGGCGATCGCTCAGGCGACCGCAGCCGCAGCCACGCCGACCCCCACGGCGGGCCGCAGCTCCCCCGCGGCGGTCCTGGCCGCCGCGGCGGGGGCTGCAATCGAGCCCGCTATCCCCTATAACCAGACCGTCAGCGGGCGCATCCAGCCGCAGTCGCGGGAGCTCCTGGTTCGCCTGGCCAAGGAGGGGCGGGAACTGTCCCTTGACGGCGTGCCGGTATTCAACGGCGACGACAAGTTCCTGCCCGGCAAGATCGCCCTCGGTCTTGCAGAGTTCCTGGTCACCGTGCCCGCAGACGATCCGCGCCGCTCCGAATACATCGCGGGCTTCCGGCGCATCTCCAAACTCACGGTCGACGATGCCAACGACACCTGGGGCATCTATTACTACATGTCGGGGCTCAACAAGCTGCACGAGGCGGGGATGTTGAGTGCGGCCGTGGACCGCTTGACACTCGCCAAATTGAGGGTGTGGCTCGATTGGCGCAGCTTCGTGGATGTCGACACCCATGCGCTGATCGACCATCCCAACAACTATTACTGCGTGGCGTTCGGCATTGCACGCCTGCGTGTGCAAATGGGCTGGGAAGACACTTCCGGCTCCGAGCGGCTGCTGCAGAAAATGCTCGAGCACTACCGCCAGTTCTCCGGCGAATATGGCTTCGCCGACGAGACCGACGGGGAGGGCCGATTTGACCGCTACAGCGTTCTGCTGAGCGCAGAGATCGCGCAGAGATTCATCGAAACCGGCTCACAGCCGCCGCCTGAGGTCGGCGGCTGGGTGCGCAAATCCGCCGACGTCATGCTCCAGCGCCTGAATCCCAACGGTGATGGTTTTGAGTATGGGCGAAGCCTGGGACCGTACGGCCTTACGGCAATTGTTGAAGTGCTGACCGCGGCAGCGGCTCTGGGTGTGCTGAACGAGCAGGAGAAAGCTCTGTCGTATGCCTTCGTTTGCCGTGCAGGGCAGCACTATGTTGACTTCTGGCTGAACAGGAAGACCGGATCCGTCGACATGTGGGATCAAGGCAGGCGGACGGATGCCTATCGCGGGAAGTTCCGCATCCTGGGCGAGAACCTGTCCCTGGCACATCAGTTCGTCTACACCAGCGCAACCTGGAATCAGCTCGGCTACCAGGACAAGCCACCGAGCCCGGATTTCATGGCCGGCCTTGCGCATCTTCCCAAGCGGACGGTCACGTGGTTCGCGCGTGGAGAATACGATCGCATGCTGCTGACCCTGCGCGATCGCGGGCACGTGATCGGCTTGCCACTGATCAATGGTGGCCAGAGCCAGCATATGCACAGCCCGTATTTCCCAATTCCGTTCTCCCCGGGCATGCTCGATGGCATCGCAGACGGTAACTCCCCGCAACTCATCCCGCAGTTCAGCTTGTCCGAAGGTTCAGTTCTGGCCCCCCTCGTGTACTTCCAACACGTGAAAGTAACTGAACGAGGCAAGGAGACCATCATCACTTTTCAACAACCTTGCCTGGACAAGTTGGGCAGCCAGAGTCCGATCCGTGATGACCGGTTTTCGCTCGCATCGACGTATGTTCTGTCCTCCGGCCGAATCACTCGCACAGACGTCTACACGCCGAAGGAAACAGTGGAGCTGAACGGTCTGCGGATGGAATTTGCCACCTACTCCGACGCTCCGGTGCAGAAGGGTGGAACAACTACTTTCGGACACGGTGCGGTACGTAAGTTCGAGGTGTCCGGCTTCGAGCACTGCGGCACCGCTCCGGTTCAAGACGATGTGGCCTATCACACCCCCACAGGGCCTTTGCTCACCAAAGTGGTCTGTGAGAGCGCCGCCCGCAGTGTGCAGTCTCCCTTAAAGCTCAGCTGGACGCTGAGCTATCAGTAAAAAGCCTACCCTCGTAGGAAAAGCCTGACCCTCACTTGCGGCTCCGGTTGATGGTCAATCGGGAATCGCCTCCATACGCTTGCGTCAGCGAGTAATCGACGGGAGCGCAATCATGGGATCAGTGGGTAAGGAGGAGGGCTGCAAGGTGAAAGGCGAGCGCACACCTTCGCGTGCGCCCGGCGCAGGACCCCAACCGGGCGGGATGCATGAACGAGGCGAAATGCAGCCGGGCATAGCCGATGCCGACAAGAAGGCGCGGACCGGGTCGGAACGAGAGCCGGTACGCAATACACCGCCGGGCGGCGATTGGAACGACGTAGCGTAGCGAGCGCTCAGCGCGTTGAAGGAATTGTTGGGGCGCATGCTGGAGGCCGCCGGGCCCGGTGCATGAGTATTTTTCATAAGGGCATGAGCGAAATTCACCGCCCTCCGGCACCCGTTGGCTGTTTCCCGAAAATGTGAACCAGCTCCGTGGCCTGTTCGCATAACGGGCCCAAAGAGCCGCCGCACCCTGTTTGAAATCCGATGTTGCGCGTTAGACTCATGCGCAAGGGGGAAAGTTGGGGTTGCATCGGGCCCCGCGTGCAGAGGATGGCGCGCGAAACCAAATAAATGACGGATGGCCGGGCGGACCGTGCCAGCCGGAAAAACTTCGGTTGGAGAGTATGAAGAGGCTGATGATGGTTGGACTGGCTCACCTGGTGATCGCCGGTCTCGCAGTAACCAGCACGACAGGACTGGCGCGAGACCGCACGCCCAAAGTGATCGCCAGCGGTGCACGAATTGGCATCGTCAATCTCCTGAATGCGGAGGTGATGCACTATCACGCCGCCAGGGAAGCCAAAGACAGTTTTTTGAAGATCCAGGTGGTGCATTGGCCCGTGGATGACATGCTGACCGAAGCGCTGAAGAGTCAGTTGGACCAGTTGGGACTCACGCTCACGGCTCTCACACCGACGGATTCACTCGAGCGCGCGCGAGAGAGTTGCTTCGTAAATGCGGCGCTTGCCGACGGACTGCCCAAGCACTGCTCAGCGACCCTCGTGGAGCAGGCTTCCAGCGCGGGCGTTGAGTATCTGATCCTGATGGCCCCGGGACTCAACAACTCGGACCACGCGGGCAACAATCGTGACAAAGACGTAACGGAAGCGATGCGCGGGTGGGGATTTCTGACGAGCGCGCGCGCAGGCGCGAAAGACAAACCCACTCTGTTCAACGAAACCGAGTTGTTGCTGATCAGCATCAGTCCCGAGGGCGCCACCTTGCGTGCCAGACAATGGGGCGGCATCTACACCTCGCAATGGCAGAGCTACACGCTTCCCGCGGACCCGAAGGCAATTCCCCGCGATCAGCTGGATGAGTTGCAGCCACTGTTCGCTGCCATGCTGTCGCGACAGGCCCGTGATCTGCTCGGCCAGGTACAGGTTGGACGGTAGGGCGCCCATAGCCCAAGAGTGATGGCCGTCACAGATTCGGCCTGTGCGGCCTCAAGAACTGTGTGGATGAGACAGAACGCGTGGGCCTGACTGTAAGCTCGGATGCACTCTCGGGCTCAAATGGGGGGGCCAAGGAAGCTAACAATGATCCTGCGCAATAGCCTGGTTGCGGTAACGTTACTCACCTCAGTCACTCTTGCTGGAATTTCCGCCTGCGGCGGCGGCGGTGGTGGTGGCGGCGGATCAACCACCGGCAACACCTACACTGCGGGCGTATACATGCCAGCAGCCACTTTCGCGGCAAAGTGCCTATCCCCCCGGTCAGGAACGGATCCCCTCACGCACAGCGCGTATCCCGACATGGCGGGGTCGAGCACGGATGAGAACAACTGGCTGAGATCGTGGACCAACGACACGTACCTGTGGTACAGCGAGGTCCCTGACCTCAACCCGTCCCAGTACACGACCAGCAACTACTTCCCGTTGCTGAAGACCTCTGCAACGACGGCCTCGGGTGGCGCCAAAGACAAGTTTCACTTTACCTACCAGACCTCCGTGTGGGAATCGCTTTCGCAATCCAATACGGATGTCGGTTATGGAGTGCAATTCGACATTGTCCAGAAAAGCCCGCCCAGGAGGGTAGTGATCGCATTCACCGAGCCGGGATCCGCGGCCAGCCAGGCGCCCGCAAGCCTCGCGCGTGGCACCACGATCCTGGCAGTCGACGGCACGGACATCAACGTTACCGATACCGCGGGCATCGACAAGCTCAATGCAGGACTGACGCCGACGGCGGCCGGCGAGACCCACACGTTTCAGGTCGAGGACCTTGGCTCCACGACCCCGCGGATGGTCACCTTGCAGGCGGCCAGTGTCACCTCGAAATCGGTTCCCAACGTGCAGACGATTTCGACCGCCACCGGCACAGTGGGCTACCTGTTATTCAACAATCAGCTTGCGCAGGCCGAAACGGAGCTGGTCACCGCGGTGAACAACTTGAAGGCAGCCGCGGTGAAGGATCTCGTGCTCGACATTCGGTATAACGGTGGCGGCTACCTGGATATCGCCAGCGAGCTTGCCTACATGATCGCCGACACCAACATGACCGGCGGGCAGACATTTGAGCTGCTGCGGTTCAATTCAAAGCATCCGAGCACGGATCCGGTAACCGGCAGCGCCATTACGCCAACGGCATTTCACAACACGACGCTCGGCCTGTCTGTGGCCAGCGGCCAGCCGCTGCCGAATCTCGGCCTGCAACGGGTTTTCGTGCTCACGACCGGTGGCACCTGCTCGGCCAGCGAGTCGGTCATCAACGGCCTGCAAGGCGTCGGTGTACAGGTCATTCAGATCGGGACGACGACCTGCGGCAAGCCCTATGGATTCCATCCGGCCGACAACTGCGGGACCACTTATTTCAGCATTCAGTTCAGCGGCGTGAATGCGCGCAGTTTCGGGGATTATCCGGACGGCTTTACTCCCAGTACGGCCATGAGCACGAGCAGCGGAAGCAGCGCAACGTTACCCGGTTGCGTGGTCAACGATGACTTCACGCACGCATTGGGCGATCAGAACGAGAGCCTGTTGTTTGTAGCTTTGAGCTATCGAATGAATCCAGGCTGCAGCGTGCCACCGGCGGGCCTGGCACCGGGAATGACTTTGAAGCTCATACCGAGGGGAGCAGCAGAGGGCACCCTCGTCAGATCGCCCCTGCGGGAGATCCGCGTCCTGCGTTCGCCAGCGAGCTGATTCGCGGCGCAAGTGCGCCGGGCGCAATCGCATCGAATACGCAGAGGTTGGCTGAGCTGCTGGCAAGCGAACCCGGTTGAATTGGACTCGACAGATGTCGTCATAAGTCCTGATGGTGCCCGGAGCCGGACTCGAACCGGCATGGAGTCGCCTCCGAGGGATTTTCGTACTCACTACAGCTTTCGCTGCTGGGTCTTACGACTCATTTGGAGTCTGGACTTTCTCTTTGCCGTGGTCCAAGTGCCATGTAACACTGAACGTTAGGCAGGGGCCGTCAAGTCTCTACACTTTCCCAGGAGCCTAAATGCGACGACCGAAGTACACGGCTGAACAGCTGCAAGAGGCCGTACAAACGTCAACCTCGATGCGGCAAGTTCTCGCCAAACTAAGCGTCGCGCCGTATGGTGGCAACTACGACGTACTTCGCACCAAGCTCAAAAGCCTTGGATTCGATACATCGCATTTCCTCGGCCGGGCATGGAGTCGTAATCGGCAACTTTCGCCCAAAACACCGCTGTAGCGGTATCTCGAGGGCGCTCGACCCATTCAGTCCTACAAGCTCAAGAACCGGCTCATCAAACAAGGTGTGTTGGCACCGGTCTGTGTCGGCTGTGGCTTGCAGGTCTGGCTAGATCAGCCGATCCCGCTCGAACTCGACCACGTCAACGGAAACAACAAGGACAATCGTCTCGAAAACCTGCGCTTGTTGTGTCCGAATTGCCACGCCCTCACTCCGACTTACCGGAGTAAGAGACGCTCCCAAGGGCTTAGCTCGGGATTGCAGTCACCGCGGTAAGCGGTGGGGCTGGTTCCCCGAATTTGACCCCATTCACTCCGGCCGTTTCCGAACCGGGTGCTCAAATTGCTCAAGTCCCTTGCGTCTACCAATTTCGCCACCCGGGCATCGGGCGGCGGGATTGTAATCCATGTCCCGGCTCGCAGTTTCAATAAAAACGCAGTCACTGACGCTGCGCGTAGACACCCGTGCTTATGGCGCTAAGCTACTGAATTTGCGAGACTCGCGCGCCATTGTTCCACCCCCTACAGAGCCCATGCCCGAGCGCCGCCTGCAAGCCGAGAATCTGCACCTGTGGAGGGGCGATCGACACGTGCTGCGTGGCGTGAGGCTCTGCGTGAATTCAGGGGAGTGCCTGCAGATCACGGGCGGCAATGGCGCCGGCAAAACCACCTTGCTGCGGACGTTAAGTGGGCTGATGTACCCCGAAGAGGGCACGATCACCTGGGGTGGGGAGAATATTCGCCGCGATCTGCAGGCCTTCCACGCCGATCTTGCTTACATCGGCCACGAACCTCCGCTAAAGCCGGATTTGACGGCCGAGGAGAACCTGCGCTACTGGGTGGGTGTGCGCCGAAAGCTCGCAACTCACGACATGAATCGCGAACTGGGGCGATTGGGTGCCGATCAGTGGGGAAATCGGCCGATCAGGACTTTATCAGCCGGGCAGAAGCGGCGCGTGGCGCTGGCGGGTTTGCTCTTGATCGCAGCACCGCTGTGGCTGCTAGATGAGCCCACCACCAATCTGGACGCGGAAGGGCAACGTCTGGTGGGCACACTCATTGAAGAGCACCTGGCGCGCGGGGGACTGGCGGTGGCCGCCATCCACCACGAGCTCACGATCTCTCCGGCTGTCATCAGGCGCCTGGAGCTGTCCTCCAAGTGAATTCGTGAACACTTCTGTCATCGAGACGAGCAGCACTGGCACCTCCGCGCTCGAGGCCGCGCGCCTCGTGCTTGCCCGGGATATACGTCTCGCCCTGCGCAAGCGCGGTCAGCTCATTCAGCCATTGGCGTTTTTTGCCATCGTCACGACGCTGTTTCCTCTCGGTATTTCCCCCGAGTTGTCGCGCCTGCGCGACGTTGCGCCGGGTGTGTTGTGGGTCGCTGCCTTGTTATCCTCGCTGCTTGCGCTCGAGTTCCTGTTTCGCGATGACGCGCAGGATGGGACGCTCGAGCAGCACGTTCTGTCGGGACAGTCATTGACGTGGCTGCTGTTTGCCAAGACAGTGGCGCATTGGCTGCTGACTGGGCTGCCGCTGGCCGTGATGGCACCGCTGGCAGGACTGTCGCTCGGTGTTCCCGCGGCTGCGCTGAGCGGAATCGTCGTGTCGGTTGCGATCGGCAGTGTGGCGTTGAGTTTGATCGGGTCGATCGGCGCGGCGTTGACTCTCGGCGTGAAGCGCAGCGGTGCGCTGTTGTCGCTGCTGACACTGCCGTTGTCGATGCCGGTGTTGATATTCGGCGCGCGCGCCACGGAGCTGGCGATAAGGGGCGCAGGGTTCGCGCCGCCGCTGTACCTGCTCGGCGCACTCGCGGTTCTCGGCATAACCCTTGCGCCACTCGCGGCCGCCGCGGCCGTGCGCATCAGTCTGGAGTGAAGATGGCCTGGACCTGGTTTCATCGGCTCGGCTCTCCGCCCTATATCTATGGGCTTGCGGCCCGCTTGACGCCGTGGTTCGCGTGGCTTGCAGCCGTGCTGATCATCGGCGGCCTGTATGGCGGGTTGATCCTCGCGCCACCTGACTATCAACAGGGCGACGACTTCCGCATCATCTACGTCCATGCCCCCAGCGCGTGGATGTCGCTCATGGTGTATTCGACCATGGCGATTTCCGCAGGTGTTGGATTGATCTGGCGGATCAAGATCGCGCATGCGGCTGCCGCCAGCTGCGCGCCAATCGGCGCCTCCTTCACGTTCGCGGCACTCGTCACCGGCTCGCTCTGGGGCGAACGCATGTGGGGAACGTACTGGGAGTGGGACCCGCGCCTGACGTCCGAGCTCATCCTGCTGTTTCTGTATCTGGGCTATATGGGCCTGCGGTCCGCAATGGACGACATGCAGCGCGCCGACCGGGCGAGTGCCGTACTGGCCGTAGTGGGTATAGTCAACGTACCCATCATCCATTATTCCGTGTTGTGGTGGAACTCCTTGCACCAGGCGCCGTCTGTCATGCAATTGGCGAAGCCCACGATGCCGCCATCAATGCTCATCCCCTTACTCATGATGCTGTTTGGATTCACGGTGCTGTTCGTTGCGCTGCTGCTCGTGCGGCTACGCGCGGAGATCCTGAACCGGGAGCGTGCGGCGAGCTGGATCCGCGAAGCGGTGACCCAATGAGCGAATTCCTCAATATGGGTGGGTACGCCGCCTATGTCTGGCCATCCTACGGGCTGACCTTGGGCGTTATTGTTCTGAACATCGTCTGGGCGCGGCGACTGCTGGCCAAGTCGCGTGAAGACGCGCGCCGCCGCCTGGCCATGCGGGGAGAGCAGGCATGACCCCACGACGCAAACGCCTGGTGCTCGTGCTCGGAATCATCGCCGGCGTGAGCGTTGCCGGAGCGCTGGCCTTGAGCGCTTTCCGCCAGAACGTGACCTTCTTTTTCGATCCCACCCAGGTTACCTCCGGCGCTGTGGCGACCGGCGAGCGCTTTCGGCTCGGCGGAATGGTCACCAAGGGAAGCGTGCAGCGGGCGCCCGGGAGCCTGGAAGTGCACTTCGTGGTGACCGATTTCAAACATGACGTTCCCGTGAGCTACACCGGCGTGCTACCCGACCTGTTCCGGGAGGGCCAGGGAGTGGTTGCGCACGGGAAGATGTCAGGTACCACGTTCGTGGCCGACGAAGTGCTCGCGAAACACGACGAGAAATACATGCCGCCGGAAGTGGCGAAGTCCCTCAAAAAGCGCCAGGCCGAATCAGCCACACCCGGAGGTGCGTGATGCTTCCCGAATTAGGACACTTCGCGCTCATCCTCGCCATGTTGCTGGCGGCCCTGCAGGCGTTCTTCGGGATTGCCGGTCCGGCGCTGGGCCGCGACCGCTGGACCGCTGCCGTAACACCGGCTGTGGCCGGTCAGTTCGTGATGGTCTCGACTGCGGTGGCGTGCCTGATCGCCTCGTTCGTCGCCAACGATTTCTCCGTCACGTACATAGCCGAGAATTCCAACTCCGCGCTGCCGATCTTCTATCGCGTAACGGCGATGTGGGGTGCGCACGAAGGCTCGCTGCTGCTGTGGATTTTCCTCCTCGGTTGCTGGACCGTTGCGGTCACAATCGGCGTGTCCAGGCTGCCAACCCGGTTCGCCGCCCGCGTGCTCGGTGTGTTGGGCCTGGTGAGCTTCGGGTTCCTGTTGTTCACCCTGGCCACCTCGAATCCGTTTCTGCGTCTCGATCCGCCGGCGCCGGACGGACGCGATCTGAACCCCATCCTGCAGGATCCGGCCCTCGCCATTCATCCGCCTATTCTTTACACGGGGTACGTTGGTTTCGCGGTGGCGTTCGCATTTGCCTGCGCCGCGATGCTCGAAGGCCGTATGGACCAGATGTGGGCACGCTGGACCCGGCCGTGGACGACTTCGGCCTGGGCGTTTCTGAGCATCGGGATCGCGCTCGGCAGCTGGTGGGCCTATTACGAGCTCGGCTGGGGTGGCTACTGGTTCTGGGATCCGGTCGAGAACGCCTCGTTCATGCCCTGGCTCGTGGGGACGGCGCTCATCCACTCGCTTGCGGTCACTGACAAGCGCGGGCTGTTCAAGAGCTGGACTCTGTTGCTGGCCGTGCTGGCGTTCTCCCTCAGCCTGCTGGGCACCTTCCTCGTGCGCTCCGGTGTGCTCGTTTCTGTGCATTCCTTCGCTGCGGATCCGACTCGCGGAATTTTCATCCTGGCCTTCCTGATCGTGATGATCGGCGGAGCGTTGACACTGTATGCGTGGCGCGCGCCGCTGTTGAAATCACAGGCAGGATTCGAGCTCGTATCGCGCGAGTCCTTCCTGCTCTTCAACAACATCCTGCTGGTGATTGGAGCGGCCACCGTATTCGGCGGCACCATGGCGCCGCTGATCTCGGATGCGCTGGGTCTCGGCACGCTGTCCGTTGGAACCCCGTATTTCAATCCCACCTTCATGTTGTCGATGTTGCCGCTGCTCGCGCTGTTGTCTCTGGGCATCCATGCCAACTGGAAAAGGGGACACCTGGGCGCAGCGCAGCGAACCATACTCACCACACTGGTTATCGCGGCAATAGCCGGCGTCATACTCGTGTTTGGCGTTTATTCCCACGGCAAGGTGCTGAGTCCCGTGGCGGCAACGCTCGGCGCCTGGATCATTCTGTCCTCACTGGTCGACCCGATCGACCGGATACGCAGGAAACTGTCCCTGCCGCGCAGCGTCATCGGGATGTCCGTCGCTCACATCGGACTCGGAATCTTCGTACTCTCCGTAACGACAGTGGAATCGTTTACGCTCGAGCGTGACGTCGCGCTCGGGCAGGGCGAGCGCGCGGTCGTCGGCAACTATGAGTTTCGTTTCGCGGGCGTCAAACCCATTGAAGGCCCCAACTACAACGGCGTCGAAGGCACGGTCGTGGTCACACGGCACGGCGTACCTACTTCCGTCGTATATCCGCAGAAGCGGCAATATTGGGTGCAGCGCCAGGTGACGACCGAAGCGGCCATTGAAATGCACCACGGCAGCAATGTGTTCGTCGCGCTGGGCGATGAGCTGGGAGCCGGCAAATGGAGCGTGCGGTTCCAGATCCGGCCGCTCGTGAATTTCCTATGGCTGGGTGCCTTCATCATGGCAGTCGGTGGCGCAATCGCAGCGACTGACCGGCGTTATCGCACAGCGCGACAGGCAGCCGCTGCGCCGGTTGCAACTCCGGGAGTAGCGGAAGAGGGTGCCGGATGAATCGTTTCATCCTGCCGCTGGGGATTTTTGCGCTGCTGGCAATCGTTCTCGCCATAGGCATCAAGCACTCGCCGGAGAAGGGCACGATCCCATCGCCCCTGATCGGCAAGGCTGCACCGCAGTTCACACTTCCGGTGTTGACCGACACCAACCGGACGTTCCGCTCAGCGGATCTCAAGGGTCGCTGGTATGTGTTCAACGTCTGGGGCACGTGGTGTGGCGGCTGCCGGGAAGAGCACAGTGCGTTACTGGAGATCCGCAAGACGGCCCAGGTGCCCCTCATCGGGCTCGACTGGAAGGACGAGGACCCACAGGCCCTGCAGTGGCTCTCCGAGCTCGGCAACCCGTATGAAGTCGTTGCGGCCGACCGCGAAGGCCGCATTGCGATCGAGTGGGGCGTGTATGGCGCGCCGGAGACATTCCTCGTCGATCCCCAGGGCATCGTGGTATACAAATACATCGGTCCCCTGACTCTCGAGGCCTGGCAGACTCAATTCGTGCCGCGCCTGCCGCCTCAACAGGCTGCAAAGTCGTGATGCGTCCATTTGCGCTCATCGCCGTGCTCGCGGCCGTGCTGCTGGCAAGCGGCCCGACGTATGCGGTCGATCCGACCGAAATGCCCACTCCCGAGCTACAACAGCGCTATCACGGCCTGACACATGAGCTGCGGTGTATGCAGTGTCAGAACGAGGCAATAGCAGATTCGCCTGTCAGCCTGGCAGCGGACCTGCGCAGACAAGTTAGCGAGATGTTGATTGCTGGGAAGTCGGACGATGACGTCCGCAACTATATGGTTGCACGCTACGGTGACTTTATCCTGTTCAGGCCGCGCGTTGCGCCGCGTACGCTCTGGCTTTGGTCGGCGCCAGGCGTGTTGCTGCTGATCGGCGCCGCCGTGGCCGTGCGTGTCACGAGACAACGTGCAAAGCTGGTCGAGCAGGACAATGAGCCTGTCGAAGAGGACATCCGCTCCTCATGATCACCTTTGTCCTGCTCGCAGCCGTGCTGACCGTTGCCGGCGTGGCGCTCGTTGCCGTTCCACTTCTGAAAACGAAGCCCGTTGAATACTCACCGGCGCCCTGGGCAGCCCTGGTAGCGGCCGGTGTTCTGGCCATCGGGTCAACGGTGTTGTACGTCCGGTGGACGAACTGGTCCTGGCAGACAAAAATTGCTGACGGCAGTCCGCAGACCATGGTTGCCCATCTGGCGCGCAGGCTCGAGCAGAATCCCGCGGATCTCAACGGCTGGTTGATGCTGGGTCGCTCCTACACGGTATTACAGCAATATCAACTCGCGGTGCGCGCCTTTCAACGGGCGGACCGGCTGGCCGGCGGCCAGAATGCCGAAGCACTGATCGGACAGGCGGAAGCGCTGACCCTCGGTGATGAAACGGAGCTCGACCGGCGTGCCGGCCGCCTCGTCGAGCAGGCGCTCGCGCTCGATCCGGAGTCCGGCAAGGCGCTCTTCTTCGGCGCTGCGGCTGCAATGCGCCGGGGCGAGCTGCCCGTGGCGCGCGCGCGGTTCGCGAAACTTCTGAGCTTGAATCCACCGGACAACATCAAGCCCCTGCTGCAGAAGCAGATCGAGGCGATCGATCAGCGGCTCGCAGCTGGACCTGCCCCGGACGCCGGCGCGCGCGCGGCCGGGCAGCCACAAGTTGCAGCTGCGACGGATTCGGGCGCAAAGGTGCGCATCAACGTGATGCTGGCGCCCAATCTTGCGCAGTCAGCTTCAGGCTCCTCGCCGTTGTTTGTATTCGTGAGAGATCCGCAGCGGCCCGGGCCGCCGCTGGCCGTGAAGCGGCTCGACAGTCATTTCCCGCAGACTGTCGAGCTGACGGCACTGGATTCGATGCTGCCGGGCCGGGGGATTGCGGCAGGACAGAAGGTACAGGTAGTTGCACGGATCGCGCGCTCCGGCAATCCAGTGGGCGCCAGCGGCGATCCTTTCGGCGAGTCAGCTTACCTGGTCGGCCGCGATGGCCTGATCAACATCGTCATCGACAGGGTCACACCCTAGACCTGATACAGTGGCGTGCATGGCTGGCCCGATCCGCCTGCATTTCACCTCGGCGCCCGCGATTGCACCGGCATACCTGAAGATCCTGCTGGCCCGCAAACCCGCATTCGCCACTGACACAGTGCCCCGCATCGAGGCGGTACTCGAGCGCTTTGCGGTCGACCGCCGACATCTCGCGCGCTATCGCAAGGTCTGCGGCGATCGTGACTCGGCAGAGCTGCCAATAACTTATCCCCACGTATTGGCGACACCGTTGCACCTTGCGATGATTGCGTGCGAGGCCTTTCCGGTGAGCCTGCTGGGTGTTGTCCATACGCGCAACCGTATCGTGCAGCATCGTCCGCTACACATCGATGACGCAGGTCAAATTCATTCGTGGCTCGAGGGTCACAGGGACACGGTTCGGGGCCAGGAGCTCGATCTGCAGACGCAGGTGCGCGTTGGTGGACGGACGGTTTGGTCGGAGACATCGACCTTTCTTGCACGGCGGCCCGACCGAAGCAAAGGGGCCCGGACGCGGGGGCCGGGTCTTCCGAGTCTGGAGGTGCCCCCACGCCAGGACGTGACCACGAGCACCTTCATTGTGGCTCCGGGTGTCGGACGCCAATACGCGCGCGTATCCGGTGATTTCAATCCCATCCACATCGCGGATGTCGCGGCCCGTTTTTTCGGTTTCAAACGCGCCATTGCGCACGGGATGTGGTCGCTTGCGCGCTGCGCCGCCGAAATCGGCGGGGCGGCCTTTTCCGGTCCCTGCACTCTGGATGTGGCGTTCAAGCGACCCATTGCGTTTTGTGCCCGCATCGTGCTGGAGAGTTGGATGGCGGACCAGCGCGTGGGTTTCAGCTTGCGCGATTGGCAGGCGGATCGCGGCCATTTGCTGGGTAGCGTGGTGCGCACGAATTGATTTGTTACTGATTTCTTTCTGTTTTCTTTCACGACGACCGCAGTGCGGCTCGCGGCATGGGTCTTGCTGATACTGATCTGCTCGCAGAAGTTGACCGCGAGCCCGATTTAGTTACTGTGTAGGAGAGTAGTAATGGCTCACGTACCAACTCAGGATGGCCGCACGTCGAATCGCGGATTCGCGTCGATGAATCAGGAGCGCCAGCGGCAGATAGCAAGCATGGGCGGTAAGGCCGTGCCGGACGAGAAGCGCAGCTTCTCTCAGAACCGGCGTCTGGCCGCCGAGGCAGGCCGCAAAGGCGGCCAGAGCGTCCCTGGCTCGAAGCGCAGTTTTTCTCAAAATCGACAGCTCGCGGCCGTCGCGGGCCGTAAGGGCGGCCAGAGCGTGCCCGATGAGAAGCGCAGCTTCTCGCAGAATCCGGAGCTTGCCGCCGAGGCAGGCCGCAAAGGTGGACAGGCCAGTCACGGTGGCGGGGCCACCGACGGTCAGGCCAAAGCGGCTGCGCCCCGGACCCCGGAGCAAGACCAGGAATAGGAGGGCGGTCTGCCCATCCTGTAGCGGCGGCTGTCTATCACGACAGGGCGACTGCCGATAGGCAGTCTGCCGCGGGCTGCACGGACGCAGCCCTTGTGATCCTCGAGAGCGAGCAGTGTACGGAACACCGTTCCCGAGGGCGCTCGCAATTGCAAAGATTACCTTGGGCGTTGCAGAATTTGCCCGGGGTCTCTTGCCGCGACTGCGCGGGCCCGTGTCAGTGCAGGCATTGGCGGCCGTCGGCCCACCCCTGGTGCGGCTGCGCGGTCCCTTTGCGCCAACCGCGCCGAAATCTCAAGTCTTGTTGCACTTGGGTATGTTCTGCATAGTGCGCGCCCGTCTCACCTGAGTCCCTCCGTTCCGATGCAATCCATTGAAGCTCGTATCGCCACCGAACTTGCGGTGGGCCCCCGGCAGGTTGCGGCCGCTGTCTGCCTTCTCGATGCCGGATCCACGGTTCCGTTCATTGCGCGCTATCGAAAGGAAGCCACCGATGGCCTGGATGATGCCCAGCTGCGCACTCTCGAAGAGCGGCTCGGCTATCTGCGCGAGCTCGAAGAGCGCCGCGCGGCGATTCTCAAGAGCATCGGCGAACAGGGCAAGCTCACACCGCAATTGCAGGCGAGCATCGATGCCGCCGATACCAAACAACGTCTCGAAGACTTGTATCTTCCTTACAAGCCGAAACGGCGTACCAAGGCAATGATTGCGCGCGAAGCGGGCCTCGATGCGCTCGCTGTGACCCTTCTCGCGGATGCGACGCTCACTCCGGAAAAAGAAGCCCTGAAGTTTCTCAAGCCCCCCTTCACGACCGAGCAGGGCGAGAACCCTGGAGTCGCGGATGTCAAAGCGGCGCTGGAGGGCGCGCGGCAGATTCTCATGGAGCAGTTTGCCGAAGACGCCGAGCTCGTCGGCGCACTGCGCGAGCACGTCAAAGAGCAGGGCCAGCTCGTATCAAAGGTCGCGGTTGGAAAAGAGGAAGCCGGCGCGAAGTTCCGCGACTACTTTGACTATCGCGAGCCCATCGGCGCCGTGCCCTCTCATAGGGCACTGGCACTGTTTCGCGGACGCAAGGAGGAAGTCCTGCAGGTGGCCCTGAAGCTGCCGGAGGAGCTGGCTGAGGCGGAGGGTACGAATTCAACACCTTCGCAGGCACCCTTTAATACATGCGAGCGCAAAATTTGCACGCGCAACGGGATAGCCGACCAGGGACGTCCCGCGGATGCCTGGTTGCTGCAGACCGCGCGCTGGACGTGGCAAGTCAAACTGGCGTGGCAGATCGAGGGTGAGCTGTTCGCGGCGCTGCGCGAGCATGCGGAAGAGGAGGCGATTCGTGTGTTCGCGCGCAACCTCCACGACTTGCTGCTGGCAGCCCCTGCGGGTCCACGCGCCACCATGGGACTCGATCCGGGCTTGCGCACCGGGGTCAAGGTCGCTGTCGTCGATCGAACCGGCAAAGTGCTGGACACTGCCACTGTATATCCGCACGTACCGCGCAACGACTGGGATGGCGCCCTGCATGCCCTCGCACAGCTCGCGAAAACTCACAGCGTGGACCTCATCAGTATTGGTAATGGCACAGCGTCCCGCGAGACCGATAAACTGGCTGCTGAACTGATCAAGAAGCATCCGGAGCTGAAACTCACAAAGATCGTGGTTTCGGAAGCCGGTGCATCGGTGTATTCGGCATCGGAGCTTGCGTCGCGCGAGTTTCCCAACCTGGATGTCAGCCTCCGGGGCGCCGTATCCATTGCGCGGCGCCTGCAGGACCCGCTGGCAGAGCTCGTGAAAATCGACCCGAAGTCGATCGGCGTCGGACAGTATCAACATGATGTGAGTCAGACAAAGTTAGCCCGCTCGCTCGAC
Source organism: Gammaproteobacteria bacterium (assembly GCA_028293745.1). Taxonomy (GTDB): domain Bacteria; phylum Pseudomonadota; class Gammaproteobacteria; order Steroidobacterales; family Steroidobacteraceae; genus 13-2-20CM-66-19. The sequence goes on along the minus strand of JAQGOF010000155.1, from coordinate 38,492 downwards.
GCCGTCGTCGAGGACTGCGTCAACGCGGTGGGTGTCGACGTCAACACCGCCTCGCCCGCTCTTCTGGCGCGGATCTCGGGACTATCGGCGACCCTGGCCGAAGCCATGGTGCGATATCGGGACGAGCACGGCGCATTCGCCAACAGGGAAGGGCTCAAGAAGGTCCCGCGCCTCGGGGCCAAGACATTCGAGCAGGCGGCAGGATTTCTGCGGATCATGGGCGGCGACAACCCACTCGATGCCTCTGCAGTGCACCCGGAGGCGTATCCCGTTGTCGAACGGATTCTCGCGGATCTCGGCAAGCCCCTGACCGAGCTGACCGGTGATGCCCGCGCGCTCAAGGAGCTGGATCCGGCCCGTTATACCAGCGAGCAGTTCGGCCTGCCCACCGTCCGCGACATTCTCAAGGAGCTCGAGAAGCCCGGGAGGGACCCGCGCCCGCAGTTTAAGACGGCGGCGTTCCAGGAGGGTGTGGAGGATCTCAAGGACCTGACACCCGGCATGTTGCTCGAGGGCGTGGTCACCAACGTGACCAACTTCGGAGCTTTCGTTGACATCGGCGTGCACCAGGATGGTCTCGTACACATCTCCATGATGTCGCACAAGTTCATCAAGGACCCGCGTGAGCTGGTGAAGGCGGGCGATGTGCTCAAGGTGAAAGTCCTGGAGGTTGACCTGCAGCGGAAGCGGATCGCGCTGACCATGAAGTTGGATGCGCCACCTGCTCACGGCGCGGGTGAGCCGACGCGGCCGGAAGGGCGTGGGCTGCCAGCGCGCGACCATCGGAATGCACAGTCCCGCGATGGTCGAGGCGGCCCGCCACGTGATAACCGCGGCAACCCGCGTGATAACCGGGGTGGTCAGCAGCGGGACGGTCGCGAATCGTCCCAGCGAGACCGCAATGGCTCGCGGGGCGCAGCGCCGCCGCGTGAGTCACAATCCAACGGTGCAATGGCTGAAGCGTGGGCGCAGGCCCTGAAGAGACGCTAGGAAGGCCCCTCGGGAGCTTGCTGGGCTCCCGGGCCTCCGGGCTCGGGACCCAAGCCCCACCCCACGGAGACTGCAGTGGAGGGCCAGCAGGGAGTCCCCGCTAAAGTCGCAATGTCACCAGCCAGGCCCCGGCGGCAATCAGCGCCACACCCAGCCAGTTGATTGCCGACAGCCTCTCGCCCAGGAAGGTGACGCCGAAGGCGGCAACGAGCACGACGCTCAACTTGTCGACGGGAGCCACACGCGCCGCATCACCAATGTGCAGCGCCCGGAAGTAACATAACCAAGACGCGCCGGTCGCGAGCCCCGACAGTACGAGGAACAGGTAAGTCCGGGGCGGTGTAGCGGCAATCAGCCTGTATTGCCCGGTCCCGACGACGATTCCAGACAGCACGATCAGAATGACGACCGTGCGGATGAGCGTCGCGACGTCAGGTTCTATTTTCGCCACCCCGACCTTCGCGAACACCGCCGTGAGCGCAGCAAAACACGCTGATAACAGCGCCCAGACGAGCCACGTTGACACTAACCGGTTCTCCCGCTGTCCCATGGTTTCATTGTCTGTGAACTGCGAGATCGCACGCAAGGTTCGCGAAAGGCAGTCGAAAGCCGGGCGAAACCTTGCCCCTTTACACTGTCGACTCGCGTGCGCAATGGACTGGCGCGCCACCCGCCGAAATCAACGCGAACACCCGTTCCGGACTCAAACGATATGGACCAGACGACGAATGGCCTCGCGCGCCGTGCGCTACCGAGAGCCAGGCAAGCACAGATCGTACTCCTGATGGCCTTGTCAGCTGCAGGCATTCTCGCCGTGGGCTGGGGCGTCTCGCGACTTCATGCAGCACAACCGGAACCGCCAGCACCAGCCGCAACCGACCATGGGCCGGCTGACACCGCAGTCCACCTGACACCTTCGCAACTGTCCGGTCTGACCGTCAACACCGTTACCACGCTCCAGTTTCGCTCGGAGCAGGCCGCCGATGGGCGGATCGCGCTGAACAGCGACACGGCGACACAGGTTTTCTCACCTTATTCCGGACGGGTCATCCGTGTGATTGCCGGGATAGGCGAGCATGTGAAAAAAGGCGCGCCCCTGTTCAGCATCGAAGCCGCCGAATTTGCGCAGACCCAGAGTGACCTGTTGAACGCACTCACGCAGCTGAAGCTTGCGCGGATTGCCGAAGAGCGCCGGCATGCGGCCTTTGACAGCAAGGGCGGATCCCTGCAGGACTGGCAACAGGCGCAGGCTGACCTGGCGGCCGCCCAGACGGCGTTGGATTCGGTGCGCAACCGACTGAAGATCTTTGGTCAGACTGACCAGCAAATCGCGGCGCTGGAGCGGGCGAAGACACCGAATCCCGTGACCTTCGTCACGGCACCGATCGAGGGTGTGGTCAGTGACCGGCAGGTGGGCCCGGGGCAGTACCTGCAGGCCGGCAATTCGACACCCATTTATACGATTGGAGACCTGGCCACTGTGTGGCTGGTGGCCGACGTGCGGGAGGTCGATGCGCCCCTGGTCGAGGTCGGCCAGCCAGTCGAAGTGCGGGTCCCGGCGCTGCCCGGCAAGGTCTTCGAGGCAAAACTCACTTCAGTCGCCTCCGCGGTGGACCCGGTGACTCACCGCGTCCCGGTGCGTGCGACGATTACGAACCCTGACGGCAAACTCAAGCCGCAGATGTTTGCCAGCTTCAGCATCATTACGGGCGGTGAGTCCCATGCCCTTGCCGTTCCCGAAGAGGCAGTCGTGCGCGAGGGTGACGCAGCTCGTGTCTGGGTCGTGCAGGGACGCGACGCTCTCGCTCTTCGGCAGATCCGCACGGGCCGCAGCAACAACGGCATGGTCGAGGTGTTGGCAGGTCTCAAAGCGGGCGAAAAAGTCGTGACGCGCGGCAGCTTGTTCATCGATCGCGCCGCGCAACCCGGGTGATCACGGCCACGCGCCGGCGCGCATTCTCATGAACGGGATCATTGCCTTCGCGCTGAAACAGCGCACTTTTATCGCCATTGCGCTGCCGCTGGTGCTCCTCGCGGGCTTCGCAGGATTCCGGCAACTCAACATCGAGGCCTATCCGGATCCCGTGCCGCCGCTCGTGGACATCGTCACGCAAAGCGCCGGACAGTCCGCGCAGGAGATGGAGCGCTACATCACCATTCCCATCGAGATCCAGATGGCCGGGATCCCGCACGTGACTACCGTGCGCACGATTTCGCTGTTTGGCCTGTCCGACGTCAAGGTGCAATTTACCTACGACTTCACTTACGAGCAGGCAGAGCAGTGGGTCATCAACCGCCTGGCGCAGTTGCCCGCTCTGCCCAACGGCGCACTGCCCCAGATCTCTGCGACCAGCCCCATCGGTGAAATCTACCGCTATCGAATCACCGGGCCGGCGGGGTATTCGGTTACCGATTTGAAGACACTGCAGGACTGGGTACTGCAAAGGCGCTTCAAGGGGATTCCCGGGGTCATCGACGTCACCGGTTGGGGCGGCAAAACGAAGACCTATGAGATCACGGTTGATCAGCGCCGCCTCGTGCAGTACCGCCTGTCACTCTCGCAGGTGTTGCAAGCTCTCAACAGCAGTAACGTCAACGTGGGCGGGCAAACCGTCAACATCGGACCGCAGTCGGCTGTCGTGCGAGGTGTCGGACTCATCCATTCGATCGATGACATCCGCAGGACCATGGTTACCTCGACTCGCGGAATCCCGGTCGTGGTCGGCGATGTTGCCGAGATTCGCATCGAGCATGCGCCCCGATTGGGAATCGCAGGGCATGACGCAGACGACGATGTCGTCGAAGGGATTGTGCTCATGCGCCGGGGTGAGCAGAGCATGCCGACCATCGAGCGCGTGAAGGCGCAGGTCGAAACGATCAATGCATCGGGAGCTCTCCCCCCGGGTGTGAAGATCGAAAGGATCTATGATCGCTCGGATCTCATCAGGGTGACCACGCGCACGGTGCTGCACAACGTGCTGGCCGGGGTGTTGTTGATCTTCCTGTTGCAATGGGCGTTCCTCGGGAATCTGCGCAGCGCGCTCATCGTTGCGTGCACGATTCCGTTCGCGCTCGCGTTCGCGATCGGGCTGATGATTCTGCGGGGAGAGTCGGCGAACCTGCTGTCCGTGGGCGCAATCGACTTTGGCCTGATCGTCGATGCCTCCGTGATCATGGTCGAGAACATCTTCCGCCATCTCAGCGAGAGTGCGGAGGCGCGCCGCACCGGCGGCCCGCTCATGCACCTGGTACGCGGGAGCGGCATGTTTCGTGGCAAGTTCGCTGTCATCGCCAATGCCGCGACCGAGGTCAACCAGGCCATCCTGTTTGCCGCCGCCATCATCATTGCAGGCTTCGTTCCTTTGTTCACGTTGAGCGGCATAGAGGGGCACATCTTCGGGCCCATGGCCAAAACCTACGGGTACGCCATTGCGGGGGGTCTCATTGCGACGTTCACGATTTCGCCCGCACTGAGCGCGCTGCTCCTGCCAGACACTGTCGCCGAAACGGAAACGCTGTTGGTTCGCGGGCTGCGCCGGGTGTACGAGCCGGTGGTCGAATTCGCACTCGCCAACAAGCTGGTTACGCTCGGCGGCCTCGGGGTGTTGATCGTGATGGCGGGTATAGCCACGCGGGCCCTCGGCCTGGAGTTTCTGCCGAAGCTGGAGGAGGGCAATTTCTGGATTCGCGCCACGTTGCCGCTGTCGATCTCCCTGGAGGAGGGCAACACCTATGTGAATCGGATGCGGCGCACCATCCGCAGCTTTCCGGAAGTCGAGACGGCCATCTCCCAGCAGGGCCGGCCCGATGACGGTACCGATGCCACCGGCTTCTTCAATGCGGAATTCTTCGTACCGCTGAAGCCTGCCGATGCCTGGCCGGCGGGGATGGACAAGGAGAAGTTGACGGCGCAGCTCACCCAGGCGCTGGAATCACAATTCCCCGGAGTTGAATTCAACTTCTCGCAGTACATCCAGGACAACGTCGAGGAGGCCGCGTCGGGCGTCAAGGGCGAGAACTCGGTAAAGCTGTTCGGTAACGACCTCGGTACTCTGGAGAGCACTGCACAGAAGATTCACGGTGTGCTGCAGACTGTGGCGGGGATAACGGATCTGGCCGTTCTGAAGCCCTTGGGCCAGCCGACGATCCGGATCGATATCGACCGCACGAGGGCGGCACGACTGGGGCTGTTCCCCGGAGACATCAACGCAACTGTGCAGGCTGCCATCGGCGGCCAGGCGGCGGGCGACCTCTACGAAAGCGGCAGCGATCGGCACTTCCCCATGATCGTTCGGCTTGCCCACGAGTATCGCGGCGATCCCGATGCCATCAGGCGTATCCCCATAGGCGTCCTGGACCCCTCGGGCAGCGGTGCAACCGTTCAGATTCCGCTGGGCGATGTCGCAGACGTTAAATTGATCTCGGGGCCCTCGTTCATCTATCGGGAACACCAGGAGCGTTACGTACCGATCAAGTTCAGCGTGCGCGGCCGCGACCTGGGGAGCGCAGTGCTGGAAGCGCAGAGCAAGGTGGCTCGCGAGGTGCAGATTCCCGGCGGCTACAGCCTCGAATGGGTGGGCGAGTTCGGCAACCTGCAGGACGCCCTGCACAGGCTGGCAGTGGCGGTACCCATCAGCATCGCGCTGATCTGCATACTGTTGTTTGTCAATTTCGGTTCGTTGACCGATGTGCTGTTGGCTGCGAGCGTGATTCCCATGGCGCTCGTCGGCGGTATCTTCGCGCTGGCCGTCACGGGCACGCCGTTCAGCGTGTCGGCCGCCATCGGCTTTGTTGCTTTGTTCGGGATTGCGACGATGGATGGAATCATCGTGCTTTCCTATTACAACCTGCACATCGAAGAGGGTATGGACCGGGTGAGCGCAATCCTGCACACCTGCAGGGTTCAGATGCGGCCTGTGATGATGACGTGCGTAGTTGCGTGCGTGGGACTTGTGCCTGCCGCTCTGTCCACAGGTATAGGGTCGCAGGTACAGCGGCCACTGGCCTTGGTTGTGGTAGGTGGCATGCTGCTCACACCGATACTCGTGTTGCTGGTGCTGCCTGTACTGATCCTTCTCTTCTCCCGGCGTATGCCAGGGCCAGAGGGTGTCGTGCCGGCGCAGGCGGCGACATGACTGCACGCTGGCGCGCGGCGGGTATCGCGGGGACCCGTGCGACCATAGCCTCGTCGATCTGCACTGTCCTGATCACTTCCGGCTGCGCGGTAGGGCCCAATTTCAAGCAGCCCGCACCCCCTGCAGTGCAGGCCTATCTGCCCGATCCGTTGCCGGCGCATACCGAGTCCGCCTCGGTGACGGGAGGAGACGCGCAGCGTTTCGTCGCTGGGATGAAACTCCCCGCGCAGTGGTGGACATTGTTTCAGTCGCCTGCGCTGGACGCCCTGATCCAACAGGCGTTCAAAAACAACCCCTCGGTGCAGAGCGCTCAAGCTGCACTCCGTCAAGCCAACGAGAACTATTACGCCCAACGCGGCGCGTTGTTGCCGAGTGTCCAGGCCGACTATTCCTTTTCGCGGAACCGTAATGCGACTGGGACGCTCGCGCCCACGTTGAACTCGGGCGAATCGATTTTCAACCTGCACACGGCACAGGTCAGCGTCTCCTATGTGCTCGATGTCTTCGGCGGCACTCGCCGCGAGGTCGAGTCGCTCCACTCCCTGGCAGAGTCACAGCAGTATCAGTTGGAGGCTACCTATCTCACACTGGCCTCCAACGTGGTCACCACCGCTATCGAAGAGGCTGCCGCACGCGCCCAGTTAGCAGCGACCGACGGCATTGTCCAGAGCGAACGTGAAGCCCTCCAGATACTGCGGCGGCAGAATGAGATCGGGTCCATTGCCATGACGGATGTAATGGCGCAGGAAGCGGCACTCGCAACTGCGGAAGCGACCGTACCGCCGCTCAAGAAGCAGCTCGAGCAGTCGCGCCACGCCCTGGCGACGCTGACGGGCCACTTTCCCAGTGAGCCGGTGGACGAGCACTTCGACTTGGAAAGCCTGCACCTGCCGGAAGATCTTCCGGTGACGGTCCCTGCTCAGTTGGTTCGCCAAAGGCCGGACGTGCTGGCGGCGGAGGCACAATTGCATTCCGCAACCGCCCAGGTTGGCGTGGCCGTTGCAAACATGCTGCCGCAGATCACCCTCACGGGAAATGAGGGCGGCGCATCGACGCAATTCGGTCAGCTGTTCGCTGCTGGAAACACTTTCTGGGCCGGTGGGGCAAGTCTTACGCAGACGTTGTTCTCCGGCGGAGCGTTGCTACACAAAGAGCGGGCCGCACGGGCAGGGCTTGACCAGGCAGGAGCGCAGTATCGAAGCGCAGTGCTGACCGCTTTCCAAAACGTCGCGGATACATTGACCGCTCTGCAGCTCGACGCACAGACGCTGAGCGCTAGCGTACGTGCTGAACACGCCGCGAAGGAGAGTCTGTTGGTGGTCCGCCGCAACGTCGAACTCGGGTCCGTGGGGTACCTGGCATTGCTGAATGCGCAGCAAACATATCAGCAAGCCGTATTGAATCTCGCCCAGGCCGAAGCCAATCGATACACCGACACAGCTGCCTTGTTTCAGGCATTGGGGGGCGGTTGGTGGAATCGCGAGGGCCCGCCGCCGTAGGGATAGAGGCCGCTCAACGCGGGTCAGGCACCAATCTCCACAATGGGTGCTCCCTCGACCATTGCCCCGATCTTCGTGGCGCGTTCACAGCCATGGCGCTTGAATACGTCCAGCGCCGCAGATACGGCTTCAGGTGTGCACGACACCAGGAGTCCACCGGACGTCTGCGGATCGCACAGCAACGATTTCATCGCCTTACCCGGGTCTTCAGCAAAGCGTACGTGATCCCCGTACGACGCCCGGTTGCGGTCGGAGGCACCTGTGACGACGCCGGCATCGGCCAGCGCAAGCACATTCTCCAACAACGGGACTTTGGCCGCCGATACGTGTGCGGCTAGTTTTGAGCCGCGGCACATCTCGAGCAGGTGGCCCAGCAGGCCAAACCCGGTCACGTCGGTCATCGCGTGTACCCCGGGCACCTGGGCAAGGTCTGCGCCCGCGCGATTGAGCAGCGTGGTCGTGGCGATCATGGCTCGATAGTCCGTATCGGTCAGCTGACCCTTCTTCAAAGCAGCTGAGAGAATACCTACGCCCAAGGGTTTGCCGAGCAGCAGGACGTCGCCGGCGATCGCAGTGGAATTGCGCTTCACATTGCGCGGGTGGACGACGCCGATAGCGGCGAGACCGTAGATGGGTTCGACGGAGTCGATGCTATGGCCACCCGCTATTGGTATGTTGGCTTGCGCGCAGACGCTCTCGCCCCCGCGGAGGATTTCGCCGATGACATCCGGCGGCAGCACTTTGATGGGCATGGCGAGAATGGCCAGCGCCATAATCGGTGTTCCCCCCATGGCGTACACGTCAGACAGAGCGTTCGTCGCTGCAATCCGTCCGAAGTCGAACGGGTCGTCAACGATGGGCATGAAGAAGTCCGTAGTGGCAATCACCGCCTGCTCATCGTTCAGGCAATAGACCGCGGCATCGTCGGAGGTCTCAGTTCCGACAAGCAATTGACTGAACGCGCCAGCTGACGGTGAGCGGGCAAGAAGATCGGCGAGCACGCCAGGGGCAATCTTGCAGCCGCAACCACCACCGTGGGAGAGAGAGGTCAGCCGAGGAGTGGGGGTGGGGAAGGGAGTCATGGGATGTTCCTCGAGAATCCTGGCGGAAGGCAGCAGGAGTCGAACCTACCAGGAAGCGGCTGACGCCCCCATACCGGGTTTGAAGCCCAGCCGCACCACCGGGTACGCGTACCTTCCACAAGCACAGGGTAAGCCAGCGGCCTCGCTGAGTCACGCGGCCCCGCTGAGCTAAGCGCCCCGCCACCCGCTATCCGCGCGCAAAACGCGCGAGTCCCGCATGCGGCGCGTATGTCCGACACGGTCGAAAAATTCGAGGATTTGGATTGCACGCTTGCGACCGAGGCCAACGGCGTCGCGATACTGCGCTGCCTCAACCGTACCGTGCTCCCGCGCGAGTGTGGCAGCGACAGTCGCCAGTTCGTCAATGCACTGGCCATCGTAGAAGAGGTCGTGCACCACCTGATACACGATCCCCTGCGTGACTTGTTTGCGTAGCACGTGGCGCACGCTGTCCTCGGGCTCGTGGAGCGCGCTTGCGAGATCACGGACCCACGGCGGGTTGAAGCGTCCAGCAGCAATGAGAGGCTGAAGCTTCCTTGCCAACGTTTTTTCCCGCTCCGATAGGGTTACCGCGTGCCCGGGGAAGTACAGCCACGGGCCGCTCCGGAGGATTGTGCGCTCAGAAGCAAGTTCCGCGATGAGGGCACGCCAGAGATCATCCGCAAGCTGGGGTAATGCAATTCGACGGAGACGTCCAACGTCTGGTCCAGGCTCGTCGGGCGATTCGACGTGAAATTTGCGCAACGCGTGTATCGCTTGCTCCCGAAGCCCGCGCCAGGAAGACGAGAGCAGAACGTACCGCTCGCGCGCGCCATCAACCGTGGTAACGCCATCTGGCAAAGCCATTCGCTCGGGTGACTGTCCGGTGAGACGGATGAGGTCGGACTGTTTGACACCATATGATGCCTCTGCGAGGAGTGGGGCCAAGCCTTCACCCTCGATCATACGCTCCAGTGCATGCAAGTAGCGCATTCGCTCCGGCGATCGGCGCTTGCGCGATGGTGCAAACGGGTCGAGAACGACTCCGCCGCCAAGCGTGTGGATTGCTTGCGCATCGCGAACGATGAATCGATCGCCAGGGATCGCGCAGATCGGCGTTTCGAATACGATCTGCGCGAGGCACGGCGAGCCCGGTGTGATCGTGGAGCCCTCAAGCGGGACCACGTGTGCAGTTAGGTGCGCTGCGCCGTGGTGGAAGTGAACCGGTGCCCACGCCTTGAATGCTTTGTGCGTGTCTGCGATCAGCTCGAAGCGCACATCGATGCGTGTGGTGGGCGCGAGTGCGCGTGCATCAGCAAGCCAGTCACCTCGCTTCAGGGCGCTCTTCTCGACGCCAGAGATGTTCAAGGCGCAACGTTCACCTGAACGGCCGACGTCGGCAGGGCGATTTTGCGAATGGATGCTGCGCACACGGACAGGTGTGTTTGATGGAAAGACCGCGACGGTGTCGCCGGTGCGAACGCTCCCGGAGAACACAGTGCCGGCAACTACTGTCCCGTGCCCTGGGAGGGTGAATACGCGATCTACAGCGAGCCGAAAGAGTCGGGCGTCACGGGGGACCGTGCCGGGGATGGCAACACCCGCATGCGCGCCGGCGGCGCCAACCCCGGCCCCGTGCCCAAACCACTCCGCAACCCCCTCCAAATACTCCTTCAACACCCGCGCCCCAACACCCCCAGGCACAGTAGCGTTGACCCGAAACACCGGCGAACCCCGGAGCGCCGTCCCCGCAAGAAGCGCCTCAACCTCAGCCTCGACGGCTAACGCTCGCGCTACGTCCACGCGGTCGATCTTGGTGAGAGCAACCGCACCTCGCGTAACCCCAAACAACTGAAGGATGGCGACATGCTCGCGCGTCTGCGGCATGACGCCGTCATCCGCAGCGATTACGAGCAACGCAAAATCAATGCCGCAGGCGCCAGCGGCCATGGTATGCACCAGTCGCTCGTGACCCGGCACGTCGACAAAGCCAAGGACATCGCCGTTGCGCAATGGCGTATAGGCGAATCCGAGCTCGATAGAAATGCCGCGCGCTTTCTCTTCCTTCAGCCGATCAGTATCGACGCCCGTGAGTGCGCGCACGAGCGTGGTCTTCCCGTGATCGATGTGGCCGGCAGTGCCGACGATCATGATGCAAGCTTACCCCACTGATCGACAAACGCAGCCTCGTCCGCCGAACTCAGACAACGCATGTCCAGCCACAACGTCTTATCGCTCACGCGCCCAATCACAGGCCGAGGCAAACCCCGCAGCAAGCCCTCCAGCCGATCCAGGCTGCCCCGTTTACCCTTGATCACTCGTATGGCCAAGCCATGGCTAGGTAACGTGTCAATAGGTAGCGCACCGCTGCCAATCTGACTCACCACCGGTGCGTCCGTGACCGCGTACGCATGTCCGATGGCCGCTTGCACTACCGGCCTCAGTCGCACTGCTTGCGCCTGAATTTCGGAAGAAGGCCGAGTCAGCAGATTCAGCGTAGTCAAACGCTCGGGAAGAGACTCCGGATGACGGTAAAGCGCTAGCACGGGTTCAAGCGCGGCAAGCGTCAGTTTCCCCACCCGGAGTGCCCTCTTGAGAGGGTGCTTGCGAATCTTCGCGATCAGCTCGGCGCGGCCCACAAGGAGACCCGCCTGGGGGCCGCCCAGAAGCTTGTCCCCGCTGAACGAGACGAGGTCGGCGCCCTGGGTCACAGTCTCCTGCACTGTCGGCTCCTTCGGAAGATTCCAGCGCGTCATATCAACCAGCGACCCGCTTCCGAGGTCAGCCGCAACCGGCACGGACCGAGCGCGTCCCAGCTCGGCAAGCTCGGACACCGAAACACTGTGGGTGAACCCGGATACAGCGTAGTTGCTGGTATGCACCTTCATGAGCAACCCGGTCCGCGGTCCGATGGCAGCCGCATAGTCAGACAGGTGAGTGCGGTTGGTTGTGCCAACTTCGACGAGCTTCGTGCCTGCCTGCCGCATGATATCCGGAATCCGGAACGAGCCGCCGATCTCGATCAACTCGCCACGCGACACGATCACATCGCGCCGTGAAGCCACGGCACTGAGCATCAACAACACCGCCGCGGCGTTGTTGTTCACGACTGTGGCGGCCTCGGCACCCGTCAGCTCACAAAGTAACTTCTCGACGAGAGTATCGCGCTCGCCCCGCCGCCCGGTCGCAAGGTCGTATTCGAGGTTCACCGGTGCTCGCATGGACTGCAGCACTGCGCTGACCGCTTCTTCGGGCAGCACGGCGCGACCCAGGTTCGTGTGTAAAACCGTTCCAGTCAGATTGAAGACCGCACGCAGGGCCGGGGCCGTACCGGCCTCGAGCTTCGCCCGCAGATGCGACCCGATTGCCTCATCGGACAGGGAAACAGCATCGAGTGTGCCCGCCAGGGCGGCCTGGCGCAGAGAGTCGAGGCAGGCACGCAGGTCGGTTACGACCCGGGTACGCCCATAACGGGCGAGCAGGGATTCGAGCGCCGCACTGTTGAGTAAACGGTCGACCGAGGGGATGTTAGCTGGACTGGCGCGCGGTGCACCCACTCAGGTTTCCGTGTTCTGCCAAAGGAGCGGGTTGCCACTGCCGCGGTGCAAGCCTTCCTCCGTCATCAGCAGATCGAGTGCCAGGCTTGCGAGGTCGTCGGCCACGGGCTCCACCTCAGGATCCTTTTCCTGGTACAGAATCTTGCGGTACGTATGGCATTGGCCACAAGACTCCGCACGGACCGCCGCCGACCCGCCCTCGATGGAATGGTAGACGATCCCTTCGGTCGTGAGGCACTGACTACAGGTAATCCGCACCAGGTGCCATTCAGTGGCGCAAAGTCCGCAATGCAGATAGCGATACCCCTGCGACCGTTTGTCCGACCGGACGATGCTGGAAACCGGCAGGGTACCGCACGTTGGACACACACCAGGAACGTCAATTTGCGTGACATCGCTCATCTGCAGGGATGAAGTCATCGCTGCCCAGTACACCTGCAATGCTGCCATTACGAATGGCGCTGCCTGAGCGTCCACACCGCTGGTGCGAGCTGCGATCAGCAGGTCTGCCTGGGTCTCAATCCCGGCCCCAGGGCTGGCGATGATGCGCTCGCAAACCGAACGAACACCCGCCGGAAAGCCGGGCGCACCCGCAATCGACGTACACAGCTCAGTGAGGATGGCTCGCCAGCGCTCCTGCCGCGGAAAGCCGGCTGCCTGCAACAAGGGCATGCGGTGCTCATGGGCAAGCTCGATCTGCCGGCCGAGTTGTTGTGCAAACTGCTCGGCTACGAGGGCCGCCCTGAGAGCATCGAGCGCCACCTGCTGGCCGTCGGCCACGGCCGCCATCAGGCGAAGGTAATCCCCCAGGGAGTGCCCCTCGGCCAACGTGCGCAGGCGCTGCCCGCGGCGCGCGAAAAGGCTCGCCGGGTCGGGCAATCGGATGCGCGGGACGGACGTTGCCGCAAACGCCTCAATCCGGGCGGGATCTAGAATTCGCTGCATGGATCATCTCGCGAAACCAGGCCCGATGATGCTTCCAGGCCCACCCCGGTGTCACGGTCCCCCGGGTCATTGCATGCACCGAGCCTTTGACCCAGATGGCCGAGTAGATGTGCACGATGATCGAGGTAATCAGGACGAACGCGCAGAAGGCATGCAGCAGCGCAGCGAGCCGAACCACCCGGATCGAAAAATAATCGGAAAAATAGGCCCGCCAGATGACGATCCCGGTCAGCAGCAGGCCGGCGAGGCACACCACGATGACCCAGTAGAGCAGCTTCTGGCCGGCATTGTAGCGGCCGACTTCGGGCAAACGGTCCTCGCGGTTGTTCACCACGTCCCGAATCTGGCGCAGCCATTTCCAGTCCGCCGGCTGCAGGAAGTTGTGACTCCAGAACCGGACGGCGAGCAATGCAAACGCCACCACCATGAACAAACCGATGTACGGATGCAGTATTCGCGTCCACGGGCCGCCGCCGAACAGGCCGCTCAGCCAAAACACCGCGGGGTGAAACATCGCGAGTCCCGACAGTCCTGCGCATACAAAGGCAATCGCGGTCAGCCAATGATTGGTGCGGTCACTCGTCGTGTACCGCAAGATCGTATCGCGGCGCCTCGGGGACCCCTGGCCAGCCTCGCCCGTGCTGTGCCCGGGCGCATCCGTGATGCGAGTCGAATCGGTCATGGCCTTTTCTCCGGACTGTTCAGCGTCTTCGCCATCTCATCCGCCGCGCGGGCCTCATCGCCCTCGTCGGTCTCATTGGGCCCAACACGGATGTAGTGGAAGAAACCGGTAAGGGCGGCCAGGGCCATGGCGGCAAGCGCGAGCGGCTTCGTAATACCCTTCCAGAGCTGCACGGTATTACTGATGTGAGGCTTGCCAGGCAGCCCGTTGTAGATGTGCGGCGTGTCGGCATGATGCAACACATACATGACATGGGTGCCGCTCACGCCCGCCGGATCGTACAGTCCGGCGTTCTCAAACCCGCGTGATTTCAGGTCTTCGATCCGGTCTGCAGCATGCAGCTTCATGTCTTCCTTGGTGCCGAAGACGAGCGCGCCCGTAGGACACGCCTTGATGCAGGCCGGCTCGAGGCCCACGGCAACCCGGTCGGAACACAACGTGCACTTGTAGGCCTTGTGATCCTTCTTCGAGATCCGGGGTATGTCGAAAGGGCAACCGGCAATGCAATAGCCGCAGCCGATGCAATTTTCTTCGTGGAAATCGACGATGCCGTTGGCGTATTGCACGATCGCGCCGGGCGCGGGGCAGGCCTTCAGGCACCCCGGGTCCTGGCAGTGCATACACCCGTCCTTGCGGATGAGCCACTCCAGATCGCCCTTGGTATTCTCCACTTCGGCAAACCGCATCAGGGTCCATGAGCTGGCGCTCAAATCAGGCGGGTTCTGGTAAGCGCCAACGTTGGTGCCGATCTCATCGCGCAGATCGTTCCATTCCATGCAGGCGACCTGGCAGGCCTTGCAGCCGATGCACTTGGTCGTGTCGATGAGCTTCGCGACGGTGACATCGCCCGTGCCGGAGCGAATTTCGGGCTCCGGCAGGGTGGTCGCCGAGCGCCTGATGATGTCGAGTGATTGCAGCGCCATGGTGATCCCTCTACAACTTCTCGACCTTGACGAGAAACGATTTGAACTCCGGCGTCTGCGTGTTGGCATCACCGACGAACGGCGTCAGCGTGTTGGCGATGAAGCCGGGTTTCGCAAGGCCCTTGAAACCCCAGTGGATGGGAATGCCGACGTGGTGCAGCGTCTTGCCGTCCACCTGGAGCGCTCTCAATCTCTTGGTGACGACGGCCACTGCATCGATGTAGCCACGGTTCGAGGAGACCTTGACGCGATCGCCGGAAGCGATGCCGAGCTCTTTGCCCAACGCGTCGCCGATCTCCACGAACTGCTCAGGTTGGATGATCGCATTCAGGCGTACATGTTTGGTCCAATAGTGGAAGTGTTCCGTGAGCCGATAGGTCGTCGCCGCGTGGGGGAACTGATCCGGCTTGCCGAAGGCCTTGCGATCATCGTCGAACACGCGCGCGGCCGGGTTGTTCAGGGTGCGCGGATCGCCCGGACTGAGCGGGTTGCTGGCGAGCGGGGTCTCCATCGGCTCGTAATGCTCGGGGAACGGACCATCCGTCATGAACATCCGCGAGAAGAACCGGGCAACTCCTTCGGCATTCATGATGAACGGTCCCATACCATGCGTGGGATCTTCGTCAGCTTTGAAGTCAGGAACATCAGCGCCGGCCCAGGCCGTCCCATTCCAGGATATGAGCTTGCGGCTCGGATTGAACGGCTTGCCACTCGGGTCGCAGGAGGCGCGGTTGTACAGCACCCGGCGATTGGCGGGCCAGGAGAAGGCCCAGTTGAGGGTCTGGCCAATCCCCGTCGGGTCGGAGTTGTCGCGGCGCGCCATGAGATTGCCGGTCGGCCCCCAGGCGCCGCAAAAGATCCAACAGCCGCTCGCCGTGCTGCCGTCATTACGCAACTCGGCGAAACCGGCCAACTGCTCGCCGGCCTTGCGCGTCACCTTGGTCGGATCCTTTGGATCGGCGAGGTCCTTGAGCGCCTTGCCGGAGTACTCCCGGGCGAGCTCCTCTGGAGAGGGGCTGTTGGGGTTCGCATACGGCCACGACAGGTTCACTATGGGGTCGGGGAAAGCGCCGCCGTCGGTCCGGTACATCGCTCGCATGCGCGTGAAGATCTCGCCCATGATCTGCAGATCGGAGCGCGCATCGCCCGGGGGCTCGGCTCCCTTCCAATGCCATTGGAGCCAACGCGAAGAGTTCGTCAGCGAGCCGTTCTCCTCGGCAAAGCAGTTGGTGGGCAGCCGGAAGACCTCGGTTTGGATCTTGGACGGATCCACGTCGTTGTGCTCGCCGAAGTTGTGCCAGAACTCGGACGTTTCGGTGGCCAGCGGGTCCATGACCACCAGGAATTTGAGCTTCGCCAGGCTCAGGTTCAACTTCGCCTTGTTCGGAGCCGCAGCAAGGGGGTTGAATCCCTGGCAGATGAAGCCGTGCACCTGGCCCTGGTTCATCAGCTCGAAGAACTGCAGCATGTCATACAACTTGTCGAGTTTCGGCAGGTACTCGTATCCCCAGTCGTTGTCCGCGGTGGCGGCATCTCCCCACCAGGCCTTCATCAGGCTGATGAAGAACTTGTCGTAGTTCTGCCAGTAGCTCAGCTGGTTCGGCCGCAGCGGCTTGAAGTTGTGCGAGGCGAGGAAGTCCTTGTAGGTCTGCATTTTCTCGCCGGGCAGATTGAGATAGCCCGGCAACAGGTCGGACATCAGTCCCAGGTCGGTCAGTCCCTGGATGTTGGAATGTCCGCGCAGCGCGTTCATGCCGCCGCCGGCAACACCGATGTTGCCCAGAAGGAGCTGCACCATGGCTCCGGTGCGGATCATCTGCGATCCGACCGAATGCTGCGTCCAGCCGAGCGCATACATTATCGTCATGGCCCGCGTCGGGGTCGCCGTCGATGCCATCATTTCGCAGATCTGGAGGAACTTGTCCTGCGGCGTGCCGCAGACGCGCGCCACCATTTCCGGCGTGTAGCGGGCATAGTGTTGTTTCATCAACTGGTAGACGCAGCGCGGATGGGCGAGCGAAGGATCCGTCTTCGCGAAGCCATCCCCACCTAACTCATAGTCCCACGTGGCTCGCTGGTAACTGCGCGTGTCCGCGTTGTAGCCGGAGTAGAGGCCGTTCGTGAATGAGAAATCCTCGCGGACGATGAAGGTCAAATCCGTGTAGTTGTTGACGTACTCGTGCTGGATCTTGTCATTCGTCAATAAATAGTTGACGACGCCACCCAGGAACACGATATCCGTCCCGGTTCGAATCGGCGCGTAGACGTCCGCAACGGAAGCCGTGCGGGTGAATCGTGGATCGACGACGATCAATCGCGCCTTGTTATGCGCCTTGGCCTCGGTGACCCATTTGAAGCCGCAAGGATGGGCCTCGGCGGCGTTGCCACCCATGACGAGGACTACATCGGCATTCTTGATGTCGACCCAGTGATTCGTCATCGCTCCACGGCCAAACGTCGGGGCAAGACCTGCCACCGTCGGGCCGTGTCACACACGCGCCTGATTATCGAACGCCAGTACGCCGAAGCTGCGCATCACCTTGTGGGTGAGATAACCCACTTCGTTGCTCGATGCCGAGGCTGCCAGCATGGCCGTGGTCAGCCAGCGGTTTACCGTCAAGCCGGTGGGCGTCTTCGCGACGAAATTGGCGTCACGATCCTCTTTCATCAGCTTGGCTATGCGCCCGAGCGCATCATCCCAGGAGATGGGCTGCCACTTGTCGGAGCCCGGAGCGCGGTATTCGGGCCGCAGCAGACGGCTCGGGCTGTGCACGAAATCCAGCAGGCCGGCGCCCTTCGGACACAGCGTGCCGCGATTGACAGGATGGTCCGGATCGCCCTCGATGTGAATGATGCTGGCTTTCGCGTTCTTCGATCCATCGCCCAACGAGTACATCACGATTCCACACGCGACCGCGCAATACGGGCAGGTGTTGCGTGTCTCGGTGGTACGTGAAAGTTTGAATTCGCGGACTTCGGCAATGGCTACCGAGGCCGAGAAGCCTAGCAGTGCCAGGCTCGAGCCGGCGAGCGTTGCACCGGTTATTTTCAGGAATTGGCGCCGGGTGAGATCGGTCATGCGAGCACCTGTGTTGCACGCGCGCGGCAAGCGCCGCAATGCAGTCAGTTTATGCCCGCTGGTGCGCCGCCCACAAGGTGAGCGGGCTTGCCGCAGCGCGTTTCTGCAGGAATTTTAAAATCGGACCATTTATCGACAAGCGCGCTTCGGCGTAAGCTGCCTCGCTCGCCGGAAAGGAGTGTGATGATAAGGCGGATCTTCGAGCGGGTGACCTGGGTTGGCGTAGTCGCGATCGTCGCTATCGTCATCGCCGGCGCGATTACCTACTCGCGCGTGCACTTGCTGAGCGATGCCGCCGGATGGGTCAATCGCACCGAGCGTGTTCGATTCTCCCTGCAGCGCATTTTGTCTACTTTGCAGGATGCGGAGTCGGCCGCGCGCGGCTACCTGATATCCCGCGAGGATGCCTTCCTGGAGCCGTACACGGGAGCCCGTGTGCAACTCGATGCCGAGCTGCGCTCCCTGACATCCTTGCTGGCGGAGCGTACGGATCAGCTGGCACGCGCCGAGGAGCTCGCCCGGCGCGCACATGCCCGCCTCGATCGACTGGATGAGGCCGTCACGGACATCCGCGCGGGTACGTTTGTGATGCCCAAGGCACCCCTTGCCACGAGCGAAGCCAAGAGGCTGATGGATTCGTTCCGGGAGTTAGTTGCCACCATGCAGGCCGAAGAGGCCTCCCAGCTTGCCGGTCGCGTCGTTGCCACCTCCCACGCCCGCAGTACTGCGCTCACTGCAACCGTAAGCATGTCAGGAATAGCAGGGGCGCTCGTCGTGCTGCTCGTACTCGTGGGGAGGCGCGCGGCCCACGATATCCGCCGCAGCGAACAATGGCTTGCTACGACGTTGAGCAGCATCGGCGATGGTGTGATCGCCACTGATGCCGCGGGAGCGATCCGCTTCGTCAATCCGGTTGCTGCAGAGCTGACCGGGTGGTCACACGCCGATGCCCGGGGAAGGCCGCTCGATGAAGTCTTTCGGATCGTCGGTGCGGCCGACCGCCTGCCGGCCGAGAACCCTGTCGCGCAAGTCTTACGGCAGGGCACGCTTGCCGGGCGTGCGAATCAGACGGTATTGATTCGCCGCGACGGCGCCGAGTTTCCGATCGAGGACAGCGGTGCGCCGATCCGGGGTGATGGCGGCGAAATCAACGGCGTCGTGATGGTTTTCAAGGATGCCTCCGCGGCACGCGCAGCGCAGCAGGCTTTGCAGGCAAGCGAGGAGCGATTGCGGCTCGCCCTCGAAGGCGCCGAGCTGGGCGCAGTCGATCACGATCTACGAACGGGTGAGGCCGTCTGGAATCGTCGCCTGTACGCCCTGGTGGGTTATCCCCGCGATACGCCGGTGACTGCCGAGATGATCAACCTGCACACCGCGCCCGAGGATTGCGAGCAGGTGCAGCGCACGCTTGCGCAGGCCAAGGCATCGCGCTCTCCATTTCGTTCCGAGCATCGGATCGTGCGGGCGAATGACAAGGCGGTGCGCTGGATCTCGTCCAACGGCATCTTTGTCTATGACAAGGAGGGACGCGCCATCCGCTTCATCGGGGTGGTGCGGGATGTAACGCAGACCCGGCGGCTCGAATCACAGGTGCGGCAGTCGCAGAAGCTCGACGCGCTCGGAACACTCGCAGGCGGCATTGCGCACGACTTCAACAACATACTGGCGGTGTTACGCGGCAACCTGTCTTTGATCCGCTCGGAGATCCCGGTGGATCACCGCATCATGCCTCCCGTACTCGACATGGAGAGGGCCTGCAATCGCGCCACCGCGCTCGTGCGGCAGATCCTGACATTCGGCAGCCGGCACGACCGCGACCGCCAGCTGATCCAACTCGAGGATGCCGTCGCGGATGGGATGAAGCTGTTGCGCGCAACTCTTCCCGCGGAAATCGCGATCCGTTCCCACTACGCCCCGGGGCTGCCCGCGGTGCTCGCGGATTCAAACCAGATCCAGCAGATCATCGCCAACCTCGGAATCAACGCCTGCCACGCAATCGGCCGCCGCCAGGGCCTGATCGAGATTCAACTCGACGCGCTGCAGGTTGACGCGGAGTTGGCATCCAGCTCAGCGGACCTCAAGGTGGGCCGCTACGTCCGCCTGCGATTCAGCGATAACGGCAGCGGCATTCCACGGGACATCCTGGACCGTATCTTCGAGCCGTTCTTCACGACCAAGGCCCCCAATGCAGGCACCGGGCTCGGCCTGGCGGTAGTCAGGGGAATCCTCAAGAACCATGACGCCGCCATCAGCGTGTACAGCGAGGCGGGTCGGGGCGCCCGGTTCCATCTCTACTTTCCCGTCGCGGCCGATAGCAGCGCCGTGGCTGCAGCCGCACGGGCCGAGCCAAAGCGGGGGCGGGGCGAGCGGATTCTGTACCTGGATGATGAGGAATCGCTGGTCATCCTGGCCAAACGCCTGCTCGAGCGGATGGGGTATCAGGTCACGGGCTTCAACGACTCGGCGCAGGCGCTGGCGGCGTTCAGGACGGCTCCCGGGGACTTTGACCTGGTCCTGACGGATCTGTCGATGCCCGGGATGAGCGGCATGGAGGTGTCCCGCCGGATGCTCGAGATCCGTCCGGATATTCCAGTGCTGCTGGCCACGGGCTACGTTCGCAACGAGGATGTGGAACAGGCGCGCTCGATCGGAATCCGCGAAGTCATCTGGAAGCCCCAGACCATCGTCGAGATGGGAGACCTGCTGGCCCAGCAGCTCGAAAAGCTGGTGCCCGGGCGGACCTGAAAACCAGGGCAGACTTGCGGCGCAATCATCCCGGCGGGCGTCGGGAACGTGCAAGCGCACGCCGTTCGTTGCACGATAGCGTCAACTATGGCTGATCAACCGAATCTCCTGATTGTCATGGCGGACCAGCTCACGCCGCGGGTCCTCAAGGCCTACGGCGGACAGGTCGCGCGAACGCCGAATATCGATGTGCTGGCGAAAGAGGGGGTCGTATTCGATTCCTTCTATTGCAACAGCCCGCTGTGTGCGCCCTCGCGGTTTTCCTTCATGGCGGGACAACTGCCGTCCCGGATCGGCGCGTATGACAATGCCGCCGAGTTCCCAGCGCAGGTACCGACTTTCGCCCATTACCTGCGCAGTGCCGGTTACCAGACGGCGCTGAGCGGCAAGATGCACTTCTGCGGTCCGGACCAGCTGCATGGCTTCGAGGAGCGGCTGACCACCGATATCTATCCGTCGGACTTCGGGTGGACACCCGATTGGCGCAATTTCGAGGCGCGCCCGACCTGGTATCACACGATGGAGTCGGTCACACAGGCGGGCTCTTGCACGCGCACCAACCAGATCGATTTCGATGACGAAGTGGTGGTGGCCGCCCGGCAGAAGCTTTTTGACATTGCGCGCGGCAAAGACAAACGGCCGTTCTGCCTCGTCGTCTCGATGACGCATCCACACGATCCCTACGTGATCCCTGGCGCGTACTGGAACCGCTATCGCGACGACGAGATCGACATGCCGAGGGTTGCTGATCTCGCCGGCTCTGGCGAGGGCGGCGGCCTCGACCGGAACGGCGCCGAGGATCCTCATTCACGGCGGCTGCGCTACGTCATCGGGCTCAACCTTTCGAAGCCTACCGAGCCGCAGGTCCGCGCCGCCCGTCGCGCATACTACGGAGCTGTGTCCTACGTCGACGATCAGATCGGCACGCTGGTCGGTACCCTCGAGCAGGCGGCACTGGATCGGAACACCGTCATCGTGGTCCTGGCCGATCACGGCGACATGCTGGGAGAGCGGGGCCTCTGGTACAAGATGAACTTCTTCGAACCCGCGTGCCGCATTCCCCTGATCGTGCATGCGCCGGGCCGTTTCGCGCCGCGGCGCGTGGCAGGCTCGGCTTCGCTGCTCGACCTGCTGCCGACCTTTGCGGCGCTGGCCAACAATGGCATGGAACCCGAGTACGCGGCTCCCATCGGTGGACGGAATCTTCTGCCCGCGATCGAGGGCCGTGAGGCGCGTGATGAGGTGATCGGCGAGTATCTCGCGGAGGGTGCCATTGCGCCGATCGTCATGATCCGCCGGGGCCGTTACAAGTTTGTGCACTCGCCAGCGGACCCGGACCAACTCTATGACGTTGCGGCCGACCCTGATGAGCGAGTCAACCTGGCGGGCCAGGCAAACCAAGCCGCGACGGTTGCCGACTTCCGGGCGGAAGTGGCACGGCGCTGGGGGCTTACAGAGCTCCACGAGGCGGTGCTTGCGAGTCAGCAGCGCCGCCACTTTGTCTACACGGCGCTTCGGCAAGGACGCTTCCAGCCGTGGGATTTCCAGCCGATCCGCGATGCGAGCCGTCTCTATATCCGCAATGACCAGGAACTCAACGACCTCGAAAGCATGGCGCGGTTTCCGCGCCTGGCCTGAGACGCTCGCTTTAGGGCTTCTCGGCTTCGCCGCGGCGGGTGCAGCCTCGGGAGCCGGCCCCGCGTTGGAACCAGCCTCGTGCCACACGGTCAGGCTGGCCGATGTCGGATGGACTGACGTGACGGCGACCACTGCCGTGCTCAGCCAGGTATTGCGTGGCCTTGGCTACGACCCCCAGACGACGCTGCTGTCGGTGCCGGTGACTTTTGCTGTCATGAAGGGTGGCAACATCGATGTCTTCCTCGGCAACTGGATGCCGGCGCAGACTCGCGACCGCCAGCCTTACATCGATGATGGCTCGATCGAAATCATCCGGGAAAACCTGACGGGTGCCAAATACACGCTGGCGGTGCCGTCGTACGCCTACGCCACCGGGATCAAGGATTTCTCCGACATTCAGCGCTTTGGCACGGCACTCAACTTCACGATCTACGGCATCGAGGCCGGCAACGACGGTAATCGCCACATCCTGACGATGATTCAACACAACGATTACGGCCTGGCCAGCTTTCACCTGGTCGAGTCGAGTGAACAGGGCATGTTGGCGGAAGTTGCACGGGCCTACGCGTCGGCGAAGCCCATCGTGTTCCTCGCGTGGGATCCTCATCCCATGAACATGCAGTTCGATCTGAGATATCTGAGCGGCGGTGATACCACCTTCGGTCCGAACTATGGGGGCGCCAGAGTGCTGACGCTGGCGCGAACGGGCTACGTGCAGCAGTGTCCCAATGTCGGCAGGCTGTTGCGGAACCTGGTATTCACGACGCATGGCGAAAGCGAAATCATGCGGTCGATCCTCGCGGAACATAAGACACCAGAGGTGGCGGCTGGCGAGTGGCTGGCTGCAAATCCAGCGGCCCGAGAGGCTTGGCTACAGGGCGTCCACACGTTTGACGGCAAGGTTGCCGGTGGTCCATCCGGCGCGCAGCCAAATCCGGGTGTAGCGATCCGCTTCGAGAACTGGCTGACGCTGCACAAGCTTCCGGTGGGCGCGGCGGTCGCGGTTGGAATCGAATGGGTGAAACTCCATGGGGCCGCTGTGTTTCGCGTGACGGGAACGGCCGTTGGGGGCGCGATAGCCGCTGTGTATCGGGTGTTGCGTGCGGTTCCGCCGGTTCTCGTCATTCTCGCTATGGGGGTATTCGCCTGGCGCATGCAGCGCTCCTGGGCGTTGGCTGCCTTTGTCGTTGCAGCCTTGCTCCTCATCATGAACCAAGGCTACTGGCAGCAGACGCTCGAGACTCTCTCGCTCGTCCTGGTCTCCACGTTCGCCGCAACGGCGATCGGGGTTCCGTTGGGGATTGCATGCGCGCATCGCCCGGCGCTGGCCGCTGGGCTGCGCCCGGTTCTCGATCTGATGCAGACCCTGCCGACGTTTGTGTATCTGATTCCGACCCTGGTGCTGTTTGGTCTTGGAGTGGTACCTGCACTCATTTCCACGGTGATTTTCGCGCTCCCCGCGCCCATCAGGCTGACGCAACTCGGGGTCGCCGGTGTGCCGCGCGCGCTGCTCGAAGCCGGCCAGGCCTTTGGCGCCACGCGCTGGCAGATGCTTGTCAAGGTGGAACTGCCGAGCGCAGCACCGCTGATTGTTGCAGGGATCAGCCAATGCATCATGTTGAGTCTGTCGATGGTCGTCATTGCAGCGCTGGTGGGTGCCGGCGGACTCGGGGTGCCCGTGGTGCGCGCGCTCAACTCCGTGCAGGTGGGGATGGGTGTGGAGGCGGGAATTGCAATAGTGCTGCTCGCGGTGATCCTCGATAGGATAACGCGCAAAGGATCCCCCTCTTAAATGAAGTCGCTCAGCACGATCGCAGGCACCTGGTGAACCGCACTTACGACTACATCATTGTCGGCGCAGGATCTGCCGGCTGCATCCTTGCGCACCGGCTCACCGAAGGGGGCAAGTATTCCGTGTTGTTGCTGGAGGCGGGCGGCACGGACGACTCGCTGCGCTTCAAGGTACCTATCGGGTACGTCTACACCTATTACGACCGCAGAAGTAATTGGATGTATTCGCTGCAACCGGAGAGGGAGCTCAACAATCGCACGCTCTATTGTCCTCGCGGCAAGGTTCAAGGAGGCAGCGGCTCCATCAATGCCCTGATCTACGTCCGCGGCCAGAGGAGCGACTTTGATGACTGGGCAGCGCAGGGAAATACTGGCTGGGCGTTCGAGGACGTGTTGCCGTACTACAAGCGGCTCGAATCACATCCGCTCGGCAATACCGAGTATCACCGTGCCGACGGGCGCGTTCGTATTACGCAAATGAAGAGCGCCGCTCATCCTATCTGTGCGGCGTTTCTCGATGCCTGCGAGCAGCTTGGCTATCCGCTCAATGATGATTTCAACGGCGCAACACTGGAAGGCGCCGGCATATATGACATCAACACCCGGGATGGACTGCGGGATTCGAGCAGCCGCGCCTATCTGGAGCCGGCGCTGGATCGCACCCAGCTGACCGTCGAGCATCATTGCCTGGTAGACCGGGTCCTGCTCAACGATCAGAGGAAGGCCACGGGCGTCTCCTATCGCTGCAACGGCGAGCGCCGCCAATGCAATGCCGCGAAGGAGGTCATTCTGTCGGCCGGCGCGGTGGATACCCCCAAGCTCTTGCAACTCTCAGGCGTGGGCGATCGCGCGTTACTGCACCGGCAGGGCGTCACTGTGACGCACCATTTACCGGCCGTGGGCAGAAATCTGCAGGATCACACCTGCGTGAGCTACCTCTACCGCGCCAACCGCAGGACGCTCAACGACGAGTTTGGCAGTTGGGTGGGCAAGGCGCGGGCTGGACTGCAGTACCTGCTGATGCGCAACGGTCCGCTCTCCCTCAGTGTCAACCAGGCGGGGGGCTTTCTCAGGAGCGACGCCAGCCAGGCAAATCCCAACATGCAGCTCTACTTCAATCCCTTGTCCTATGAAATTCCAAAGGACGGATCGCAGGCCCTGAGGCCGGCAGGCCACTCGGGATTCCTGCTGGCAGTCTCGCCGTGCCGGCCGACGAGCCGGGGAACTGTGGAGATCGCATCCAGGCATGCGGACGATGCGCCGTTGATACGACCCAACTACCTGACCACCGGGAAAGACGTCGATGAGGCAGTCGAGGCCAGCCGGCTCGTTCGCAAGATCATGGCCTCCGAGCCGCTGAAAGCGATCACCGTGGAGGAAACCAAGCCGGGCAACCGGGTGCGCAGCGATGCGCAGATGTTGCAATACTACCGCGAGGAGGCCGGCTCGATCTATCACCTGTGTGGCTCGTGCGCCATGGGACAGGATCCATCGACCTCCGTGGTCTCGAATCGCCTGAAGGTCCACGGAATCGACAACCTCAGGGTTGTGGATGCGTCGATCTTTCCGAATGTCACGTCGGGGAATATCAATGCGCCGACCATGATGGTGGCGGAAAAGGGCGCTGCGATGATATTGGAGGATGCGGGGCAGTGGTGAGGGCCGCTATTGCGCGGCGGCGGATTTGGCGGCCTCGGTGCGCGGCCCGCCGCGCATCATCGTCAGCGCCAGTGCCGCTGACGCCAGCATCAGGAACAGGCTGACCGCGTTCAACACCGGACTGGCTCCTTCGCGCATCCGCCCATACATCATGACCGTGAGCGGCGCATCCGAGCCCACCAGCATCAGCGTCGTATTGAAGTTCTCAAACGACATCAGGAAGGATATGGCGGCCGAGCCAATCAAGGCGGGCCGCAGATAAGGCAGAGTGATCGTTCCCAACACCGCCGCATGCGAGGCTCCCAGGTTCAAGGCGGCCTCTTCCAGCGTAGAATCAAAGCGCTTCAGGCGGGCACTGATCATCAACGTTGCGATGGTGGCGATGTAAGAGAACTGCCCCAGCACTACGAGCGGCAAGCCAGGCCTCAGAAAATCAAGGTCGAGGCCGAACAGGTCATCGGCAAGCTCGGCCACTCTGCTGGAGAAAGACAGGATGGAGATGCCGAGTATCACCCCCGGAATCACGAGCGGTGTCAGCATCAGTACCGACAACACTTGTTTGCCGGGAAATCGATAGCGCTCCATGAGGAAAGCGTTGGCCGTGCCGACCGTGACCGACAGGATCGTTACCCACACCGCAACGATGAGGCTGGTCCAGATGCTGCCAAGCAGCTCGGTGTCGTGAAACAGTCCTACACGGCCCGTGGCAGCGCTGCCCGTGAACCAATCGAGTGTGAACCCGCGCCAGGGCGGCGCCGGATAGTTGGCATCATTGAACGCGAACACACCCACAATGACGAGCGGTAGGAACAGAAAGACCAGGAAGGCAGCAACATACAGCACCGTTGCGGTACGCAGCCAGGCCGGACGAGGCAGCGATGCAATCATGATCGCCTCATGACGTCGACAAAACGCTGCCCGCTCAGCCGCAACCCCACGGCCACTATCGCGGTCGACAGTCCCAGCAGCAGAAATCCAAATGCCGCACCCTGTTCCCAGTTGAATCTCACGATGAACTGGGTATAGATGAGCTCGGTGAACCACTGGGAGTTCTTGCCGCCCAACAGGTTGGGCGTCAGATAGTTTCCCAGGGTGAGCATGAAGACAACGATGCAGCCTGCGGTAATGCCGGGTGCGGCGTGCGGAATCACGATGTTCTTCAGGGTGGCGAAGCCGCTGGCGCCGAGGTCATAAGCGGCCTCGATGAGCGAGTTGTCCAGGCTCTCGAGACTGCTGACGAGTGGCACGACCATAAACAGGAGCGAAGTGTAGACGAGCCCTGTCAATATGGTTGCGTCGTGATACAGGAGCTCCACGGGCACGGCGGTGAGACCCAGTTTGACGAGAAGGGCGGGGAGCACCCCCGACTCGCGCAGCAGGATCAACCAACCCAGAGCACGAACGGTCTCGCTGACCCAGAATGGTATCAGGCACACGACGAACAGCAGCGCGCTCGCCCGGCCACGCGCCACTTTGGTGATGACCCAGGCGATCGGAAATGCAACCAGCAGCGTGAGGGCTGTCGCTACGATGGACAAAAGCGCCGTGCGCACGAAGACCTGCCAATAGAGCGGCTCGGCGAAGAATGTGTGGAATTGAGCGAGGCTCGGTTGGTATACGTGTGGTGCAACACGCTCACGCAGGGAAAGCAACGCCAGTTGTACGTGAGGCAGCACGATTAGCGCAAAGAGCCACAGCAGCGCCGGCGCGAGGAGCAGGATGAGGATCAGGCGCCGCTGCCAGGCACGCACCGGCGTCGCATCGCCGATGTCAACCATGGGGACCACCGTGGCTGGGGAAGCAGATGGCCCGGCGGGGATCGAAGCTGAAGTAGATGCGCTCGCCCACTTTCAAGTCTGCAAACCGGCCGGTCTGGGGCAAGGCGACGCGAAACTCGAAATGCGTCAGATCTTCGTGCAGCAGCACCGCTGAGTTGGCGCCGTCAAACAACAAGCTCTGGACCGATCCCACGTAGTGCGCCTGATTTGCAGGCAGCTGGGAGGCGTCCCGCTCCAGGATCGCCGCTTCGGGACGCACGAACGCCTCGACATGGTCGCCTGCCGCTATTGGACCGCTCTTTTTTGCGCGTACGGTCCAGCCGTCAGAAGTCTCGATTTCGGCAATATCCCCGTCACTGCTCTTCAGTTGTCCAAAGATACGATTGTTGGCGCCGACGAAGCCCGCTACGAAGGCCGTCGCCGGCTCGTAGTAGAGCTGCTGTGGCGTACCCAGTTGCTCAAAGCGCCCGTGATTCATGACAGCGACATGATCCGACAGCACCAGCGCCTCGGACTGGTCGTGTGTGATGTAGACGAAGGTGGTGCCGAATGATGCCTGCAGTTGCTTGAGCTCGATCTTCATGTGCTCGCGTAACTTCAGGTCCAGCGCGCCCAGTGGCTCGTCCAGCAGCAGAAGGGTCGGCTCCAGGACGAGGCTGCGGGCAATCGCCACCCGCTGCCGTTGGCCGCCCGAGAGCTGATCGACGCGCTTCAAGCCGGCGCCGGCGAGTCCGACACGCTCGAGCATTGCGTCGGCACGGCGCGTTCGCTCCAGTTTGCCAACCCCACGGCGGGCCAGTCCGAACGCGACATTTTCGCCGACCGACATCATCGGAAAGAGGGCGAGCTGTTGGAACACCATATTGACGGGCCGCCTGTTCGGTGCAACCGCGCGCATGCTGCGGCCCCCGATGACGATCTCGCCACTATCAGGCTCAATGAACCCCGCGATCATTCGCAACAACGTCGTCTTGCCACAACCCGACGGCCCAAGGATGGAGAAGAAGCTGCCGCGCTGAACGGCGAACGACAGGTTGTGGACCGCGACATGTCCGGCGAACTCCTTGCGCAAGTCCTGGACGGACAGGTCCGGCGTACTCACTGACGGTGCGGCGCTCAATTGGCCGCCTTGACCCGATCGAGGATGCGGCCTTCCTGCGCCTCGAGACCCGCAGGGATGGCCGGATACCAGTTGATCCCGCTGAAGGCGCCCCCGGGGAAGCTTGCGTTGAATTGCGCGCGCATGGTCTGATCGACGAGCTCCTCGGTGCCGCGGGCGGCAGTCCAGTTGCCTACTTTGCGGGTGATCCGGGCTGCGATGTCCGGCCGCATGGTGAAATTGATCCACCTGTAGGCGCCGGCGTCGTTCCGGCCCTTGTAAGGCAATGCGAACGTGTCGAGCCAGCCCAGGGCCCCGGATTTGGGCACGACGTAGCGAATGTCGGGATTCTCCCGGTTGAGGGTCCAGCCGCCGGTGTCCCACATCATGGCGGCAACGACCTCGCCCGAGCGCATGCCGTTCAACAACTGGTCCCGGTTGTCGAAGAAGAAGCGCACGTTCGACTTGCACGCGGAGAGTGTCTTACCAACATCTTCCATGAGCGCCTCGTAGGCCTTGGGATTGTCATACAGTGCGAAGGGATCCTTGCCTGATGCGAAGGCGAAGGCCATCAATGTGGGCCGCCTCAGGCGCATCGATGTCTTGCCCTTGAGATCCGCACGGCACAGGTCGCCATAGTCGGACACCGTTGTGTACTTGCTGTTGACCACCAGGCCCTCGGATCCCCACAGGTAGGGCAGTGCATATAACTTGCCATCGAGCGTTGCGATGCGGCGCGTGATGGCGAGGATCTCGGGCCGGAATTGCTCCAGCTTGACCTGGCTCAGGTCCATGGGCCGGTACAGGCCGAATTCCCGCTGCACGCCGGTGATACGGTCCTGCGAGGGCTGCGCGAGATCGTACCCGGCGCCGCCGGTCGCATGCAGCTTGGAGATCATCTCCTCGTTGTTGGACAGCGTCAGTTCGACGTGAATGCCCGTCTCTTTTTCAAACTCGGCCGCGACATCGGCGGGCACGTAGTCAGACCAGGTGATGATGCGCAAGCGCTTGGAATTGTCCAAGCGGGAACAACCACTCAGCACCAGGAAGAGCGCCAATACGCCGGCGATCAGAGTTCGCATGCTCTTAAGCTCAGCTCTCGGCGCCGATTGCCCGTTGCTGGTCGGCCATGAGATTGCGGGCCGCGAGGAAGTAATGCACGGTTGCCCACAGGCCTGTGGGCACGAGACACAGCAGCGCGAGCCGCAGTGACTGCGCATTTGGACCGGAGCTCGGGGCAAACCAGTCACTCAATAGCCCGACCGCCTGTGGTGCGATGACGAGATTACCGAGGTTGGCGACAAACAGGGTCATCGCACAGAACAGCGCCCGCATGCGGCATTGGGCCAGGTTGTTGAGCAGGCCGAAGCACGGGCCGATGTAGAAATAGATTGCGGGAACGAATACCCAGAACATGCACTTGGCAAGTGTCAGCGAGTGAGTCCAGAAGATGATGCCGGAGGCTATGGTCGCGAGGCCGATGCCGACGCCCAGCAGTCTCACAATCCGACGCGAGTCCGCCATGTAGGGCTGCCCCATGAGCCAGCCCGTCAACAGCGTAGCGGCGGTGCCCCCTATCAAGTGCGCATTGCCAGTGATTGCGCCGGCTTCACCCGCCGTGATGCCGTAGGTGCGCATCAGAAACATGGGTGTCCAAAAGGTGAGACCCCACCCCCACAGAGCGCAGATCGCACTTGCGACCATGACGTGCACAGCGGATTTTTGCGTCCAAAGGAAGCGCATGGTCTGCATGAACGAAGGGGCGGTAGCGTGGTCCTCCGCATCCAGGCAACCTCGCTTGGGTTCCCGGACGGTGAGGTACACCGTGACTCCTACGATGACGCCCGGCAGTCCCAGCGCAAGGAACACGTCGCGCCACCCGAAACGATCGGCGATGGCACCCGCGATGTTATATCCGACCCAGGCGCCGATGGGCGCGCCGAGCGAGAAGATGGTCAAGGCCATGGGCCGCCGTGCGGCGGGGAAGTAATCGGAAATGATGGAATTCGCTGCAGGCGTTCCGCCGGCTTCGCCGATGCCGACGCCGATGCGTGCAGCGAGCAGTTGCCAGTAGTTCGCCGACAGGCCGCAAAGCGTAGTCATCGCCGACCAGAGGATGATCGAGACGGTGAGGATGTTGCGGCGGCTCTTGCGGTCAGTGAGCCACGAGATCGGAAACCCAAAGACCACATAAAACAGTGCCAGGGATACGCCGGTCAGGAACGCGATGCCGGAATCGGACAGGTGAAGGTCGACGCGGATGGGCTCGAGGACTGTGGATACGACGTAGCGGTCGGCGATACTGAGGGTGTACACCAGGACCATCATTATCAGCACGTACCAGCGAACGAAGGCCGATGCGGCGTTTTGGCCGGAAGTGGATTCAAGCCTGACGGCTTCGATACTCATGCGCGGTGATATGGATACGCAGGCATGCGAGTAGTTCGCCTCATGATGGCTGGTGCCCCCGATTTTTCCTCACAATAGCAAAATAACGGCCCATCGGTTGTGTAATGTAACTTCGCATGTTTAAGCGGTAAGCTGATGAACTAGCTGGAGAAGTGTCATGAATACACCCGTTACGTCCCTGGAGCAGATCAAGCACACGGTCATCGATCTCGCGATCCGCTTCGGTCCGCGGGTGCTGGTTGCGATGCTGATCCTGTTCGTCGGGCTCACGGCGAGCCGCTGGGTAAGCCGGTGGCTGGCGCGCGGGCTGAATCGAATCGAGTTGGAACCGCCCGTGCGCGCGCTGCTGGCGCGCATCGGCTGGCTGCTGACGTTCACGCTCTTCATGATCATGGCGCTGCAGAATCTCGGAGTCGAGCTACTGCCCCTGGTCGCCGGCGTGGGTGTCGCGGGCGCCGGCCTGGCCCTGGCCACTCAGGGTGTGCTCGGCAATCTCGTGGCCGGGCTCTCCATCATCTTCGCCAAGCCGTTTCGTGTCGGAGAATATATTTCGATCGCGGGCGAGGAGGGGCAGGTCGCGACCATCACTCTGTTCACCACGACCCTGGCACATCCCGATCGTTCACGCGTGGTCATTCCCAACCGCAAGATCGTCGGCGAGATACTCCATAACTTCGGAACTGTCCGCCAGATCGATATCGTGGTGGGTGTCGCATACGATACCGACATCAACACCGCGGTAGCTGCGATCGATGACGTACTGCGGGCCAACTCGCGGGTGTTGCGAGACCCGGCGCCTGTCGTTCAGCCTGTGTTTCTGGGTGATTCGTCGGTCAGTATCGGAATACGGCCTTGGGTGGGCGTCGCGGATTACCGCGCCACCGTGGGTGAAATCAACGAGGCGGTGTTGAAGATGTTCCGCAATCGCGGGATCGTCATGCCGTTTCCGCAACGCGAAGTGCGGCTCGTGGGAGGTACCTAGAGCACCTCGAAAACACTGTATACCGGTCCCTCCGCGCGACGGTGCCCCACGCCGATCGCGACCACCCGGTTGATCCAGTCGTACTTGGTGGCAGACGTCTCGAACAGGGGATTCGTACGGAAGTAGTAGCTCGCCGCGTCCACGACCTCGCCTTTCTCCATTCTCTGCAGCACGTCGACCGGGCCGTGGCGTATGCCCCGGTATGTCATCGAGATGATCGCATCATCATCGGTCTTCAGATTGAGCCGCACATCGAGCGCCGTTGCGCCGTCGCCCCGCACGGTCTGCCAGTCACTGCCGCCATCGAGAACCTCCCCCGACAGGCGGTCTCCCTCGAATCGCCCTCCGGGCACTATGCCAATCTTGCGGTAGCCGCCCGGTGTTGGTCCCACGATGATCAGTGGCCGGACATCCAGGCGCATCACGAACAGTGGCTGCGTCCGTACAGTCTTCAGAACTTCAGGCAAGCTATCAGCGAGGGGGGAAGCCATGTGCCAGACCTTTGGGGCGCTGCTGGGCGCGAAGAGGGTATCCATGCCCTGATTGTGCGCCATTGCCACGGGCTGGGAATCTCTCCTTAGAAGGTCTTCGACAGCGTCAGACGGACGGCTATGGGCTCTAGCGGATGCACGTGCAGATCCGGGGTGCCATCGACGGGTTCACCGGGCAGCCGATCGACGTACCAGAACTCGGCCGCATTGGCGTGGCGGTTCAGAATGTTATACACCCCGAGACCCGCGCTCCAGTTCGTCGCAAAAGCCAGGCGCAGGTCCGCGTTCCGTTCCCCATAACCCGCGCTCTGGACCTGGTTGTCCGGCGAGAGCGGCTCCCTGCCGAGGTAGCGGTATTCCAGACCGCCGCTCCAGGGGTCCAGGTTCTTGACATAAAGGTGTTCGGTTCACGGATCAGATCCACTTGAATCCGTGGGCCATGACGGCCAGCATCGTGCCGGTCAGCAACAGCATCCAGACCTTGTCGGACAGTGAGGTTCGGATGATCAGCCGATGCAGGCGCTCGTCGCCGCTGCGCATCTCGGAACGCAACTCCGTAACCCTCTCGAGCATTTCCGTACGCAACTCCCCAAGGCCGGCGTGCATCTCCGCGCGCAACTCCCCAAGGCCGGCGTGCATCTCCGCGCGCAACTCCGTGAGGCCGGTGTGCATCTCCGCGCGCACGTCTGCGAGTCCGCTGTGCAGCTCGTCGCGCAGCTTTGCGATCTCAACTCTGATGCCGCCCAGTCCTTCCCTGAAGGCGCCCGCGTCGGCACGTAATTCGCGGATGTCGGTTTTGATATCCGATATGTCCGACCGCATGTGCGCGACGTCCGACTCCAATCTCACCATCCGCTCATCCACCTCGTCGTCCTCCAAGACCGCTGACACTGCTGCATCCTCCAACCGAACTCTACTCGTTCTGTTGCCTGGTTTGAATATTCAAACAGCAATTCATGTCGTCCGGAATGCCATAAAAGCAGCCATTTCTGGCAATTTCTAAAGTGGGCAAATGGGGGTCATGCGTCGCGCAACCACGTGTTCAAATGCGTCCGTCAGTTCGCGCGAAATAGCGCAAGGTGTTCCGCACGCGGCGACGGACGGTTAATGAACCGGCGTAACGGTTAGCGTCGCCGTTTAGCTCAAAGTGGTAGCTCTGGTAGTATCTGGAAGACTCCGAACCAGTGGAGGTACTAGGCCACATGGAAGCCTCGTCAACATCGCCCCATCAAGCGGTTGCGATCCGCGTTCGCGAAGCGTTCAACGAGCAGGCAGGCTGGTGTGCGAAGCTCGGATCTCCCTTCACCGCGCTCCTCTGTTCCACCCTGGCGGAACGGCTCGACGAGAGCACGGCTATAGGTAGCAGGGTGCTCTCGTGGCCGGGCGGCGATCCGACGGCGCAAGGCGACGCTCTGCCGCTTCGGCTTTGCGGAGCCCTCCATAGCCTGGCTCGCTCAAACCAGGAGCCGGGCCTTACCGCTCTCTATCCAGGTGCAGCGTCGCAAGTCAGTCCGAACGATCTGTGGCTCGCCGTCCGTGGCGCATTGGAGCGAAACCCGTCGCACTTCGAGACTTACCTGGCGACCGCGCCTCAGACCAACGAAGTTGGACGATCCGCGGTCCTGATGTGCGGTTTCCTGGAAATCGTGAAACGGGTTGGCCTGCCGATGCAACTGTTCGAGATCGGCGCCAGTGCGGGGTTGAATCTCATCGCAGATCGATACCGGTATCGCTTTGGAGATGTGGAGTGGGGTGATCCGCAGGCTGCGTTGTTGCTCGAGCCGCAGTGGCAGGGCCCCGTGCCACCTGTCGAGGCCAGTTTTCGCGTGGTCGAACGGCGTGGCTGCGATGTAGCACCCTTGGATATCTCAATCGCCACCGAACGGGCCCGCCTCACCTCATACGTATGGGCGGACCAGAAGGATCGGCTGTCTCGGCTCGAGACAGCTGTCGAGACCGCACTTCGCGATCCACCGCGGTTGGAGCGGATGGAAGCTGCCAGGTGGGTGGAGGAGAGAATCCGTGAAACTCCTGAGCAGCTTGGTCAGGTGCGTGTTCTGTTCCACTCAGTGGTGTGGCGATATTTCTCGCCCGAAACTCAGCAGCGCATCGAAGCGCACATGGAGCGATGCGGAGCGCGCGCGGGAAGCTACACGCCGCTGGCATGGCTCCGGTTCGAGCTCGTTGATACGGCGCCGGGTGCGACCCTCACGCTGAAACTATGGCCCACCGGCGAAGAATCCGTGTTGGCCTACGCGCAACCCCACGGCCGATCGATAGTGCATTTGGGACGCTTGTAAACCACGGTCTAAATTCGCGTTGTCAGTACGCACCGCAAGGACGTCCACATCTGCACGCGGAATACCACGGACTCTTGCGCGCGTCGCGCGGGCGTCTAGACACCCGTGATGGTGCGGGTAGAGCCGCCTTGCCGACAGTCATCAATTATCACCAATACAACACCAACAAATAGCAGGTTGGATGTTGCATTTGAAATTGACAATGGTTAGAGTATTCGAATGAATACCATAGTACTCACAATGGAAGAGGCGACCCAGGACCTCGCGACCCTGATTCGCCGAATGCGCGAGCGTCGCGAGTATGTCGTCATCAAGGACGGCGAGGGCCCGCTCGCTTACCTGACGCTGGCTTTCCGTCCGGACCCCAAAGAGGTGAGCGCCCAGGATTGTGCAAGTGGCCCTGCTCAAGAGCCTTCAGACCCGCGGGTGAGCTACAGCAAGCGCACAGGCTTACCGGTAGTCAATGCAAGGCCCGGCCAGAGAATGGTCACGAGCGAGGAGATCTATGAGGAGCTGCGAGGAACATTCCCGTGATCTATCTGCTCGATGTCCACCGAAGACGACAAATACGGCCGGACCCTTCTGATCGGCTGCAATGGGCCTGCGACGGCAGCCAAGTGGGGAGCATCGGCAGGGCCCCGAAGTAATCACCTCCGCGATCCGAAGTACGGGGTAGCCAGAACGCACTGGAGTTCGTCCAGGTCACCGCAACGCTTGCCGGGACTACGCCTTCGAGCTCTCCCGCGGGCGCCTGTGTACTCGATTGCGGGCGCAGTTCGCCGTTCGTGGGAACCATTTGGATCGGATACGGGTCCTTCCAGGATGACTCTCAAGGCCTGGATTCAAAAGGGGCGCGAGCTAGGCGCGAGTGATGTGCACCTGGAGGCGGGCACCGTGCCGGTGGCGCGGGTCCGGGGAGACTTGCTCGCAATCGCAGAGGCCCTGCCGCCAGGGTATGTGGAGCAAGTCTCGCAGGGCCTGCTGGGACCGGAGGCGTGGGAGGGGTTTATCGAGCGCGGCTCTGCCGATATTTCAATGGCAGTCGGCGGTATCCGTTGCCGGATCAATGTGTACCGGACCATTCGGGGAGTCGCGATTGCCGCGCGACTGTTGACGCCCTCCGTCAGCGGGTTGCGCGCGTGTAATCTTCATCCGGATTTGAGCAGACTCACCGAGGCGACCACCGGCCTGGTTGTAGTATCGGGTCCAACCGGGTCGGGAAAGTCCACGACGCTCGCCGCGCTGATCGAGGAAATCAACACCTCGCGTGCGCGCCACGTCATCACGCTCGAGAGCCCCCTCGAGTATGTTTTTTCGAATCGCCGCTCTTTCATCCGTCAGCGGGAAATTCCGACACACTCGCCGAGCTACGAGCAGGCTATTGTCGACGCACTGCGCGAAAACCCCGATGTGCTGGTCATCGGCGAGATGCGTACCCCGGAAGTAATCCGGCTGACATTGAACGCGGCAGAGACCGGCCATCTGGTGCTCGCGACCTTGCACTCTGCCACCTGCATCGAGACTCTGAGCCGGATCTGCATGTCCTTTCCTGCGGAAATACAGGGCAGCATCCGCGCCCAGCTCGCCGACTGCCTGGTCGGTGTGGTCTGTCAGCGCATGGATTTTCTCAAGTCGCACCAATTGCGGGTTCCACGTTGCGAAGTGCTGTTGTCAAACATTGCGGCGAAGGGAACGATTCGCTCAGGACAGCTCAGTCAGATCGCGAACGTGATCCAGGCGGGCGGGGAGGACGGAATGTGGACGTTCGACCGGTACCAGCGCTGGATCGAGCAGAAGAAAGATTGGGCGCGCGCCTCACCCTCCGTGACGGTCGGGGAGGAAAGCGAACCGGCAATCCATGCTGTGAGACCGAGCCGCCCAAACCTCGGAACGCCCAGATCCCCGGTGCCCAAACCAACCGCGCGGCAGCAACCGGCCGCTACGCCTGCGGGCGAAGGCCCGAGAGAGATTTCCATTCAGGAGGACACGGACCTCGCCGAGCTGGCCAAACAGATCGAGCGACGCACTCGCTGACCATTGGGCTCAATGACTTACGCGATCTTTTGAATCTGTTTTCTACCTCGCCGGAAGGCCGCACCTTGTTGGCTAAAACAGCTCCACGTCTCCATCGTTGCACTTCGCGGTAATGGCGCCCGCGGCAATCAGGGCCTCGCAGTTCTGCACGTTGTTGCGGCCGTGGCTCTTTGCGTAATACAGGGCCGCATCCGCCCGTTCCACGCAGGTGGTCGACACATCCCGCCAATCGACCCGCGTGTAGCCCACGCTGATTGTGACTTGCCCGACCTGTGGAAACGCATACTCCCCGATCGTGGCGCGCAGGCGTTCCAGCACAATCTGTGCCCCCGGCTCGCTCGCCCGATCGAGTAGCACGACGAATTCCTCGCCGCCGAAGCGAAAGAGCTGGTCGGCGCCACGGAACGAGCGTTTCATGAGCTGACTTACGAGCAGGAGTACCTCGTCCCCGAACAGATGCCCGTAACCGTCGTTGATCGATTTGAAGCGGTCGATATCGATGAGGGCAAGCCAGCTGGGCTCACCCGCAGTGCTGGCACCGCGGTCAGGATGGCTCCGCTGCAGGCTCTCTATCCGCTGGCGCAGCTTGTCGAAGTGACTCTCGAGCGTCTTTCGATTGAGGAGACCCGTCAACGAGTCGAGCTCGCCGTAATCCAACAGGGCGAGGTGATTCCGCAGGATTCCCAGGATGCCCTGCACGAGATCTGTCTCGCGCGGAGCCAGCGGGGACGCGGCTTCGATGACGAGCAGCCCGTGCGACGCACCTTCGCGCGCGCCGTGGATTGGAAAGACCGTCATCGGGCGCCCGTCGGCTCCATTGCATTGCACGACTTCATTGCGCAAGGCGCATTCCCGCCACGCCGGGAAGTCGGCGAGCGCGGGTAGTGTTGACGTCGCCGCAGTGCAAACAGGCCCCACCTCTCCGGGTTGCTCCCGCGCGCAATGCACGATCCGGATGATCTCGCCCTCATCCGACAGCCGCAGTACAGTGACTGAATGCAACTCGAGAAACTGCAGCAGCAGGCGTCCAACGGCGCGGTCCAGCTCATCACGGTCACGATGTATGGTCGTCGCGGCGACGCTATTGAGGAGTTCGTGGCTCATTGAGGCGCGGCAACTCGTTGTCGGCCGAAGAGTAACGCGAATCGCCCCGCGCAGGCACTGAGGCAGTTCTCAGGCTGGACGGAAGTCGCCATTGTGATGCAACATGCTGCGGCGCGCATCAGTTTTCGCTCACCCGAGGATGGACCCGCAATGACCGCCCGATATGAAACTCGCGATGGCGTGGCCGTCATCACTCTCGACAACCCGCCCGTGAATGGGTTGGGCCTCGCGACGCGCACCGGCATAGTGGAGGGTATCGATCGTGCCCGGGGGGACCCCGCGGTTACGGCAATCGTGATCACAGGCGCGGGGCGCACTTTTTCCGCCGGCGCCGATATTCGCGAATTCAACACTCCCAAGGCCGTGCAGGCGCCTACGCTGTGGACGATGTTGGACGTCATCGAGAGCAGCGCGAAACCCGTCGTCGCGGCTATTCATTCACTGACACTCGGTGGTGGTCTGGAGATGGCGCTCGCCGCGCACTACCGCGTCGCAGCACGCGGCGCGCAGATCGGCCTTCCGGAGGTGAAGATCGGCCTCGTGCCCGGCGCTGGCGGCACTCAACGCCTGCCGCGCGCAGTGGGACTCGAG
>JAQGOF010000143.1 GCA_028293745.1 Gammaproteobacteria bacterium | reverse complement strand
CGGTCGCCAGCCCATCATCCACGAGGATCACGGTCCGTCCCGTGAGATCAGGGAACGGACGACCTCCGCGGTAAAGGCGCTCGCGCCGCGCGAGTTCCTTCTCCTCCTTGGCCACGACCGACTCGATCACATGGTCCGGGATACGCAGAGTCTTCACGACGTCGTCATTGAGTACGCGCAGACCGCCGCTCGCGACGGCGCCCATCGCCAATTCCTCGTACCCGGGCACGCCGAGCTTGCGTACTAGAAACACGTCAAGGGGCGCACCGAGCACGCGAGCCACCTCATAGCCGACCGGCACGCCGCCTCGCGGCAAGGCAAGCACGATCACGTCCGGGCGGCTGGCAAAGGCCGCGAGCTCCTTGGCCAGCAGCCGCCCCGCCTCGCGTCGATCGCGAAAGATTCGTTGACTCAACGTGTACTCCTTCGCCTACGATCCCGGGGCGCGTGCGACGACGTGGGCCCTCATGGCACTCGCAATCGCGGGGAGTGCTTTCCGAGCTGTGCACCTTTCAGACCCGCCGTACTCATCGCACGCGCCCCCCTACCGCCTATGTGTGTCACGGCTGCGCCGCGCTGGCCTTGATGACCATCAATCGAGCAGCGAACGCTCAGCGAATTTAAATTTGCTGTGTAGTTTTGCGTGTGAATGTTTGCGCGACACCGGGGGAGCAATGGCCTCAATCTCTCGGCTATCACGACGGCGTCCGCGGCCTGCGGGGTGACCCACGGAAGACCGCGATGTATTTCAGTCAGGGATGCGCGCCGCCGCGATTGCCTTGGTGCCTCACGAACTCGATGAGCCCTGCCCACGCTTCGAAGATGAGCCTTCGCTCTTCTGACCGGACGCCTTGGCCCCTCCGTTCCCTTGCGAACTCCCCTGCTCGCTTCCCGGTGAGCTCGCCTGCTGACTGGCTTGTTCACTTGCTCGCTGACCGCCCTGGGTTCCCGATCCGGACTGAACATCGATGCGGTGCGTGCGCTGCTGCTGGTCGCTCTTGGGTACGGTGATATTGAGAACGCCGTTTTCGAAGCTCGCTTGCACCTGGTCGGGATCTGCCGCGAACGGCAACTGCACGGTGCGCTGGAACGAGCCGTAAGCACACTCGACGAAATGATAGTTCTCGTCCTCGTCGCTCTGCTCGAGCGTCTTCTCGCCGCGGATCACCAGCATGTCGTCCATGACATCGACCTCAAGGTTATCCAGATCAACGCCCGGCAATTCGGCCGTGACCCGAATCTCGGTGTCAGTTTCGCTCACGTTGATCTGCGGGGTGATCAGAGCCGTTGCAACGGCTGTGTCTGCCACAGTTGGCAACGCCGAGGGCTGCAGCAAGTCATCGAAGAGTCGATTGATGTCACGGTTGAGCGACATCAACGGGTTGAAACCGGTGAGCCCGCTAGGCCGAGCCCGCGACGGTGTTAAAGCATTACGCGCCATGCTGCATCTCCTTGACGGTGAGCCGCCAATTCATTGCGCGGCGGTGCCGCGCTTACAGCCCTAGTTCTAACGCGCCGGCCGGGCATCGGACATGATGTGGATCAATGCGACCAGAATCCGCGATCAGGCAAGCCTGATCCTGGCAAGCTGCAAGAGCACACTGCTGCTGGGCGTCAGCTCCGCGTGAATTACAACTTCTTGTCCGGTGCGTCCGACAAGCCGTGCAGCGGCGCGCGCGACACAATGCCGGCAGCGCCAACGGCGCTCCACTGTCATACCGGGGAAGCCAAGATCACGGCCGGTTACAGGTTGCGCGCACGGGACGGAATTCAGACTGTCGGACCACTCTGGCGTAGCGGTACGCACGGCTAAAACGAATTGCTCGGATACAACCCCCCTTGGGCTTGACTTAAAGTCCGCTTTAACTCGCATACTCGACGTCAGCAAGTTCTGCCGTGAGGCGAGAGACTCATAGGTGGCCGAAGTGTCACGGTCTTCGGCGCCAGACGGGGCGCATAACTTTACATCCATGAGGCGGTGCGGAGATGGGAACAGTAACATTCAGGCAGTTGCCGATAATTGCCAAAGTGGCAGTCGGCATTGCGTTCTTGGAGGCTTGGGTTTCGCTCGAACAATTGGTGATCGAACCAACGGGCCTGTGGCACTACATGCCTTTCTACCGGGTGGGCGGATTTTATGTATATGATTTTACGGTCACCCTCCTCGTTGTCGCTGGACTCTGGCTGTTGTCACAGCAGCGCGAGGAACGGCGGGTGCAAGAAGGAGGTACAACCCGCAACCTTGAGTTGACCCCGTAAAGAACGACGCGTGCGTAATGGTACCCTATCCACAAGAGAGGTCCTGTGCGCCCGGGATCGCGCAACTCCGGCCCGCAGCCCCCTCGGAT
The DNA here is from genome assembly GCA_028293745.1 of Gammaproteobacteria bacterium. Taxonomy (GTDB): domain Bacteria; phylum Pseudomonadota; class Gammaproteobacteria; order Steroidobacterales; family Steroidobacteraceae; genus 13-2-20CM-66-19. The sequence goes on along the minus strand of JAQGOF010000143.1, from coordinate 1,925 downwards.
GCGCGTCATTATCAGAGTTGACTAGGCGAGGGACCCCATGGCCAGGAACACGCACGGGAGGATCTGTTACATCGAAATACCAACCGCGGACGTCACCCACTCCGCTGCCTTCTATGCGAAGGTGTTCGGATGGAAGATCCGTACCCGCGGAGACGGAGCGACTGCATTCGACGACGCCGCCCAGGAAATCAGCGGGTCCTGGGTACTTGGACGCCCGTCATCGTCGGAAGCCGGTCTTCTCATCTATGTGATGGTGGACAACGTTGCGGAGACGGTCGAGCACATCGTCGCGAACGGCGGAGTCATCGTGCAGCCAGTCGGCGTCGACGCACCCGAGATCACTGCACGCTTCCGCGATCCAGGCGGAAACATTCTCGGGCTGTATCAGGAGCCGCCGCAGAAATGAGCGCGTGAGTGCGCGCACCACTATTGCGGGCTCGCGAGCTGCAGTAAGCTGGCTGCGCGAGCGCAGTTCGCCCGCGTGTACTGACCGCAGCTCGCGTGGCGACAAAGCAAGCGATTTTGGGGTTCATCGTCAGCTGTGGTTGAATTGCGAAATGCCAGTACGACTCCCCGCGCTTGAGTCCCTCAGGTACCTGGAAGCCTGCGTTCGCTACGCTAGCTTTTCCAAGGCCGCGGACGCACTCGGGGTCACGCCTGCCGCGGTCAGCCTGCGAATCCGCAATCTCGAGGCGGACCTTGGAAAGAAGCTGTTCCACCGATCGGGGCCGAAGATCGTACCGACGCAAGCGGGGGCCGCTCTGGCTGCCGGCGTGGCCGATGCAATACGTAGCATGCGAGTAGCTGTCGACGAATGCCGGGAGACGCCCGACCCGCTGCGGGTCACTGCGGTTCCTTCGTTTGCAACGCGTTGGTTGGCACCACGCCTGCCGAAATTTCACGCACTCGCCGACGCCGCGCCCATCGACCTGGATGTCTCCAGCGAGCTGCGTTCGGCCGGTTCAGTCGACGTGGCCGTCCGCACGGGCTTGGTGATTGGGCAGGTTTCGAAGCGACACCTTTGATGGCGGTCGAAGTCACGCCAATGTTGAGCCCGCGCCTGGCGTCGGCGGTTCATCTGACCTGCCCCGCCGACCTCGCGAGGCTCCCACTCCTCCCGCACGACCAGTGGGCGAATTGGTTTCGCGAAACGGGGAGTACTACTTCGAAGCTTCAGTTTTACGCCGACGACTACCCCACACACGAGCTCGACGCGATGGCGGCCGTGGAGAGCGCGGGCGTTGCATTATTGTCGCCAACTCTTTTCGCCTCACTGCTCAGCGAGGGTCGGCTGGTGCAGCCTTTTTCGCATGTGATCCGAGGTCCGACATCCCATTACATTCTTCTGCCGGTCAGCCAAGCGCGCGCTGCCGCACGTCGCTTCCGGGACTGGCTGTGCGAGGAGGCCCGGTTCGGAACATCGAATCGGCACGCGGCGGCAGGGCAATAGCCCGACGGCTTGCGTATGCCATTCTGGCGATCTACGTTTTGCCCCTCATCACCACGGGCTCATGGCGGATATTGACTTACCGAAACGCTGAGAGTACTTCCCTCAATAGGTCATGTTGATGCCAAGGACGGGGATGATCGTCGCGCTGGCATTGCGCGCAGCAACCGTCACGGCAACACCGACAATCACCCCGACATGCTTGCTCCAACTGTACTCCAGTGCAGGAGCCACACGGAATGCCTCGCCAGCTCAGCCCGCGCTGGACTGGATGGTCGGCGATCGTTCAGCATCGAAGCGGTGCAGCTCGGTACTTGCGTCGCGCTCATAAATGACATCGAGCGCCGGCACCCAGTTTCTTGTGAGGCTATATTCGAACGCCAGATCGGCGACGAAGGAGCTGCCGGGCTTGACGTATCCGCGAAAGCCGGAACGCGTCCCGTAAACACTCACATCCTTCACTTTGACCTGCGCATCA
>JAQGOF010000141.1 GCA_028293745.1 Gammaproteobacteria bacterium | reverse complement strand
ACGAGACCCACGAGCGTTCGTCGAACAATGCGATCGCGCAGGGTCCGCTGGGCCAGGGTTCCAGTACCAGCCACTACCCGACGACCTTCTCCAACTACCCGAGCAACTTCAACAGCTTCGGCGGCTCTATCCCGGGCAACATCTGGTATTGGACGCCGGCACAGCTGGCCGCTTATGACGGGCCGGGATTCGTGAACCGCGACCTGTTGCAGCGTGAGTACTACCAGTACCTGTTCGACGTAAAGGAGAAGAACTATGCCGGCTACGTCCAGGCTGAATTCAAAGGCTCGAATTGGGCGGCTGACATCGGTGTGCGTTACGTCAGAACGAAGGAGCATGCTGTTACGTATACGCAGGTGGACGCGACAACACCCGGTGCGATCACGACCTCGCTGTTCGGGCCGTTCATCGGGATACCGGTTGACCACACATACAATGACGTCCTGCCGAGCGCAAATCTGAAGATCGACCTGACACCGGAGCTGGTGGCGCGGTTCGCGGCATCGAAGACGATGACCCGCCCCGATTATTCGGCGCTTGCGGGATTTACGGATCTCACGCCGCCTGGGGCGGTCGGTGGAGTCGGCACCGGATCGGGCAGCAACCCGGACCTGAAGCCGATTCGATCCAACAACTACGATGCCGGCCTGGAATGGTACTTCGCGAAGCGCTCCCTGCTGTCAGCCGGCTTCTTCTACATGGATCTGCGTAACTATGTCGGCTTCGGCAGCGAGACAAAGAGCTATCTGACTTTCAGCAGCCAGGTTCCGCAGGGACAGCAGGTCCCCTACCTGCTCACAGTGCCCGTCAACGCCAAGGGCCGGGTGCAAGGCTTCGAGCTTGCATACCAGCAGGCGCTGGGTGAGTACTTTGGCGTCGCCGCGAACTACACCTATGCCGACGGTAAGCAAACCTCGCTCGTCACGAACGGCGACGACCGTCTCGTGGGTACTTCCAAGAATACCTACAACCTCAGCGGGTATTTCGAGAACAAGCAGTTCAGTGCACGCGTCGCTTATACGTACCGATCGGCGTTTTTCAGCGGCCTCGACCGTAATAGTGCCTTCTCGCAGGACGCGATTGGCAGCTTGACGGCGTCACTGCAGTACGCGTTCAACGACATGATCTCGTTGACGCTCGACGGCGAGAACCTGAACAAACCGACTCTCAAGTACTACGCGTCCAACAAGGATCAGCCGCGCGCGTTCTACAAGAACGGGGCACAGTACTATCTGACTTTGCGAGCGAAATTCTAAGATGGGCTCCGAAGCCGTCAGGCTTCGGGTCGATAGGGGGCGGGAGCGCGGCCAGGGTGTAACCTACCGCGCTCCCGGACCATACGACGGGGTCCCCCATGACGACCGCCACGCTCTTTAATTACTCTTACAGCCCCACGACCGGCAGGAATCCGGGTCGCGGGGCCGCCGCTGTGCGCCGCATCGTCATTGTCGGAGGCGGATCGGCCGGCTGGATGACCGCACTGATACTGGCGCGATCCCTGATCGAGCGGGGCGTTGAAATCACGGTCCTGGAATCGCCGGCGGTCCCCATCATCGGGGTGGGGGAGGGCTCCACGCCGTGGCTACGAGGTTTCTTCGACAGCCTCGGCATCGAGGAAGCTGAATGGATGCCGGCGTGTCACGCGACCTACAAGTGCGGCATCGCTTTCGACGGGTGGTCCACCAAGCCGGGATTCGAGCGGTATTTCCACCCGTTCGCATCGATGTTGGACAATCTGACCATGACGCAGTTCGTCCACAACGTCGAGGCGCGGATCAATGGCGCGGACCTGCATGCGCATCCGGACCGCTTTTTCATCGCCGCGCGTCTCGCCGCAAATCGGCAGGCCCCGAAGGCGCGCCAGAGCTTCCCATTTGATATCTGGCACGGATACCATTTCGACGCGATGCTGCTCGGGCAGTTCCTGCACAGGAAGGCGCTCGAGCGCGGCGTTCGCTACAAGAGTTGCCATGTGACTCATGCGAGGCTCAGCGCCGACGGGGCGATTGCCTCGGTCGAGACCGAAGAGGGTGAAACGTTCGCGGCCGACCTGTTCGTTGACTGTACGGGTTTTGCGGGGCTGCTGATCGACAAGGCGTTGAAGACTCCGTTCGTCAGCTTCAGCGGCAATCTTTTCAACGACGCGGCGGTGGCGATACCTTCCCCGATCGACGGATCGATTCCGTCCGAGACTGTGTCGACCGCGCTCAAACACGGCTGGGCCTGGAAGATTCCCCTCACCAGCCGTTATGGCAATGGCTACGTCTACAGCACGCAATTCTGCTCATCCGACGCCGCTGAAGCCGAGCTGCGCCAGCACCTCGGTCTCCTGGACTCGGAGGTGCCGGCACGCCACTTGAAGATGAAGATCGGCCGTGTCACAGAGCATTGGAACCGTAACTGTCTTGCGGTAGGCCTGTCGCAGGGATTCATCGAGCCGCTCGAGGCGACGGCGCTGCTGTTCATCCAGCAGACGGCTGCTACATTCGTTGAGTTCCTGGAGCGGGGAGATCTCGGCGATGAGGCGCACGAGCTCTTCAATCGCCAGGTCAACGATCATTTCGAGGGCACGCGCGACTATATCGTGACGCACTACAAGACCAACACGCGGCAGGATACGGAGTACTGGCGCGCCAATGCCGCGAACCTGAATCTCTCGGACAATCTGAAGAAGCTCTACTCGACGTGGATGGCAGGCAAGAGCATCGCGGCGGGCGTCCGCCAGCAGGTGATCGGCAAGGGTTACCCCGTCTTCTCGTGGTATTCCATCATGGCGGGCATGGGGATCTTTCCCGACGCGCAGCAGTTGCGGCCGCCGACACCGCAGGAGGCGCGTTACAACATGGAGGAGATCGACAATCTGTTGGATCGGAGCTCTGTCAATTATCCGGACCACGCAGACGCGCTGGCGCAGATCGCCCCGCATCGGCCGGATCCGGCGCTGCAGATCTACTTTTGGTAGTCATGGACCCGATCCGCGAAATTGCGACCCTGGACGAGGAGAGCATCCGACGTGATGTCATTGGCTCCGTGCGTCCGGCTATCCTGAGAGGACTGATCGATGGGTGGCCTGCGGTCGATGTGGGCCGCCGTTCGCCAGCCGCCATGGTTGAGTATCTGCGACGTTGGGACAACGGCAACCCGGTTGACGCCATCATGACGCCACCCGAGGTCGAGGGACGCGTCTTCTACAACGAGGGCATGAGTGGATTCAATTTTGTACGTAACCGGCTCCCGATCACGGCGATCGCCGAACAGGTGTTGCGCTACTCTGCGTTTGCTCGTCCGCCGGCGGTCGCCGCCCAGAGTGCGCTGATTCGCGACTGTCTGCCGGGATTCGCCGCAGAGAACCGCCTGACACTTATCGACGCCGCCGTCCTGCCGCGAATCTGGCTCGGCAACGCGATCACTACGCCCACTCACCTCGATGAGTGGAACAACATCGGGTGTGTGGTTGCCGGGCGCCGGCGATTCACCCTTTTTCCGCCCCAGCAGATTGCGAACCTGTATATCGGCCCACTCGACTTCGCGCCAACGGGCGCGCCTATGAGCCTCGTGTCGCTACGCGAGCCGGATTTCGCACGCTTCCCGCGGTTCAAAGAGGCACTGGCGGCTGCGGTCACCGCCGAACTTGGACCCGGCGATGCGATCTTCATTCCGCCCCTATGGTGGCATCATGTCGAGTCGCTCGAGCCATTCAACCTGTTGGTCAATTACTGGTGGCCGGCTGCGGCAGGCGCTGCGACAGCGACGGAGTCCGCCTTCGACAGCCTGATTCACACGATACTGAACCTGCGGTCGGTGCCACCTGCTACACGCGAAGCGTGGCGGGCGCTGTTCGATCATTACGTATTCGGAGCACAGGCCGACGCGGTTGAGCACATCCCGGCGCATCGGCACGGCATTCTAGGCAAGGTTTCGGCGGCCGACGCGGCGCAGCTACGGGCATACCTCGCGGAGCATCTGCGGACATGGAAGTAACAGTTGTGACACGAGCCCTACGGCTTGTAGTCGTGTCCCTTCATCAGCGGCTCGAGCCGCGTGGCGCACGGTCTTAAATGCTGCTCGTAATGCTTGTACCTGTTGATCGAATCCTCGTGCAGCTTCTGCAGGCAGGCCTTCTCGAACGGCAGGCCGAGGTAGTCCAGGAGCTTGCGCGTGTGACCGGCCGGGTCGGCAATGAGAGTTTCGTAGCGCACGACGAGCTCTTTCAGCTCGAACTCCCGGCGATAGTGCTCTACCAGGTCGAACACGGCGGCCAGGTGATTGGAAATGTCCTCGATCCGGTAGTCGCAGTGGAATCCGTGCGCCATATTGTTCGACAGCATCGAGACACATACGTCCAGAGGATGGCGCACTACGCGTATGATCTTCGCATTGGGGAAGGCCATCTTGATGAGCGGCAGGTAGATCTCGTTGAACGGCATCCGGTCGGTGAAATAGCCGCTGCGCTTGTCGAGGAGACCATAGGCTTCCGCGCGTGCAAGATAGTAATCACGGAACAGCGTCGCCGTGTAGTGAAGGTCCGCCATCCAACTGTGCGCAAGGTTTTCCGGGAATCGTTCGGACCCCGGATAAATGTTGCCAGCGAGCTTGCTCATGTCGCCCACGAACGGCAGCTCGCCGCCCGCGGCCACTGCGGGGTGCTTGCACAGGATTTGCTCCACGAGCGAGGTTCCCGATCGGGGAAATCCCATGACGAAGATCGGCTGTGCCGTGTCCGGGCGCTCCTTCGCGCGTGGCAGCAGGGCGATGTTCTCGCGCGTGAAGAACTGCTTGCAGCGCTCAAAGAGCGACTCCACGGCGTCCAGGCGGTATTCAGTCCCAGGCGACTCCTTCAGCAGCTTGGTCTTGCCGATGACGAAATCCTCCCATGCCGCGGAGTAGTTGCCGAGTCTGTCCTGCACTCGTCCGCGCGCCAAATGGCCCTCGCCACCCAATGTCCCGGCCGCGTTGAGAATCTCCAGTGCCTCCCTGGGCTTGCCCAGGCGCGACAGGTGATTGGCACGCAGCAGGTTGATTTCCTCGGGGGACGAGGCGGCCTCGGCAAGGTCGAGCAGCTCTCCGGCTCGTTTGAGGTTGCCGCTACCCTCGGACAACGTGGACCAGTAGGCGAGCGTTTTCATATCCCGCGGTGCAAGGTCATGCGCCTGCGCGAAAAGGCCGTTCGCCTCGTCTACCCGGCCCTGCTTCATCAAGTTGAGGCCGAGGTTCGTGAGAATGGGGGCTTGAGGGCTCGAAAGCTCCAGGGCGCTGCGAAAGTGCCACTCGCCCGCGGGCAGGTTGTTCGTCTCGGACAGGATCGTGCCGAACAGGTTGTGCGCGTGGGCGTTGCGCGGGTTGGCGCGAAGCGCCGCGCGGGCCACCTTCTCAGCGTCCTCAGGCTTTCCGTGGGCCATGAAGAGCTGAACGAGCTCGTTGTAGGCCCAGTCCGCGCGGTGATCGATTCCGATCACGGCGTCCAGCGTCCGCGCCGCCTGGCCATACTGGCCACGCCGCTGTTGCACGATGAAACGAAGCTCGAGCGCGTTTACGTCCCGCCCGGCGGTTTTAAGACGCTCTTCCGCGGCAGCTTCGACGGCGCGCATATCGCCGCGCTGCAGAGCCTCGCGGCCACGAAGAACGAGAGGATGAGGTGCTGCAGGCATGAACGAGACCTCGGGGAACGGGTGCAGACCGGGCTGCGTAGACCCGCTATGGTGCCCGCTTCCGGGCCGGTTGTTTAGGGCATGTTGATGGGAGGCGCAGGATTGAAATGGATCGTGATGGCCGCAACCGTGGCGCTTATGGTCGGGGGGGGCGCGCGAGCCGCGGTTCCGGGGGTCATCCCGGCGCCGGCACACCTTGAGTCGCGCTCCGGCGCTTTCGTGATCCGCACCGGCACGCGGCTCTTAGTCCCTCAAGACCCACGGGCCGCCCGGGCCGCCCGGTATTTCGCCGATCTGCTGCAACAGACTCGCGGAATCCGGCTTGCAACGGACGAATCGCCTGCTGGCCACACCGCCCATTCGGTTGTATTCAGGCTTGACGCGCGACGAACGGTTTCGTCCAAAACGCCTTCCAGTACTGATTCCAACGCCGAAGCCTACGCGATCGACATCTCCCCCGATCGCATCGTCGTCTCAGCCAGCGATCCGCGTGGCCTGTTGTACGCCGCTGTCACCCTGTGGCAGCTATGTACGTCCGGTGCGACCCAAGGCGATTCCGCGGTCGTCCCGTCGATGAAAATTGTGGACTCGCCGCGGTTCGCTTGGCGCGGGCTCATGCTGGACTCCGCGCGTCACTACCAGTCCCCTGAGTTCATACTGCAGCTGATTGATTGGATGGCCCTGCACAAGCTGAACGTGTTGCACTGGCATCTGACCGACGACCAGGCGTGGCGCCTGGAGATCAAGAGATACCCGAGGCTCACGAGTGTAGGTGCATGGCGCGTGCCCGCCGGCGCCGCCGCGGCCGCCGATATCGATCCTGCTACCGGACGCCCCCGTCTCTACGGAGGGTTCTACTCCCAAGAAACCGTTCGACGTATTGTCGCGCATGCCTCGGAGCGCAATGTAACGATTGTTCCCGAGATCGACATGCCCGGACACGCGACAGCCGCCATTGTGGCCTACCCACGTCTGGCGAGCGTCGTGCCCGCACCGGCCACGGTGACTTCCAATTGGGGCGTGTATTCCAACCTGTACAACGTGGATGAAAGCACTTTCGAGTTTCTGCAGAACGTGCTGGCGGAAGTTGTAAAGCTCTTTCCCAGCACATACGTGCATGTCGGCGGCGACGAGGCTCTGAAAGACCAGTGGAAAGCGTCGCCACATATCCAGGCACGAATGCGCGAGTTGGGTGTGCCCAACGAGGAAGCATTGCAGAGTTACTTCGTAGGGCGCATGGGCAAGTTTCTCAGCGCGCACCGGCGGCGCCTGATCGGCTGGGATGAAATTCTCGAAGGGGGTATCGCGTCCGACGCCACGGTGATGTCGTGGCGCGGGATCGACGGTGCGTTGGCTGCTGCGGCTGCTGGACATGACTCGGTGCTGTCGCCATCGCCAACGTTGTACTTCGACACCCGGCAGAGTGCGGACACGCAACCTGGACGTGAGAATGTAGTTACCCTGCAGGACGTATATAAGTTCAACCCGATGCCTGCGGCGTTGCCGGTAGGCCAGCAGCATCACATCCTGGGCGTGCAAGCGAATGTCTGGACCGAGCACATCCGCACCGAACAGCGTGTTGAGTACATGACATTTCCGCGCGCTGCGGCGGTTGCCGAGGTGGGGTGGTCAGCGCCAGAGAGACTGGACTGGACTGGGTTCCTGGCACGGCTGCCAGACCAGATGAACAGGTACAGGATGCTGGGCATCCATGCGTACGAAGATCAGATTGCCGGCGAACCGCATCTGAAGCGTTCGAGCCACGATCTGCGTAGCTGCACGAACGAGATCGTATTGTCCCTGGAGGACGATGCCCCCTTGTCGGGAGAACGGGCGGCCTTCCTGGTCGACATCATGAATCCGTGCTGGATCTACCCGGCGGCTGACTTGAGTCATGTGACAGGCATCGATGCGTCAGTGGGCCAGTTGCCGTTCGAGTTTCAGTTGGGGGCTGATGTACACATCCCCAAGCTGAATCCTCCGCAGACCCCCGCCGGGGAACTGGAGGTCAGGATCGACGGGTGTAATGGCGAACGCATCGCGGTCTTGCCGCTGCAACCGGCTGTCGCCAATAACGCGGTGACGGAGCTTCCCGCAGCGAAGATCGCTCATCGTGACGGTACGCATGATTTGTGTATGAAGTTCACCCAACGATCCCACGATCCGATGTGGGTGCTCGACTGGGTCCGGCTGGTGGAGTAGACGTGGGTCCATCCAAACTAATTCTGTTGTCACCGCTGCAAGGATGGAGTTCGCCGCTCGACGAGGCACCGGACGCTGTGTTTGCCGGGCAAATGATGGGAGACGGTGTAGCGATCGACCCCATAGGGACGTCGCTGCATGCGCCTTGTGATGGCACCCTGGTCGTCGTGCCCACATCCAAGCACGCTGTGACCTTACGCGCCGACAACGGCGCCGAGATTCTGTTGCACGTTGGAATCGATACCGTGGGTCTCGGGGGCGAGGGTTTCGAGCTGCACGTGCGCGAAGGGCAGAGGGTTCGTGCGGGTGACCGGCTGATCAGTTTTGATCTGGACCTGCTGGCGCGGCGGGCGAAGAGCCTGCTGACACCGGTGATCGTGACGGACACTATGGGTTTTTCAATCTCCCGCCGCAGCGAGAATTGTTCGGTGCGGGTGGGCGATTTTCTGATGGAGATCCTGCAGACGGCGGAAATTGCGCATGCGGCGCAAGCAGCGCCGGGCGCTGTCGTTGTCGAGCGGAGCGTGTTGGTGCTTCTGGAGCACGGCATTCATGCGCGCCCAGCAGCGTCGCTGGCCGCCGCCGTGAAGGGCCTCGCCGCTGACGTCAGCGTTGTTTTTGGCGCGCGCAAGGCAAACGCGAAGAGCCCCGTTGGGTTGATGTCGTTAGGTGTCCGCAAGGGCGACCAGATTGTGATTCAGGCCGCTGGTGCGGACGCCGAGGCGGCGATCGCGGCCCTGGAGCGCGCCTTTGGCGGAGGTGTCTCCGTAGGCGGCGCGGTTTTCGCCGCGGCGGAGCCGCGCGCAACAGGCGGCTCAGCAAGTGTTGATGCGGCCTCGGGACGCGGGAGCGCACCGCCGCAACCTGACAGGACCCTCAAAGGTGTCGTTGCCAGTCGCGGACTGGGTGTGGGGCTGGCCTTCCAATTCGCGCGCGCGACAATCGATGTCGCAGAGGCCGGGGCAGGTGTGATCCGGGAGCGTGCGGAGTTTGACCGCGCTCGCGAAACCGTGCGTGCCGACCTCACACGCACTGTCACTTCGGGCAATAACGCGGCACGCGAAATCGCCGAAGCGCATCTGGGCCTGGCTGACGATCCAGACCTCGTCGACGCCGCCCGTCGTTTGATTGAGAGCGGCAAGAGTGCCGGCTATGCCTGGCGAGCGGTCTTGCGCGACGGCATCGAGGCACTGCGAGCACTGAACGACCCCCGAATGGCCGAGCGCGCTGATGACCTGCTCGATCTGGAATCTCGAGTGTTGTCCGCTCTAAGCGGTCACTCCACGGCGGGACCTGAGTTGCCACCCGAATCAATCCTGATCGCGAGCGAGCTGTTACCGTCGCAACTGGTCGCACTCGACGCCAGCAAACTAGCCGGCATATGTCTCGCCGCGGGTGGAGCGACTTCGCACGTTGCCATCATCGCGGCGGCGATGGACATTCCGACGCTCGTTGCGACTGGGCCTGCCGCACTGCGCGTTGCAACGGGTACTCCCGTCGTCCTCGATGCTGAAGGCGGCTGGTTGTATATCGATCCCCCGAGGGTGCACGTCGAATTGGCGCGCAGCCAACTCGCGGAGAAGCGCGCCAGACGCGCCGCTGAGCAACAAGCTGCGCAGCGAGAGTGTCGAACCGCCGACGGGACGCGAATCGAAGTATTCGCGAATGTCGGCTCTGAGGCCGAGGCCCACGCGGCCGTGCGCAACGGCGCCGAAGGCTCCGGTCTGCTCAGAACGGAATTCCTGTTTCTCGACCGCGTCTCCCCGCCAGATGAGGCCGAACAGCTCGAAAAGTATCAACAGATTGCACGCGCGATGGAAGGTCGGCCGTTGACCATCCGGACCCTCGACATTGGCGGGGACAAGCCGATTCCATACTTGCCGCTGCCACATGAAGAGAATCCGGCTCTCGGGTTGCGCGGCGTACGCACGAGTCTGTGGAGGCCCGATCTCCTGCGTATCCAGTTGCGCGCTATTCTTCGCGTGCGGCCCGCGGGCAAATGCCGAATTCTGCTGCCGATGATTACAGATGCCGGCGAGATACGTGCCGTACGTCTGATGGTAGACGAGCTGCGGCGTGAAGAGGGGTATCTCGAGCCCATCGCTCTCGGAGCGATGATAGAGACGCCTGCCTCAGCAGTGATGGCAGACCGCATTGCGCGCGAGGTGGATTTCATGTCTGTTGGCACCAACGATCTCACGCAGTACACGCTAGCGATGGATCGGGGTCATCCCGAACTCGCCGCACGGCTCGACGCCCTTCATCCAGCGGTATTGCGCCTAATTGCAAAGACAGTTGAAGCGGCGAAAGTTTATGGACGTACCGTTGCGGTTTGCGGTGGGCTCGCATCGGATCCCGTGGCCGTACCCGTACTGATTGGCTTGGGCGTGCACGAGCTGTCCATGGTTCCTGCCGTCATTCCCCAACTGAAGGCATTGATCGCGACTCTCAGCGTTGACGACTGCACGGCGCTGGCTAAACACGCTTTGGAACGAGAAACCGCCGAAGCGGTGCGTGCGCTGACATTGAGGACGGTCTCGGGCCTGGATGCGACCGGTCGAGCCCGCGAGTAACACCATGAAACAAATACTCTCCGGTCTGCAACGGGTCGGTGGCGCACTCATGCTGCCCATCGCGGTATTGCCGATCGCCGGCTTGTTACTGCGTCTGGGTCAACCGGACCTGCTGAATTATCCTTCCATGGCGGCTGCGGGCGAGGCGATCTTCGCCAACCTCGGGCTACTGTTTGCGATCGGCGTGGCAGTAGGGCTGGCGCGCGAGAATCACGGTGCCGCGGGATTGGCCAGCGTGGTCGGCTACCTGGTGACGACCAAGGGCGCCGAAGTGTTGATCTCCGTGCCGCCGGACGCCGTAGCCGGCCTGACTGGCCAGGCTCACGACCTTGCTGTCGCTGCCTACAAGGCCCACGAGCTGGGGAAACTGAGCGTCCCCGTGGGCATCCTGTCGGGATTGCTTGCCGGTGCCCTCTACAATCGGTTCAGTAACATCCAGTTGCCCAGTTACCTCGCATTCTTTGGCGGCCGTCGCTTCGTGCCCATCGCAAGCGGCTTTGCCGGGCTTGTCCTGGCAGCGGTGTTTGGCTGGGAGTGGCAGCACGTGGAGAACGGTATGGATGCGCTCAGCCGCTCCGTGCTTCACGCCGGGTCGGTGGGGCTGTTTGCCTATGGTGTGCTGAATCGTGTCCTGATCGTGACGGGCCTGCACCACATCATCAACAACATCGCGTGGTTCCTGCTGGGTGACTATAACGGGACGACCGGTGACCTCAAGCGGTTCATGGCGGGAGACCCGAGTGCGGGTGCATTCATGGCCGGCTTCTTCCCGGTCATGATGTTCGGGCTGCCGGCCGCGTGTCTTGCGATGTATCACGCAGCGCGGCCTGAACGCCGGCGGGCGGTGGGCGGATTGCTCGCGTCCATCGCGCTCACTTCGTTGCTCACCGGGGTCACCGAGCCGATCGAATTCACGTTCATGTTCCTCGCCCCAGCACTTTATGCGGTGCATGCGCTCCTGACTGGTATCGCATTCGTGATCATGAATGCCTTGCAGGTGCGGCTGGGATTCGGGTTCTCAGCCGGCTTGTTCGACTATGTGCTGAATTTCAACAAGGCGACGCGCCCATTGTTGCTGTTGCCGGTGGGACTTGCATACTTCGCGCTCTACTACGGCTTGTTCCGTTTTGTGATCGTATGGTTGAACCTGAAGACGCCGGGCCGCGAGGACGACGCCGTGGCAACTGACGCTGCGGCTGAAAGTCAGCCCCCCGCGGACAGGGCGCTTGCATACATCAAGGCTCTCGGTGGGGCTGCTAATATTCTCGCACTGGATGCTTGCACGACGCGCTTGCGGCTTGTCGTGGCCAACCAGTCCGCGGTGGATGCCGAAGCGTTGAAGCGCCTCGGCGTGCGAGGGATGGTGAAGCCGTCCGCGAACGCCTTGCAGGTCGTTGTTGGCACGAACGCCGATCTGGTCGCGGGTGAGATGAAGAGTGCGCTGCGCGCTCGTGCGGTCCCCGCGGCCCCCACCATCCCAACTCCAACCCTAACTTCCCTACTGACCGCCCTCGGCGGCCGTTCCAACGTCCGTGCCGTCGAAGCCGCATCCAGTCGTCTCCGTATCAACATCGCCGATGCATCCATCGTCGATCAGCCTGCAATCGCCTCCCTGGGCTTGCGTGGCGTCGCCCTGGCGGCTCCGAACTGGGTGCACGTCATCATCGGGCCCGAAGCCGCCGCCGCAGGCGTCTGCCTCCGCCAACTGCTCGCCTGACCATTTGCCCTCCTGACCTTCACGTCTAGCGCGAAAGCTGATCGCGCCTTTCCTTGCGTTCTGCTGCGCGTCCCCGAGTGCTACCTTTTTTTCAGTTCGGGAGGAGCAGGGGGACTCATGGCTCGACAGTCGAACCGGCGCGCACTCTGCGTGCGCAAGATCGGTAAGCGCGCGCTCCTTGGCGGTATCGCATGGCTCACGGCAGCGGCCGGGCCCGGGAATGAGGCCACCGCACAACAAGCGGGAACTCCGGAGGAGGCCGAACTCGAGCAGGTGGTCGTCACCGGCTCGCGCATCGCGCGCGCCGGCTTCGAGGCCCCCACACCCGTCAGCGTCATCGGCGCCGAGCGCCTGGAACAAAGGGCCGCCACCAACATCGGCGACTTGTTGAACGAGCTGCCGGCATTCCGGCCAACGCAAACCCCCGCGTCAGGCGGACTGGGCACCGGCACCGGCGGCTATTTTGGCGGCCGCGTCCTGGACCTGCGCGGCCTGGGTCCGGTTCGCACACTGGTACTGGTCGACGGCAAACGATTTACCCCGTCAACACCCCAGTCCACTGTAGACACCAACATGATCCCCAGCATCCTGCTGGAGCGAGCCGAAGTCGTGACCGGCGGCGCATCGGCTGCATATGGCTCGGACGCCGTCGCGGGTGTAGTCAATTTCATCCTCGACGAACGCCTCGACGGGATCAAGAGCAATATCGAGTACGGCGAATCTCAACGTCAGGACAACAAAACCAAGGCCGCCTCGATAGCAGCCGGCACTGGCCTATGGGGCGGGCGAGGTCACATTATCGGGGCGGTGGAATACGAGAACAACGGGGGCGTAGGCACCTGCACCGTACGCGAATGGTGCGCCGAAGAGTGGCTGAATTTCGGTAACCCGGTGCTCGGGGCCGGCGGTCTGCCGGCCAACAACATCCTGCCGCACATCCGGCCTTCGACGATCTCCCCCGCAGGCGTCATCAATTCGTCCGTATCCGGCGGCAAGACCAGCTCCGCAACGAGCCCGCTGCATGGACACGGCACGGCTGATCCTGTTTCCAGGACTCTGGGCTTCTTCACGAACAACGCAGCCGACAACAGCGGCAAGATTGCGGTGACGGAGGGATACGTGGAGACGGATGCGCCCCTTGCGAAGCAGCTCAATTTCAACGGTGCCGTCCGGCGGACTCATTACGATCGCGACGGCACCGCAGGCTCCTCGGGTGTGAACACAACGACCTGGAAGTACGGACTGGTTTGGGAGCCCGTGCAGATGCTGCGACTGCGCGCGACGAAGTCACGCGACATTCGCGCCCCCAATGTCAGCGAGCTGTTCGGACCGAACACGACGGCGTCCGCATCCTGGCGACCT
>JAQGOF010000083.1 GCA_028293745.1 Gammaproteobacteria bacterium | reverse complement strand
CGGTCGCCAGCCCATCATCCACGAGGATCACGGTCCGTCCCGTGAGATCAGGGAACGGACGACCTCCGCGGTAAAGGCGCTCGCGCCGCGCGAGTTCCTTCTCCTCCTTGGCCACGACCGACTCGATGACATGATCCGGGATACGCAGAGTCTTCACGACGTTGTCGTTGAGCACGCGCAGACCGCCGCTCGCGACATCGCCCATCGCCAGCTCCTCGTGCCATAACCATCAATCGCCTCGATTTCCACATGACGTCCGTTCCGCCAAGCCGCCGCCGCAGGGGGCGAAGCGATGGTCTTTCCGATGGAGGGTGACCCCGGTGCCGGTCTTATATGTGGGCGGGCGGTTGGCCCGTGCTGGTGACGGCCATGGGGTGGCTCACGTTGAGAGTTGATCGCGGTCAAGGCAGCGGAGAGGTGTGGAGGCGGACGATGCTCGCGCAGGAGTCGGCGTGTCCTGAATCCGAGGGAGTTCCATGACGAGACTCCAGATTAACGGTGAGGTTCGCAACGCCGATGTGCCCGCGGACATGCCTCTGCTGTGGGTGCTGCGGGATGTTCTGGGCCTGACCGGCACCAAGTTCGGTTGCGGTATCGGCCAATGCGGCGCCTGCACAGTTCACCTAGGCGGGAAGCCTGCCCGCTCATGCCTGCTGCCGGTGGGTTTGATCGGTGAGCGCGAGGTCACGACTATCGAAGGTGTTGGGGCCACGCTCGCCGGAGCCAAGGTGCAGAAAGCGTGGCTGGGCGTCGAAGTCATCCAATGCGGCTATTGTCAGTCCGGGCAAATCATGTCGGCAGCCGCGCTTTTGGCCGGCACGCCCAATCCGGACGATTCGGATATCGACGCCGCAATGGCAGGAAACCTATGTCGCTGCGGCACCTATCTGCGTATCCGCGACGCTATCAAGCGCGCGGCGGCATCGCGTTGAGCAGCCGGCCACTGGATAGCTGATGGAGATCATCCCGGCAAGGAGCATTGTCCCTGGCGAAGTTGCCGACCCGTCGCGGCGCGAGATCCTCAAAGCTGGCCTCGCTGCAGGTGGTGCATTGCTGTTGGGCTTTCACGTACCGCTTGGAGAAGGTAGAGCCACGCAGTCGCACACCAGCACTCATGAATTTGCGCCCAACGCTTTTATTCGAATCGATCGCCAGGGGCAGATAACACTCATCATGCCGCAGGTAGAGATGGGACAGGGAGTCTACACATCCGTTCCGATGATTCTGGCCGAAGAGCTCGATGCCGCGTTCGACCAGGTCGCGCTGGAAGCGGCGCCGCCCAACGACGCCCTCTACGGCAACCCCGTCTTCCACATCCAGGTCACCGGCAACTCAAACTCGATCCGGGCATTCTGGATTCCTTTACGCAAGGCCGGCGCGGGAGCCCGCGTCATGTTGGTCGAAGCGGCAGCGCAGATGTGGGGGGTCGATCCTGCCGGTTGCCGCACGAACAACAGCGAAGTGTTCCACGAAGCCAGCGGACGCAGGCTCCCCTACGCGGCTCTGGTGGATCGTGCGGCAAAACTAACACCGCCGCAGGATGCGCCGCTGAAGTCCGTTGCCGACTTCAAGCTCATCGGCAAACCGCTCAAGCGGTTGGACACACCCGACAAAGCCAAAGGCACGGCACTCTATGGTATCGACATGCTGCCCGAAGGCGTGAAGTTTGCCACGCTTGCGGCTTGCCCTGTGTTCGGCGGCAGAGTGGGCCATGTCGATGATCGTGTGGCTAAGATCATTCCGGGTGTTCGCCAGATCGTGGTCCTGGATGATCTTGTCGCCGTCGTCGGGGATCACACGTGGGCGGCTAAGCAAGGTCTCGACGCCCTGAACATCACTTGGAGCGAGGGACCCAACGCCCGGGTCACACAGGCGGATGTCTGGAATCAGATCAGGGCGGCCAGTCAGCGCGAGGGCGTGGTGGCGAAGACGCTTGGCGACGCGGAGAAAGGGCTGGCTCAGGGGGACAGGATGGACGCTGACTACGAGCTTCCATTCCTCGCGCATGCACCGATGGAGCCGATGAACTGTACCGTCCACGTGCGGCCCGACGCCTGCGAAGTGTGGGTCGGATCGCAAGTCGTTTCGCGCGCGCAAGCCATAGCAGCGAAAGTCACCGGTCTCCCGCTTGAAAAGGTGATCGTCCATAACCAGCTGATCGGAGGCGGCTTCGGGCGCCGGCTCGAAGTGGACGGTGTCGAAAAGTCCGCGCGTATTGCCAAGGAAGTCGACAGCCCGGTCAAAGTCGTGTGGAGCCGTGAGGAGGACGTGCAGCACGACCTCTACCGCCCCGTCTATCACGACCGGATGACCGCCACCCTCTCCTCGGGCAGGATCGTTGGCTGGAGGCATCGTATCGCAGGCTCAGCGGTCATTGCGCGCTGGCTGCCTCCGGCATTCCAACACGGAATTGACATTGACGCCGTGGACAGCGCTGTGGACATGCCCTATGACATTCCCAATCTTCGCGTGGAATATGTTCGTGACGAGCCGCCCGCCGTGCCGACGGGATTCTGGCGGGGCGTCGGGCCGAACAACAATGTCTTTGCCATCGAGAGCTTCATGGACGAGCTCGCCAAAAAGGCGGGGCGGGATCCGATCGAATTCCGCCGATCCATGCTCGACAAGACCCCACGTCTGAAGGCCGCGCTCGAACTGGTGGCCGGCAAGGCGGGATGGGGGCGGCCGCTACCCCCGCGTAACGGTCGAGGTGTCGCAGTGCAGCCCTCGTTCGGAAGTTATATCGCCACCGTCGCCGAGGTCGAAGTGGACCGCAGCGGCGAGGTGAGCGTGCGCCGCATCGTCACCGCTGTGGACACCGGTATCGTAGTCAATCCGGACACCGTCGTCGCACAATTGCAGGGCGGCCTGATCTTCGGGCTGACGGCCGCGTTCTATGGCGAGGTCACCATCGACAGGGGTCGCATCCAACAAAGCAATTTCCATGACTATCGGATGCTGCGCATTGATGAGGTACCGGCTATCGAGGTCCATATCATCCAGAGCGGCGAAGCGCCGGGGGGAATCGGCGAGACCGGCGTGACGGCCTCACTTCCCGCCGTGCGCAATGCGATCTTCGCCGCAACGGGCATCCCATTGCGGCGGATGCCCATTGACAGGGACGTGCTGGCGGAGAGGAAAAGCGTTTGAAAGGCTTGTCGCAGCGCGGTGCTGTGGCGCGGTACGTCGTCATCGCCATTGCCGTCATTGTGGTAGTAGCGGTGATTGGCGTGCTGTGGATCGTGTTGGGTCCGGGTCCGATGGATTTCGCCGGCGGCAAGACCGTCGCCCTTGCTGGCTATCACGGGCCAGACCCCACGGGTGTTCCGCCAGCGCTGGTGCAGGCAAGCGTCGTGGAGCGCGGCGAATACCTGTCGCATGCGGCCGATTGCCAGAGCTGCCACACGGTACAGGACGGTGTGCCGTTCGCGGGCGGTCGTGCGTTCGTTCTGCCGATTGGAACGCTTTATTCCACCAACATCACGCCCGACAAGCAGACAGGCATCGGCGCTTACAGCGATGCGGATTTCCTAAGGGCCGTTCATCGGGGAATCAGGCGCGACGGAGCGCGTCTGTATCCGGGGATGCCCTATGACGCCTATACCTACATGACGGATGCGGATGCGCTGGCGATCAAAGCTTACCTGTTCAGCCTTGCGCCCGTGAGCGCCTCGGCCCCGTCGAACACGCTGGTGTTTCCCTTCAACCAACGCTGGCTGCTGAGCGCCTGGTTCCTCCTTTTTAGTCCGGATAGACGCTTCGAGCCCAACACCGGCCACAGCCCGCAGTGGAATCGGGGTGCTTACCTTGCGGAGGCTCTCGGTCATTGCGGCGAATGCCATACGCCGCGCAATCTGTTCGAGGCGCTGAACAACCGCCGCAAATTCGCCGGCGAAGTCCAAAGCGGTTGGCGCGCCTACAACGTGACCACCGACAGCGGCAGCGGCATAGGCGGCTGGACCGACGACGAGCTCACCCGATACATCTGGGCGGGCCACGCAGACGGACGCGGTACCGCATCCGGGCCGATGGGCGAGGCGGTTGATTTGAGCTTGGCTCATCTGGCACCGGATGATGTTGCCGCGATCGTGACCTATGAAAGGACTGTACCCGCGATTGCGACGCCCGATCTGCCGGCGGTAAAAGCCACACCCGCGCCTGCTTCTCACAAACAGGGTGTTCCCGAAGCGTTTGAACCGCGCGGGAAGCAGATTTTCGAAGGCGCCTGTGTGAGCTGCCACGACTGGACGGGCGTGAGTCCGTTGACGAGCTGGGCGACACTCATCGGCGCGCGGGCAGTCAATGACCCCACGGCGACCAATGTGGCCCAAATCGTGATTGCCGGCACGGTGCGGCTGACGCCCCACGGTCCGGTATTCATGCCAGCATTCGGCGCTGCCTATTCGGATCTCGAGATCGCAACCGTCGCGAACTACGTGATTGCCCGCTTCGGTTCAAAGCCGTCCGCCATCTCTGCTGAGAAGGTCGCGAAGCTGCGCAAGCAAGGAGCTGAGTAGCCTGAGCACCTCACGCTTATTCGGTATCACGAAAGAGAACCTCTTATGTCACCTGGCGCAGATCCTCGTGAATCCGGAAATGCAAGGAGCTACTGCGGATCCATACACCACCCCTGGGCCGCTTTCGGCACGGGAACGAGCGCGCCCGACGGGCGCTATCCGCTCAAGGCCAGTATGATTGCGCGCCCTGATGACTTTGAGGAGCCTCGTGAGAGATCTGGAGAATTCATGCGCTCGCTCGACTCATTGGCGCGGGCTTGTGTTGAGCGTACTTGTTGTCTGCGCAGCGCGGCCAAGTACTGCTTGGACCGCACAGACCGATACGCCACAATCGCAGCCCGCCGCCGCTCGCTATGAGAACCGTTTTGATGGATGTCGCCGGCAGGATAGCCCGCGGAACTGAGCTTGGCGGCGACAGCAGCGCTGCTACGGCAGATGGACAGTGCACCCCAGTGGTCAACCTGCACCCCCATCGCTTGCAGTACGGTCAGCCCAACTCGCGTGATGGGGTCCGCCTTGCCGGCCAAGTGAAAACCAGTGCGGATCCGGCCGCCGGCATCGCCGGCAATCATGATCGGGACCTATTGGCCGCCGCCACCACTCTGATCCAGCCCCGCAGGCTTTAGGCCCGCCCGACGGGCATTTTTCGGCGCCTCCGGCGTACGAAGAAGGCACGCCCCCAAGAGACAAGGCGGCGCTTGCGCTGGGCGCGTATGATTGGCCAGCCACCACGCCGCTGACCGAAGATTGCGGATGCAAATAACGACCAACACCACGTCCTTCCTGGCGGAGTCCTTCGAGTCAACCGATAAACTCGGGCACAAGCACTGTGTTGCGGTCATCAAGGCGACCTTCGATGTTGATTCGAGCGGCGATTGCCACTGCGCGCAACTACAGGTGCCCTTCGTTTACGCGGATCAGCACCACGGCGATCCGGCTAAGACTTGCCGGTGAAGCCTCGAGTGGACCTACTGCTGTGTGCGAGCGCAATCGCTCCCGGCGGAGCTTCCACCACCGCTGTGGAGGTGGCGCTCGAAGGTCCATGCCAGGAACGACCCGCGGGAAAATTTTGACTGTGACCGCATGATTTTCGAGGCCAATTCGGGCGTGCCGTGCCGCGGGTTTTATTCTCCGGCCCTGGAATTCCAGCCACTGGCTGCCGCTGCGGTCGTGGAACAATTCCTGGACTCCGACGCGCCGCGCCGATATGAGCCCGGAGTTCGGTATTTCATGGGCAACCGACACGATGACTGAGGTAGTCACCGGGGCGGCCGCCTACATCATCAGCCCCTGGCGACGGTCGGCGCGGGTCGCTGACCTGATTGGAATGATAGCAACCAAGGGGGGACCGCCATGACCGACATCGCCGAACTGGAAGCCTACGTCGCAATCAGCCAAGTGAAGGCGCGCTACTGCCGCACGCTCGACACAAAGGACTGGGCTGGCTACGCCGACGTCTTCACCGAAGATTTCGAGTTGGACACGTCTGCGGCGGGCGGGCCGCCGGCGATCCACGGGCGCGAGGCGGCAATGCGCATGATCCGTTCGGCGGTCGAGACCGCGTACACGGCCCACCAGGTCCATTCGCCCGAGATCAAGCTCGACGGTGACACGGCGCACGTCGTCTGGGCGATGCAGGATCGTGTGGTCTGGGGAGCGGACCGGAGGCCGAAAATGGGCTATGTCGGACACACCGGCTATGGTCATTATCACGAGCGCTACGTGCGCCAGGACGGCCGTTGGCGTATCGCGGCTCAGCGGCTGACACGCCTGCACGTCGACTACTACTACGAGCCGCCGGGCGACGCGCCCGAAGACCGGCGCGACTGACATCGGTCGCACGAGGATGGGTCTGCTACCCCGCTCGCTGGCCGACGGGGTGGCATCCCAACCAGTACCGCCGAGGCGCGGGAGGCTGCTCCTCTCGCGGCATCAGGGGGTTGCCGCGGAGTTCGCGTGTGCCGGGCAGTCCGGCTGACAGGACGTGGAGTGGCGGCGCAACGCGCTCGCGCTGCACTGAGGAGTGAACCGCAGCATTAGTCATCGAGATGCGCGACTACGATCAGAACGTGTGCGCCGCTTTCGGTTAGCGGGGAGAGTTGATTTGCGCGCGCCTCGCGTCGGTACCATTGCAATTCCCTGCTGAAGCAACCCCGTCACCTGAAACGCCAGGTCTGCCGCCGAGAAGCTCTCCGTCAAATGGCGAGCGACCTGCCCGCCAGCGATCAGCAGCGCAAGCCCGTGCACCTGCGCCCATGAAGCGAGCGAGACAATGAGTTCGCTTGGTCCGCTCACCAGACCTGCCTGCATCGCTGAGCGCACTGAAGAGGCAAGCAACTCGTACGCCTCCTGCGCTGCATTCTTCAGCTCAGGATAGTCATCGTGACGACCGATCAAACCGCTGAACATGATCTGGAGATGATCAGGGTACCGCACGCCAAACTCGACGTAAGCCACGCCGCTCGCGCGCAGCATTGCCAGCGGATCGTTGGAATGCTGTTGCATCGCGACCCGCATCATGTCGCCCAATCGCCTGAATCCCTGTTCCGCGATCGCAGCAAGCAGACTCTCCTTGCTGCGAAAGTGCCGGTATGACGCCGTATGGCTCACGCCGGCGGTGCGTGCCACCTCGCGAAGACTGAGCGCACGCGCACCGTCGCGGGCGATATGCGCCAGCGCCGCTTCGATCAAGGCATTCTTCAGATCGCCATGGTGATAGGAGGGCTTATTCGACGTCTTCATCGCAGGATTCTCGCACGTACTTTATGTTGACACTGGAAACATTTTCCGTCACTATGTTTCCACTGGTAACATATGGTGGAAGGGGAGTATCCGCGATGAAGCTGCGCTCGATGCTGATATCGACCTTGCTATGCGCAACCCTGGCTGGATGCGGCTACATTGCGGTGACCGCCGCACCGCAAAAAAAGGCTACGACAGCTCGCACCGAAGCTGCGCTGAAGGCGGACGCCCTGTTCTGGGACACGCTGCATGGCGCGAAGTACGATCAAATCCCTTCCGCTCTCGAAGCGGTGACGGGTGCATATCTCGCCAATCCGTCGGACCCAGTCACTGCGGCGCATGCCGGATGGCTGCACATTTGGCGGCTGGCAGAAAGTGCACGGCGCGACGCCGTACCGGCCACCATCACGGACGACGCAATATTAGCGCGCAGGTATTTCGATGAAGCGGTGAGACTGCACCCCGGAGAGGCGCGCTATCTGGGATTTCTGGCCGGCACGACGCTCGCGGAGGGCAACATTCACAAGGATGAAAAGCTGACACGCAAAGGCTATTACCAAATGCTCGACGCCGTTGACGCATGGCCCGAGTTCAACCTGTTCACGGCAGGGTACACGATGAGCCGTCAGCCCGCGGACTCAGAACGCTACAAGCAGGCATTGGAGTGGCAGTGGGAAACGCTGGATGTGTGTGTCGGTGAAAAAATAAATCGAGCCGATCCAGGCTATGCGAAGTACATGTCGCTCGCGACGACCGAAGGCAGGAAGCGCGTCTGCTGGAACTCCTGGATCGCGCCGCATAATTTCGAGGGATTCTTCTTGAACATGGGCGACATGCTCGTGAAAGCCGGAGCCTGGCAGGCCGCACAGAAGATCTACGCCAACGCTAAACTCTCGCCAACTTACGCCCAGTGGAAGTTCCGCGAGGTGCTGGAGCAAAGAATTCGCGACGCGCAAACCAACGTGGCGGTGTTCAAAGCCGCGGATCTGGCAGAGGACAAAACGCACCAGCGCATCATGGTGGCCTCGACTTTCGCCTGCATGGGATGCCATCAGAACTGAAGCGGCCCAGTCAACCGCCCGCAGCTGCTACGGGCCTCGGAACACCAGCAAAGCGGCTCAGCATCAGCCACGAAGGGAACGCCTTCACCAGTTCCCCCTTGCCGACGAGCTCGATCTCCCGCGTGCGTAGAGCACTTTCCAACAGCTCATCGCCAAGCCACACCCGAGTCATCGCGGCAAGATCAGCGGTGACGTAAAGATCCACTTCGAAGCCCGGATCGACAACACACAGGTCGACCTGCATGCGCTCGAGCAATAGCCAGAAGACTCGATAGCCGCGGTACGCGGCCGGGATACCGCCATACTTGAAGCGGACTACCACGCGCTGTGGCGGCAAGAGCTCGAGCACGATGCGACGGCGCAGATTCCACATCAACAGGCCCGCATCCAGATTGCGGCGCTCGACACGCGAAGTCCACCGCTGACCCCATGTTCCAAGCTGCTCGATTAAAGGGGCGAACTCCTTGCCCGCTTCGGACAGGCAATAGCGCCCTCGCCCGTTGGGCAGCGCCTCGCGCACGATGACGCCGGCCGCCTCCAACTCGCGCAGTCGCTTCACGAGTAAGGGCCGTGAGATCAACGGGATGCCGCGGTGAATCTCGTTGAAGTGCTCAGCGCCGTTGAAGAGCTCGCGCAGGATGATGGGCGTCCAACGCTCTGCGAAGATTTCGCACGCGACCGCCACCGGACAGAACTGGCCGAACCCGGACCTCATGCGCCAAAACTAACCCGAGCGTACGCTCCGGGACAAGTTTACTTTCTGAACTGGCATCGGCGTTGGCCAGCAGGCACCGTACCGGCTTGAGGATCCCGACAAATCGATCCACGAGGCAGAGGTTCGCATGACACTGTATGGATTGCGCAACGCGCTCATCCCAACGGTGGCGCTCATTTTCTCGCCCACGTGCTTTTCCGACGCTGTTCTGGACTGGAACGAGGTCGCACTAGCCCAGGTGATCGCCGCCCGGCAATCACCGCCCGATGGCGCGCGCACCATGGCAATGGTACACGTAGCGATGTTCGAAGCGGTCAATGCGATCGACCGCCGCTATGCGCCGTACGCCTTCAAGGACCGTGCGCCAGCCAACACCTCCGCCGAGGCCGCCGCAGGGGCGGCGGCGCGGACCGTGCTGGCGAGGCTGTTTCCGGACCAGCGGCAGCAGGTCGAAACCGCATATGTCGCCTCGCTGGCCCATGTGCCCGAAGGCAATTCAAAGGCTGCCGGCATCGCGCTCGGCGAGCGGGCCGGGACTGAATGCCTCTCGATGCGGACCGATGATGGCACCGGCGCACCGAACACATACAAGCCGTGGACCGCACCAGGCACATACGTCCCGACTACATTGCCGGCCGGCACGGAGTGGCCGCGGTTGAAGCCGTGGTTCATCAGAGACGGGACACGTTTCAGGCCCGTCCCTCCACCGGCGCTCACGAGCGCCGTATGGGCACGCGACTATGATGAGATCAAAAGCGTCGGCGCAGGGCGAAGCACAACGCGGACCCCTGCACAGACCGAGACTGCACGCTTCTGGACGATCGTGGGCCCGGTGTCCTGGAATCCAGTGGTGCGGTCGCTGGCGGCGTCCAGGCCATCCCGTCTGGTTGATAACGCCAGATTGTTCGCATTGGCCAACATGGCAGCGATGGACGCATTCATTGCGGTGTTCGACGCAAAGTACACGTATAACTTCTGGCGGCCGATCACGGCGATCCGAAATGGTGACCTCGACAGCAACGAAGCCACCGTGGCGGACACCGGATGGGTGCCTCTCGTGGACACGCCAATGCATCCAGAGTACCCCTGCGCGCATTGTATTACTGCCGGAGCGGTCGGCGAGGTGCTCGAGGCTGAGTTTGGAAAGGGGGACGTTGCGCAGATCTTGATGACGAGTGCTACCGCTCCGGGCGTGACGCACAGGTGGACCCGCATCGGCGATTACGTCACGGAGGTGGACAGCGCGCGTGTCTGGGGCGGTCTGCACTACCGGAACTCCACGCAAGTCGGTGAGGCGATGGGGAGACAGATCGGCGCATTAGCGGTGAAGGAGGTTCTCACACCGATGCAGTAGTTGGACGAGTCGAGCGCGCAGCTGCGCAGGCGGGACTATTACGCGCTGCGAGCCGCCGCAGGCGCTGGACATCACGTGGGAGTTCGGCGGTGGGATGAGCTGGGTGACGGTGCGATTGGAGCATGAAGGTGAGCGCACACGGCTTACGCTGGAGCACATCGTGCATGCCTCGGATGTGGACGAGCACTGGGCGCAGTTTGGCCCCGGCGCGGTCGGTGTTGGTTGGGATCTCACACTGCACGCAGTGGCCGATCTCGAGGATGTCGATGCGGAGCGCGTTTTCACGGAAGCCACAGCGCGCAACATCGAGGTCATGCCACTCTCGGCTTACTACTACGGCGGCGGCGAAAGGTCGAACGCGCTGCTGCTGGGATTCGGCGCGTGCCGGCCAGCGGCGATCCGGGCGGGCATGTGGCGGCTCGCAGCCGCAATCGACGCTGCCCGGCGTTCGCAGTGATCCAGTGGACCTATCCGGTGCGTCGGGCATTCGGCAGATCTTCTTGGCATGGCGGAGCGTCGCATCGTCAGCTCAACAGCTGATCACCAGCCTGTGAATGCAATCCTCGTGTCCACCTCGGAAGTAAACTGTGAGCAGCAAACAGTCCCTGCACGCGCGGAGCGCGATTTCCTGCACGCCCGGCACCCGGCTTCGGAACACTTTTGAGCCGCAACATTCGTCGAGCCTGAATCCTTCGAAACGGCCAAAGCAGTCGTACATGATTTCGACAACCCGACCGGTGACGGCAGTCAGTTCCGGCACGCCGCCCGGTTGAGAGGGTGCCCCGTCGACAGAAGCCGGAATGGCATCGGGATCTCCTCCGAGGCCCTTGACGCGAGCTGAGATATACGAGATGTATCGTTGCAGTACCGGGTACCAGCGGTTGGAAAACCCCATCTGCTCCAGCCGCCATTTCATTACTGCGAGGGTGTCTTCCTCCGGTCGCAGCATCACTTCGCGTGTAGTGACTGGAATCTTCACCTGGAAGGTTCCGACGACGTAGCGCCAGTTTCGCATCACTCGCACGTCGCGGGCCGCGGCGGCGACTTCGGTCGATGCAGGTATTCTTTCCGTGATAGGACCTGACGCATCCGTGGCTGCCGCATTTCCGTCAGAATCAAGGCTGAATGTGCCGCCGCTGTGGCCTGCCCCCTGCGCATACGTATCCATACGTTTCGTCGCGACCTTCCGCGAACCTGCAGTGGGCGTTGCGACTGCGGCGGCATCTGACGCAGCACTGCCCTCACGTACCGCGATCTTCGGGCCTGGCTGTGGTGGTGGAACTTCCTCCACCCGGCGCGTCGACACGCGTCGAACGACAATGTTGAATTCCTGGCCCGCCGTAACGCCGATTGGCAGGTCAACCGTGAACAGGCCGGCAATGTTTTGGCCGGTTCCAGGTGGGATCGGAACATAAATCACGCCCCCGGACACCGTGCAGTCGACCGTGTTTCCGTCCGACGCGGACAGCAGGTGAGTGCCGTAAATCCGGTTAGCCAGCTCCAATACCTGCGGCGCACTTATTTGCGGCCAGTAGATGTGCGCGACACTGCCGACGGGGGTTTGTCCCCAGTCGATCATCAACTCATCGGGATAGTCCAACAACTCGCCCGCCACGGAAGCGATCGCCTTGCCTGGACACAGGTCGAAAGTCTGCGGAATTCGATGGGTGTCCGCAGGTCCCGGATTGTCAGAGTAGGTCAGCTGCAGATTACGCTGCGCCAACTTGTCGGAGCTCTCAGGGCTTGCGACGAGGCCGTTGGCATTGATGATCCGCGCATCATCGTAGGCGATCTGCGCGACCAGGCAGTGATGCGTTCCGGCCAGCAGTGCCTGCACCGGCGAGCCGTTCACCACGTTCCCCGGGTCGTAGACGTTCAGGAAACATCCGAAATAGGCCCACGCGTTGTCGCCGGTTTGAATCGTAATCGTCTGGTTATTGACCCCGGTGGTGCCGTATTCCGGATTGTTCGGATCGTTGAGGTTCGGGCTCGTACCCGTGGCAAAAAACGGCAGCGTGTGGCTATCCGGCGCAGGCAGCGGCCAGTGCGGATTGCCTGCGTCCTGATGGCTGAGATAGGTCGAATTGGGATCAAAACCCGTGTCCGCCGTCTGTGTCGACCACATCCGGAAGAATACCTTGGCGTTCTTCGCCTCCCCTGCCGGCCCGGCGGTCCCCCGCAGACGGACCCGAGCAATAGCGAAGTTGTAGTTGTTGAAAAGCTGGAACGGGAACGCGTGGAAGGTGAACCGGGACACCGAGGAGTCCCCCGTCAGGGCGCCGCCCTGATTGGGAATGACACCGGATGTGAACGGGTCGTTCGTCCCGTCGCTAAAATGGTTGGCCGGATTGTTCAGGAAGCCCAGCACGCCTTGAATGTAAGAATAGGCTCCCGCAAAACTATCGGACGCGAACAGCGGTGCGCCAGCCACGGGCGCGTTGTTGATTCCAGGTGTGGCCGTAAATACGCGCAGGTCCTGACTCAACCAGAAGACGTTGTCTTGCGCAGGATTGACGTTCGTAAAGTACGGGTCGGCACCTGCGATCAACTCGAATTCGGTGACGGCGGCAGCGCCTGGCAACGGAGCGCCTCCAACGTTTAGGATGGCGTTGAGTACCTTCTCGACTGGCGCACTCGTGGGAAATGATGCGAGCGTTGCGTTGCTGAACCGCACATCGAACGGAAAGCGAATGCGCTGCGGAATCGTATTCGAGGCCGATTCGAAGCGTACGCCCGAGCTGTCCGGCGATATCGTGAGTCCGGGCAGATTCTTGAAGTCACCGGAGAACTGCGGCGCTCCAATTCCGAGACTGGTGAACATGTTGCGATTGAAGCCCTCCAGCACGAGCCAGAAGGCATTTGCAAACGTCCCATTGCTGGCCGAGCCGATGACATCGGTGACCTCGTCGAACCCGAATGTGCCCTTGTCCACCCAGAACGAAAGAATGCCGAGTGGGAAGGGATTGTCGCGATTGCCGGTCGTGATGGTCGAGGTTCCCGGAAAGGCGGTGTCGAGCAGTTGCTTGAAGAACGGGAACGGGTCTGCTGTATCGCCCGTGAGATTTCGATACACCCCGCCGAGGGTCGATGCACCTGCCGCGACGATTGCATTGACACTGAAGCCCAGCTGGGCGAACAGATACCACAGGAACAAAAGAGAGCAGCCGGTAATGGCATCCGGGCCGTCGTCCGTCAGATTTATGTTATTGACGAAGTCCGCGCGTGAACTGCTGAGCCACGAATTGCTATTGAGAAATCCGGGCGGAGGATTGCCAAACCCATTGGTCAGCAGAAACTGGGTGGCCAGGAAGCGCGACAGGCCCTCGCCCTCGCTGCCTTCGGTGCCTGAACCGTACCAGCCGCGACCTTGCGCGCGCATGAACTGCTCGGTGATTTCCGCCACCAGCAGGTACCGGACGAAGTTCGCATTACCGCTCGCCGGATTTATGGTGACCGTCAGGTTTCCCCCGCTGAGGTTCCATGACGCGCCCCCACCGTTCTGGGTGACATTGACGGTAATCGTGAAATTGACGTCGAGGCCGATGTTGCCGAACCAGCCGGTCATCTGATTGAAGTCAGCTTCGCATGCGGCGATGACCGCGTTGGTCCGCGCAGGCTCCGGTCCGCCGGGATTGATAGGAGCGGATAGCGAATCGTCGTAATGAAAAGCGTAGTGGTTAGTAACGCCACCGTTGGTGAGCCCACTGGTCGTCTGCGTCATGCCGTGTCCCTCCCCTGAGCTGGAGCAACGGACTCTTGCGTTGTTATTCGTAAAATGTCCGCGGCATGGATAACTGTTGTCGCGATGGCTTTTATCCCAGGTACATCGGTACCTCCCTTCAAAGCTCAATAAATTGAGCAACGCATGTCCGCAATTCCATCCCGAGCACGTTTACTTGGTATGGGACGCGGATCTATGCGCCGCACTCATGACTGCCCCCCTGAGCAAAGGCCCGGACGTCAAAAGGCCGTTTCCCCCGATGCCCAGCTAGGAGATCTCGGAATACGGTGTGAGGATGACGAGGACGATGTCGTTCGTCCGCATGTGGAAGGTGCGCCGCAGGCGCCCCGTGCTCCCGACGCGAACCGGTACTTCGATTTCGAGCTGGTCGGCGCAGAGCGTCCGCAGCTTCGCAATCTGCTCCGCGGTCAGGCCCGGCGCGATTCGAAGCGCAGCTCGCCCCGCATCGGGATGCGAATTCCTAACCATGCGGGCTCGAGGCCTGCGTGGCTGCGCCACGCGCACCGGCGCCTTGTTCGATGGCTCCAGCCGGTGACGCAGTGAGGTGATGCTGAAACCAATCTCGTATCAGGGCGCCTACCTTCTCGAGCACAACTTGGTCTTCGAGCACCTGCGTCGTACCCGATACGACCACGAGTTTCTTCTCGCAGGTCAGCAGCGCGTGCGCGGTCTTGTTCGCGTCCAGCACAGCGAGAACGTTACCCGACGCAACGAGCAGGGTCGCAGCGCGCACCTTCTTCAGTTCAGGCTCAACCAGGTCAGGGCGTCCTTCGATCGAGACGACGGCTCGCACCTCTTCCGGACGAGCGACCGAAGCAAGCAAAGCTGCCGCGCTCGCCGCGGACGACGTGCAGTACCCAACCGTCAGCGAGTCTTCTTTGAAGTGTTCCTTGAGCCAAGTCGTGCCGGCCTCGAACCGTTCCACGAGCAGTCCGATATTCAAGCGCATTTCCGCCGCGATCAGGACATTTGCGGCCTCGTCCGTTGTCAGCAGGTCGAGCAGCAAGGTGGCCAGGCCTGTCTCATTGAGCCCCTTCGCCAGGAAGCGCAAAGGCCGGCTCTCCACGCTGCTTTGTGTACCATCGGCCAACAACACAGCGGTAGTCGCCCCATCCGGCACTGCCCACACGCCTTCGAGTGTGTCCTCGGTTCCCAAAGGGACATGAACAGCCTGTTCGCTCATTTGCAATGTCATCGCCGCGCCTCCAGGACTCGAAGCTATCCGCACGCCACGGATTGACGGAATTGATGCGTGCGAGGGTGACCCAGCGTTCAGTTTGCAGCGATCAGCAGCAGCCGCCTTGACGGTCGTCAACCTTGCTTGGGCATGCGCGGATCCGCGGATCGGACAACGCCAAGCAACGGTGAGCGTGTCCGTTGAGCGCTGGCCAGGCAGCCAGTCACCGCAGCAGCACAAATTGAGCTCCTCCCTGGCGCCTCCCTTGGTGGTGGACTGACCATCCCTCATACTGGAGCTGCCCCTGATCGGCAGTCGAATGGATGGGTTATGTCATGCGACTCATATCGGTTCTGTCGCTCGCCCTTGTGTGTTATGCGCAGGTTCAACCAGCTCGTGCCGACATTCTGCGCTGCGGGTCCGCCTTGATCGAGCCCGGTGACTCTGCCGCACACACGCTCGAGAAGTGCGGCGAGCCCACGTCGAAGTCGACGGTCGATGAGCCTGTCTGGTCGCGCGGCGTGAACGGCAACGTTTATCAGTCCGGCAATGCGCAGTCGGAGATTTGGCGATATAACTTCGGGCCAGGCAAGTTCCCGGCTCTGCTGCGCATTAGAGACGGGATCGTTGAATCCATCACGTTCGAGAAGAATCGGTAGTGAGTGCGATACACGATGTCCAAAGCCACTCGCGCGACCGGGATGCTGGAACAAGCCGGCATTACCTTCACACTGCACAGCTACGAATACCAACCGGACGCCGACCGGATCGGCCTTCAGGCCGCCGAGGCGCTGCACGAGCGGCCGGAGCGCGTGCTGAAGACCTTGATGGCGCTCGTAGACGACAAGCCCGTCTGCGCAATCATTCCATCCGACCGTGAAGTTGCCATGAAGAAGCTGGCGGCTGCCTTCGCTGGCAAGTCTGCCAAAATGATGCCGCCCGCCGATGCGGAACGCATATCCGGCTACAAGGTCGGCGGCATCAGTCCCTTCGGTCTGATGCGCTCACTTCCGACGGCAATCGAGGTGCAGGCACTTTCGCACGAGCTGGTCTTCATCAATGGCGGCCAGCGTGGTTTGCAGGTCAGGCTCGATCCCAATGCTGTCTTGCGGCTGTTGGGAGCCGTTGCCGCAGCACTCATCGTGTGAGCGCGAGGGGGCGCCACCCAGCCCCACCAGATCGTCATGGGCGGCTTACTGAAGCCTGACCGGGCGTGCCCGATGCTTTACGGTGCGGCCGGTAGCGCCACCAGATATAAAGCCAGGCCAACGCAATTGCCGGGTACATGAGGAAACTCGCCTCTGTGCCGAGCACGCCTCCGGTCAGCCAGGAGGGTCCGTTGAAACTGACAGCCAGCAGGCTTCCCTGCGGAACTTGCGCGCCGTTTGGGGTACCGATCACAAATAACTGCATGTAGTCGAACGCG
Organism: Gammaproteobacteria bacterium; assembly: GCA_028293745.1. Classification (GTDB taxonomy): domain Bacteria; phylum Pseudomonadota; class Gammaproteobacteria; order Steroidobacterales; family Steroidobacteraceae; genus 13-2-20CM-66-19. The sequence continues at coordinate 40,551 of JAQGOF010000083.1, read as the reverse complement.
ATGTGAAATCCGACCGCAAACCACAACGTGCCCGTCCTGACTACAGAGTAAGACATCATCAGGCTGAGTGAGATGAGCGTAATGACGTCCCAGATGTTCTCGCCGGTCTTGAAGAAGTAGTGATCGGCGGTAAAGGCCAGTGCAATGACAATTGCGCCCGGCCAGAAGCCGATGCTCTTCCACAGCGTCTGCAGTAAATAAGAGCGGAAAAAGAATTCCTCGGCCAGCCCGACGCAAACGTTCGCGCCCAGCCAGGCGAGCGCTGCCAGCACGAGCGCACTTCCGGCCGTCGCCAGACCCCGAATCTGCATCCCTCCCAGCAAATACATTCCCACCGCGACCGCGCCGGCCTTCATACCACGCAAAAATCGCAGTGCAGATCAGAGCAATGACGAAGCCTTCGATCTCCCATATCGCCACGTTTGCCGGAGTCAACCCATCCGCCACGTGCAGCGTCCTGGCGATGAACCCGAACGCCGGATTCAGCGCCAACGGCAGTAACCAATCGGCGAGCACGTAAAAAATCACCGCCCGCCACAGCAGACGGATTTTTCGATCAGGGCCGAAGAGGATGCCTGGTTTGCGATCGGATGCGGTCATGGTTTTCATTCGTTGTATCACCCTGGCAGAGCGACCCAACCCAAGGTCGCCCGGCCCTCGAGCCGAACTGCGGGACCGCGCGTGGCAGTCCCTTCAGCCCACGACGACGGGCAACTGGAGGTGCTCCGCGTAGATTCGGTCCCGTCGCTGTAAGAGCGCGTTCACGGTCTCCGCCGATGTATTCACGGGCTCCCAAGCGTAGAGCGCTCGCCAGATATCGGACATCGGACAGTGCTCCTGCGGCAGTGGACGGATGAGAGCAGCGAAAGCTGCCCACGCCAGATCGATCGCTGACAGGCTGTTTCCATCGAGGTAGGTGCCGAGCCCCTTTTGCGCGGCATGTAAGCGAGCGAACGTGGCAACGATGTCCTCGCAGCGTTGCAGCGAATAATTCACTCGGCTCGCCTGATACCCGTACTTGCCGGCCAGATAGTGGCCAATCCGCCTTTCCCGTTCGCTAAAGTCACTGTTCGTCAAAAGGTTGTGTATGAGCGACACCCGGCGGTGCCAGCCGAAACCTCCTTCGCTGCACAGCTCCGCGCACAGTCCGATTGTTCGGACCCTGTCTTCGCAGTTGTCAGGCAGGAGTCGCGGCTCCTCGCGGAGTCTGTCCGCCAGATGGAGCAGCTCCAGCCAATTCGTACGCGGCCGCTCATCGTTCCAAAACGCGACCGGCATGCTTTCTTGTGCCGTAGCTTCTTTCAGAAGCCTCAGCCCCGTGACTGGATCGCGGCCATCGACTTGCTCGTATTCGAGCTGCTTCACGTGAAAGATCGCCCGGCAGAATTCCGACCAGGGTGAGGCCATCCCCGAGCGAACCAGAGCCAGGCGCAATCCCGGACGGCTCAAACCATCGGCTAGGCTGATCCACTCCTTCATTCGCACTCCCTACGAGCAATCCACTGCAGCGGCAGAGCGTACGGGCACGATTGTCCTTCACGCAAGTTTTGAGTGCCCACTTGCGCCAATCCGCAGGTGGCTAATAAATGTCTGCGGGACAACCTTGTCATACGAGCCTATCCTGGGCCGCACCAGGCAGACGCCAGCGGTCTGATTTAATTTATGGCACTCGGCGACACGATCTACGTATTCGACATTGAGCTTGCGAACTCCGATAAGGGCGTCTACGAGTCGTTGATGCTTCGAGTAGCGCGTCATCAGTCAGAGACGGCGGATCGTATGCTGACGCGGGTACTCGCTTATTGTCTCGAGTACACCGAGGGCATCGCACTTTCGAACGGGATATCCGAGCCTGATGAGCCAGCGATCGCGGTACGCGACCTGACAGGTGTGTTGCAAGCGTGGATTGATGTCGGCTCCCCGGAATCGCCGCGGCTACATCGGGCGAGCAAAGCGGCGCCGCGCGTAGCTGTGTACACACACAAGGATGCCGTGCAACTGGCGGCACGGCTTCGCGGAGAACGGATTCACCGCATTGATGCGCTCGAACTGTACGCAATGGACTTCGATTGGCTCTCGGATCTCGCCGAACGGCTTCAGCGCCGGACGGCATTCACGCTGACGGTATCTGAACAGCATCTCTATCTCTCGCTGGGCGAAGAGACGCTATCCGCCGCCATCAAACGCATCCCTGTGGGGCAGTAACCTTTCGCCCGGTCCAGGGGAGCGCCATCGATGATCTCCGCGTCAGCGCGACCTATTGTGAACTGCATCACGCTTTGGCGGGCAGGTGGGATCAGGAGCGCAGACTTGCGCGCGCCTGCCGCTATAGATTGTGGCAATCAACCGGATCGGAGCGCGCGATGGGCCTCAACACCTTAGGCACGTTGAACCAAGGGAGGGAGACAACCGCCACATCTCAGGCTGGCCCGAGCGCAACACCGACTGCCTCAACCGAGCAGCGTTTCAGTGTTCCCAGTCCGATTGCAGGCGCCAAGCCAGCAGACGTCTACCACGGCTCAGGCATCCCCGCCTCACCCAACCTCCTGACACAACGGGGAGTCGGCGGCTATCTTCAGTTGTTGAACGCATTTGCCGGCAACCAGCTCCATGAAAGATCCGCGGACTTGCTGACAACCAGCCTGCGGAGCGCTTCTGCCACGCTGCGACTGGCCTACCACGAAGCAGCATCCAGGCTGCCACCTGCCTTGGTGTCGAAAGATTGGGGCTTTTCCGTATCTGGCGGGAGCCTGATTTTCACACCGCACCAGGACCAGTTGTCCGCGCAGGATCTCACCGACTTGAGCCACGCATTCACCCGCTCGAATGTTGAATCCGCGGCGAAGGAGGTTGCTACCGTAATCACATCCATTGTGCAGATGCGCAAAGCGGGCGCAGACCCGGGCTCACTTGCGTGGGTTCGCTTTGACGTTAACGTCGAAGCCGCGAAATTCGGTGATAGCCTCGATCTACGCTCTTATGTGACTGCAACGGCGCCTGGCAGCCTCTATCACCCTAACGCCGCGCCCCTGAGCCATTGGCAGATACCACCCTTGCTGGGCGGGATGGATTTCAGAGAGCTCGTTACCGCAAGACCCAGGTTCCTGCGGGCGGATGGCTCGGTCAGTCCAGAAGCGCTGGACGAATTCGACATACCGCATGAAGCGCCGCAGATCTGCACACTGCACGGACAATGCGCATGCAGCCAGGTACGCCTCGTTGTCCAGGATGATTTCGAATATGCCTTCTACTGTCACTGCTCACGCTGCCGAGCCCGTACGGGATCGGCTTTCGCTGCGATCGCCGGAATCTCCATTGACAAGGTAGAAGTCACCGCTGGCCACGAGCATCTACTGCTCGAGGGTGAATGCTCCGACGGCTACGGCGCCCGATGTCGTCGCTGCTTTTCCTTCCTGTTTGCCGCGGTCCGGGAGCGGAAGTACCTGCATGTCAGCCTCGGCGTGCTAGTTGATATGCCTGGCCGCGTACCTGACCATCACATCTACGTCGCATCCAAGGCGCCCTGGTACCAAATCACCGACGCGCTACCTCAGTACGACGAATCACCCTGAAAACCATCGTACTGCGTCAAAATATTTTTCCCGCGCCGTGAGGGCGGCCATGGCAGCGCGTAGGCCTACCGCGCGTCCCAGTTATCCCACAGAGACGGGTCGAAATCCAGTCGGCCTGGGTGGTCGGCACGCCAGTTATCTCCCGACTTGCGGATGCGCTCGCCGCTCACGACATAGTTCTCAATGGTCAGTCCCTTGCCGTCGCGGACTTCGTTTCCAATGACGACCCGCTCACCTTTCTCGTTCGCAAGTGCTTCGAACTTGCTTGCCTGGGCGCGAATATCCAAGTCGTTCCACTCTTGAATCCACAAATTGCTGATGTGAATATTTTCCCAGCTCGACAGCGCATACAAACGCATCGCACACAGATTCCTACCCTCGGCTCGGATGTTCTCGAGGAATACGCCGGCCACGCGCATATCGGGGTTGGCGAGCCCGGCAGAGGCCGGATCCTGGTACTGTCTGGCCGAGTTGATGATGCAGGAGTTGTGGCTGTCCGTGTACATGCGGTTGTGAATGACATCGAGACCATTCAAACGCACCTCAGCGATGTTTCTCGGCTTCCATCCCCATTGAATCACGGGACCGTTCTCAGCTTTCCAGACCACGATGTCATTGACCCTCAGGTGGCTGGCATAGAGTTTCAGCACATCGTCATTCGAATGCAGGAACGCGTTCTTCATTGAGCTCCCCTGGTAGAGCTCGAGGCCGTCTGTCTGCCAATACCAGCCGCCGACCTGCTTGTACTGGGATGCGTCCTCGGTGAAATGCTGTACGTCCCCGTAAGCGACGAGCGAATTGTAGGGCGGATTCGCCACGGTAATTCCGTGGAGCGTCAAGTGCTGCTGTTCGGACCCCGCTTCGAATTCCAACATCTTCACGCAGGACCCATGGCAGTCTGGAGCACTGTCCGAACGGTGCCTGTACTGGTTGGCCCGGTCGGCCTCGTAAACATATTGCTCGCCGGACAAAACGCCAAAACCGGTCACCTTCGAGCCCGCTGACCCCTTGCGGAATTGGAACGCACCCTTCACGTACGCGCCGGGAGCCAGATATACCCAGCGGACTTGCGGAGGCAGATACGCATGGTAGTTCCAATCCATGTAGTACGTGCCAGGACGAAAATAGATTACGTCCTGGGTTACCTGATGAAGGTTCGCAACCTTTCCCTCATGGGGATAGTAAATGGAGTGGGATGCAGAGCTCGGCACCAGCCGATTGACATCCCCGCCGGTGAGCATTGGCTCAGCAAAGATCATCATGGCGTTCAGTGGCTCGTCGTGCACCGCTCGATTGCCGGAGGCCCGGGTCGTCAGCTTGCCGCTGCCGTCCCTGTAGCTGGTCAACTGCTGGCTCTTGAATTCCACCGAGAAGCGATACCCCCGAGCGGAGTACGGAACGAGAATCCGGATGGTTCTGCCGTTTACAAGTTCCTTCTGAAAATTGAGCGTGGTGGGCCGTATCGTCACCTCATCCGCGGAACTGAGTGCGGGACCTACCTTGATTCCCACATGCACCCAGGTATCGGTGTCGTACAGGAATGACGTCCAGCTCATGGTCATCTTTGCCTGCGCAGCGAACTCGGCTCCATCTTCGCTGTTGTAGCCCTCCTTGGCGCGCCCGCTGCGGGGCAGACTCATGTAACTAAAGGAGTCGTGAAGAGTCTCAGGGGCCGCCCGCGTGGCGACCTGGACATCGTAGACCGTGGATCGACGAACGTTTCCAGCAGCGACTGCCGTGGAGTCATTCAACTCCGCGTTAGCATGCCCCCAGGTCTGGAGCTCCGCGCCTTGTGCGACCGCCCAGCGCAGACCTATGACGACAAGAGCGATGAGTATGTCCCGCATGCCACGCTCCGCGCCTGCGCACTGTGCCCAGTCAAAAGGGGCGCGGTGGCAGCGGCGCGCGGCGGCCGACCAGCGGTCCCTGTTTCCCAGCGCGTCCAGGGCTAGAGCATCGCGATGGCGGACTCGATCCACGCGCGATGTCGGCGTTCATCCGAGAGGTTCTTCTCGAAGACCGGCCGCAAGCCATCCGCCTCCTCGTGCTTGATCGCTCGCTCGTAAGCAATGTTCGTATCGTCCTCGTTGCTCTTCATCGCCTGCAGCACCGGCTTGTCACCTGCCAGACCGGCGATGATCACCTTGCCCTTTGTCAATAACTGCTTGGCCCCACCGCTATCCGGCGGAGTGCGACCGTGCTCGCGCAGCCACGTTCCGAGAACCTGAGTGTGATCCCGATGATCGTCGCAGAACTCACGCATCTGCCGCTGGTACTCGGGCTTGGAGAGCCGCTCGATGGCGGCGTCATAGGCCTCGATCGCCGCAAAATCCAGCTTGACCAGGTCCTCGACGAGCTCGTCCAGCTCAGTTTCGTTGCCGACGGTTGTCACCATGTCCGCTGCTCCTTCCAGGTTTCAGGGCAAGAGCCGCAGCAAATGCCATACCGCCGTGAGGACAGCGCTCATCAACACCAACACGGAATGTTTGTCGGTCAGCACTCGCAGTCAAATGAGGCGACCACTTCGTATTCCCGCGCATAGCTCGCGGCACTTAACGACGTCGCGTTGGGTGACGATTTGCGCTTGCGGGGAAATCCGCCGCCCGGGTTGCCCGTTCGGGTTTGGTGTCGGTATCGGGTTTGGTGCCGGTATCTGCGGAACGGTCGGGTCGCTTGGACTCGGGTCGTTTGGGTTCGGCCTAGGGTTAGGAGCCGGAATCGGAGCTGGAGTGGGATTCGGATTCGGCTGGCAAGCCACAACCAAGCTGACCGCAAGCAGAATCGCAGCCGCGCACGGCGCAACGTGACCGTCCATCGCGTCCTCCACCGGTTGCAACGACTACCCTTCGGATCAGTCCTTTCGATCTTCGTAATTGCATGAGCAAGATTGTGTCCCGGGACTGCTAGACATCTCAGACGGGAACCCCCGAAGATTCGGTGCGTACACTCGTTCGGACTCAGGATTCCCCGGAGGAGATCACTCGTGCGTGTAGAACAGCTCATGACGAAAACCGTGCAGTCATGCCGCCCCGGCGATTCGCTCGAGCATGCGGCACAGCTCATGTGGAGCTATGACTGTGGATGCCTCCCCGTTTGCGCTGCCGATGGCGTCACCCCCGTGGTCGGCGTGGTGACCGACCGGGACATTTGCATGAGCGCGTTATTTCAGGGAAAACCACTTCGCGACCTGCGCGTTGGCGATGCGATGGCCAAGCAGCTGGTCACCTGCCACCCAGGCGACGGACTGGCTGAGGCCGAGACCGCCATGCGCAAGGCCCAAATCCGCCGAATGCCGGTGGTCGATGAGCAGAACGCGCTCGTCGGGATCGTTTCACTCGCGGATTTAGCGAGGGAAGCTGACCGGGAACAAACCGCCCCGCATCCGAAGGTCACCGAGGAGGAGGTCGCGGACACGCTCGCCGCCATCTGTGTCCCGAGGGGAGAGTGGGCGACGGCTTGAACGGTAGCCCTGCAGCTCCCGCCCTGGTCCACGAGCTACATGAGGCGGTCGTTTCAAATGGAATGCCCGGGCGGCTCGCCGACATGCTCGCGCAATACCTGTAAATCTAAATGTGTACTCATGGGCTCACAACCGGGAAACACATCCCATGAAGGCGATCCAACGTACAGTCCTCTTGACGGTCATGCTCGGAGTGAGCGCTTCAGCGCTCGCGGTTGGCGATGCCTCGTCGCAGGAATTCTGGCAAACGCCTGCCCTTCCGGGCCTTGGCAAGATGCATCCGCTGCCCAAGGCGGCGTATCAGCCCCAGCGAAACGAGACATACAAAGTCGTCTTTTCGGTCACGAACGCGGGGAGCAAGCCTGACGAGGTTAATCCTTCATTGGACCGAGTGGCGCGCGCGGTCAACCTGTACGCTTCGGCCGGCGTACCGCTGAACCACCTGAAATTCGTCGCCGTGATGTACGGGGCGGCTACCGATGGCGCGCTCGATAACGAGCACTACCGGCAGAAGTACGGCATCGACAATCCTAACCTCGACTTGATCCGAGAACTGCGCAACGCCGGCGTGGATGTGGCGGTCTGCGGGCAGGCGGCCGCCGAGCACCAGGATCAGTACGAGTGGATTGCGCCCGAAGTTACCCTGGCGCTGTCAGCCCTGACCACCATCACTACACTTGAGCATCAGGGTTACGGGCTGATGCCACTCTGATATCACGGGGCGGATGCGCGCTGGTCAATCGACGATCGGGCGGGCATCAAAGAGGAACCCAAAAATCAGCGCGCCCGCGGTGCTGACAACTGCTGTAAGGACGAAGGCTGCCGAGTAAGTGCCAGTGACGTCAACGAGCCACCCGGTTGCAGCGACGCCGACGATGCCGGGAATGGTTGCGAAGGTATTACTGAATCCGAAGAGCACGGCGTCGTGGCGCGGAGCGACATCGAGAAAGCCCGGCGCGAAGCCGGACCACGCCCATCCTAGTGCGCCGGTTGCTGCGCACATGAGCACCAGAGCCATTGTGGGTGAATGCGCTTCGCGGATCGCGAGCAGGAATGCGGCGGATACCAGGAGACCAGCGCATTGCATCAGCTTGCGGCAGGTCGTTAGGCGCACGCCACGCTCAACCATGCGGTCCGAGACGACGGCGGCGAGATTGGTGGCGGCGAACATTGCGAGCCACGGGGCCGATGAGAACAGACCGGCGTTAGCTATACTGAGCGCGTAACGCGATAGCGTACGTTCGAGCACAAACATCCGCCTGTCATCCCGGCCATTAGTGCTCTCCTATCCCGTTAGCCAGATCGCGCCCATCGTGCGCGGCATCTCCACCGGAGTCTTGCTTACAACGACGCGGAGACTCTGACGAACAGCCGCCGTCCCGGGAGCAGATAAAACTGTCCTTCCCCCAGTTCGCTCCGCAACACCGGATCACGGCGATTGGTCAGGTTGTAGCCGCTGACCGAAATCGAATAGCCGCGAAAGGCGTAGCCGAGCGTGCTATCCACCGTGATGTAGGATCCGGCGTTGACGGTGTTCTGCATGTCCAGGTAGCGGTTGCCAACGTAGTTGGCAACCAACGATGCCTGGAATCCATCGCCGCCGCCGTAGGTCAGCCCGAGTCCCGCCAGGTCGTGTGGCGAAAGCAGTAGTTGGTTGCCGGCGAGCTGCACGCTAGCGCCATCGATCACAGTCTGGAAGTCGCGGTAGCGCGCATCGTTGTAGCTGTAGTTCGCGCTGAGCGCCAGCCGCTGCACCAGGCGATAATTCAATTCCAGTTCCGCACCCTTGTAGCGCTCACGGCCGCCATTCACCAGCGCCGGCGTGTTGTCGACTACAGTGGCCACTGGCTGGTTAGCGAAGTCGACGCAGAAGACACTCAGCTCGGCACTGAAACGTCCGTCGAAACCATCGGCTTTGATGCCCGATTCGTAGCTGCGCGCGGTCTCCGGGCGAAGCAGCGGCCCCTGGTTGTCGGGACCGAAATCGATCTGCGGTGTCTGGAAGGTATTTCCATAGCTGGCATACAGCACTACATCGTCGAGATCGCCTTCTGCGTCCTGCCAAACGCGCCAGTTGGCGCCAAAGGAACCGCTGAGCCGCGTGGTGCTGGCGCGCTGCTCTTGCGTGCCGTCGAGTGTCCCACTGCTGCGCCGCTCGTCGGTATGGTTCAGGCGCAGGCCCGCGAGGAGGCCCAGATTCCGTGTGAGATTCCAGCGCGTCTGCGCATAGGTCCCGGCAAAGCTGCGGCGGTCGGACAGGTACCCAGAGTCTTGCGGCGTGCCCTCGCCGCTCGGGTTTGGGAGACTGCCGTCATCCGGAACGGTGTAGCTGAAGACCTGTGAGTCCTGATGGGCCCGCCCGTAAAGCTCGCTGGCGCCGAAAGTGGCCACGAGGCTGCTGCCGAAGCGGTGCGTGACGTGGGTGTCCAAATAAGCTTCGGTCAAATTGCGCGCCTCGTGAAAACCAGTGGCGTTGTCGGGTCCGCTGGCGGCGTCGCTGTCCGGATTGAAGAACCCCTGCACGAGTTGGGTGTGGGTGTGAGTCACCGACAGCGTAGTACCCCACGAACCCACACTGACATTCTTGTCATAGCCGCCGGTCAATTGAAAGCGGTTGGTGTCGATCTTTCCGTCCGCCGGATTCTGGTTGAAGTCGAGCGGTGTCTCGGGATCAAACGCTGCACCTTCCAGCGGCCGTGGGCTGGCGGGTCGTTGGTGTTGTATCGTCGCGTCCAGATCCAGGCGAGCCTCACCTCCGTCAATATCCATCGCGTTACGCAACAGCAGATGGCCACGATCCAGGCCTGAGCGTGAGTCAGAGTAGCGCTCCCGCGCGCCGTCCACGCCGAGCGACGCGCGGTACTCACTCTGTACGAGTACCGTGGACGCGCTGCCCTCGACAGACCCGAATGTGCCGTAGGCAAGGTTGATTCGCTTCTCAGCAGACCCGGCAGCATAGTGGATCAGGTTAATGGTGCCGGCGAATGCAGTGGTGCCATACAACACTGGCGCCGGACCGCGCTGTACTTCGATTCGTTCAACATTGCTCAGGTCAAGCGTGGCGAACTGCGGGATGAACGCCCCGCCTGCCGGTACGCCGTCAATCAGCAGCTCGAAGTCATCGACTTCCCGCAGCCCGAGCAGGCTAGGCACGGCAGCGGCCGGTCCCTCGTCCCCGCCGGGCGCCACCGACACCCCGCCGAGTAGCGACAACGCTGTGCGCAGATCGTTGACGCCGCGCGCGCGCAGTTCCTCGGCGCCGATTACCTCTATCGAGTTGGGGACCTCCTGGACCTGCTCGGCGAACCGGTTAGCGGTGACCTGAACCGCGTCGAGATTCGACGCATCGCCCGCGGGCGCCACTTCCGCGTTCGCAGACGAGGCGAGCATCAGAGCTGCCGCCACGAGCGCATTGAGGTGACACTTCGGATGGGCTGTAGTCGTCTGCGGGAACGGAATTGGACTGCGCACCGCCAAGATGATTCTGATTTTTCTATGCATGGGGAACCTGGAGAGCTTGCCTGTCACACGCGGCACATCGCCCTGTCATATATCCGGATTACGTTGCGTATGTTTGACAGGCGGGAGAAGACTTAATGAGACGCGTGCTTTCCAGTATCAGAACCTCAGGCACCCTCACAGGCTTGTTCTTGCTCTACGCAGGCGCAGCGCCCGCCGCCGATTCCATCGCGATACCGACTGGACAGACAATCAGTCCAACTGCCGCTCCCGGCTCGATGTTCCAGGCTCTCAATCCGCATGTGGCCGCGGCTCCGGATTACACGGTCGGTCAGGCCGAGACGACCGCGGTCAGCCCGGACGGCAAGACGCTGCTGGTCCTGACCAGCGGCTTCAACCTCAATGCGGATGCCAAGGGCAACAAAGACCTGGCGACGTCCACCGAGTTCGTTTTTGTATTCGACATCTCCAAAGGGACACCGCTACAGCAGCAGGCGGTTCCAGTGCCGAACGCGTTCAGTGGGGTCGCCTGGGCGCCGGATGGAAGTGCTTTCTATGTTGCCGGCGGACAGGACGACAACGTCCACACGTACAAGCGCAACGCCGGCGTCTGGGCTGAGGGACGATGCGCAGGACGGTCCTGACCATATCGATGCGCATCGCAGTACTGCCTACGTGGTGGGCCCGTACGTCAGGCACGGAAAGGTGGTATCGACGCGCTACGCGACGATCAACATGCTGCGCACGATCGAGGACATTCTCGGTCTCGGGCATCTGAGCCTCCACGATGGCGGGGTGCGGCCGATGACCGATATCTTTGCGATCAGCGAAGAGCCCGATTGGAGCTTCAAGGCGATCCCATCCCAGCTGCTGCTGGCGACTCAACTGCCCATTCCAGCTCAGCTGGCGCGCCGGGACTCCCAATCGGTTCCACGGCCACTCCACGATGCCGGCTGGTGGGCGCAGAAGACACAAGGATTCACCTTCGCCAAGGAAGACCTGAACGACGCCTCCGACTACAACCGCGTACTCTGGGAAGGCACGATGGGCGACAGACCCTATCCTGCGGCGCGCTCCGGGGTCGATCTGCGCCACAACCGGAAGAAATTGCTCGAGAAGGTCGCCGGTAGCACCGTGACGGCTCAAAACACGGTGCGTTGAAATGCAGGGCCCAGCCCGGGCCTCTGCTGCCGAGCTCGAGCCAAGCACGAACCCATACAACGCTACCAATGCTCCGCCACACTACCTGCCGTAGCGAGCGCCGCGCCTTCACTAACATTCCTCACCGTGTTCGCGCGGAAGGAGAGTATGAACTCCGCTCCACGCCCGGTGCTCCGCGGGGTGAGCTCCCACTTGTGTGCCGCTGCAATCTCCGCACAGATTGATAGTCCCAGCCCAGCCCCGTCATTGCGACGCATTGGACCTCGCCAGAATCGCCTGAACAGTTTCGGTAGTTCATCGGCGGCGATTCCCGGTCCTTCATCGCGGATGCATAGATGATCGGTATCCACCGTCACCGCAACAACGCCGCTCACCGGGGAGTGCTGAATGGCGTTTTCTACAAGGTTCTTGAGGAGCATGAACAACGCTCCCCGGTCGGCTTGCAAGACAGAGATCCCCGGTGCGCAGCGAACGTCCAGATACACTTCGCGGCGTTCCGCCAGGCGTCGCAGATAGTCGGCGACATCCTCCGCCACTGCGGCCAGATCAACAGATTCGAACACGTAGTTCTGGGTCTCGCTCGCTTCGGCCAGATGTAACAGTTGATTGACCTGGCGCGCCATGCGGTCAATTTCATGAAGCAGAGCCTCGCGGTCAGTGGTGCCGTCCAAGTCGATTTCCGCACGGATCAGAGCGAGGGGAGTTTTCAATTCATGGGCCGCGCCGGCCAGGAATGCGCGTTGTACGATGTATCCCTTCTCCAGCCGGTCGAGTGTCAGATTGAACGCGTCGACAAGCGGAAGGAATTCGTTCGGAAGGTTTCGCGTAGGCAGTCGCTTTGATAGGTTGTGAGCATCGATGCGTGCCGCGGCGCCGGAGGCCTCGCGTAGCGGCTTCAACACTTTACGCAATGTGAAATAAACCGCGACTATCACCAGCACCACCGAAGCAAGCGGGAATCGCAACATACTGTTGACCCGTATGTGCGTACTGAGCGTCCGTGCGAACGCCGCGAGGCGTTTACTGATGGCGACCTGGATGTAATAGGTTTGCGTGCCATGCACCATCGGTTCCGTCAGGACCATTAGCTTCTGGCCGCCGGAGTTGAGCATGTACGAACCCAGCGTCGGATCGAACGCCTGACCGGGAGGAGCGAGTGCGATCGCGTTAGCCTCGGAACTGAGGACTACGCCGCCGGACCGATCGAGAACCCGGTATTTCAGCTCGTCCGCGAAGTCGTCAAACACCGCTGAGAAATCGGGGGAAAGAGGCACAATCGCGCGCGGCACTCCCTCCGAGTCGAACCGCAGACCGTGGTGGATCAGATCCGCGGCCTTTCTCAATTGCCATTGCGTAGCCACTTCGGCATCCCGGCCAACGCCGAACTCTATGACACCCGCGATGAGGCACATCGTTAGTATCACGGCTGCTACGTAGGTGCATAGCAGCTGCGCAGCCAGGCTACGTAGAAAGCGGAAGGAAGCGAAGCGCATAGCCATACCCTCGCGCGTTGACGATTTGCAGGGTGGAGTTGATCGCCACGAGTTTTCTTTTTAGCCGGTGCATTGCGACATCGAGAGCATTGGGTGTAACCGCTTCGCCGAGACCCCAAGCCGCCACCTCGAGAGCTGAGCGGCGCACCGTCGTACCGCCGGCTCGGATTAGAACAACCATGATCTGCAATTCGGCCGGCGCGAGCGTCACCGTTTCCGATCCACACGTCATGCATCCCTCGGCCGGGCGAATCTGGGTGTCGCCGAATTCAGGCGTCAGACTTTGCAGCGTCGGTGGACGGCGCATCAGTGCCCGAACGCGCGCCACGAACTCGTCCATGGAAAACGGCTTGGTCAAATAGTCGTCCGCGCCCGATTCGAGTCCTTCCACCCGATCATGCAACGCATCTCGGGCCGTCAGCATCAGGCACGGTGTTCGAATCGAAGCGGCACGCAGTCGCCGCACGAGATCGAGTCCATCGCCATCGGGTAAACCACGATCGATGACGAGGACCGCGTAGACGTTGTTGCCGGCAGCGAGCGACGCCGGCTCCATCTGGTCGAAGGTGTCGGTCTCAATGCCGGCATTGAGTAGCGCCTTGACCAAAAGCGCCGACAAGCGCTGCTGGTCCTCGACCAATGCAACTCGGTTCATGTGAAAGATATTACCGTTGGAACCTTACCGGCGACTTACCGGAAAAAAACGGACCTTGGTAAGTGAGCAGTAAGACTTGATCTCCTACGATCATGGAGTGCTTTCGCCCGAGCCCAGTACCGCCCCATGTCGTCAAATGGAAACAGAATCGATGGATCCCTTTCGCCTGCCCAGGATTGCGTTCGGATTGATCTTACCACTGGCTATGTTGACACCGAGTACGCGGTCCACAGCGGCAGAAAACAGGGCCGATGCCAACGATGTACAGCCCGCCGCAGCGGATGCAAATGACAGTTCCAGTGTGCCCGACCCATTCAGCGACAAATGGAAATTTCAACTGGGCGCTGGCGTCATCAACGGGGCGCGGTATCCCGGAAGCCGTTACGACTTCAGCCATGGCGTTCCTATCGTGAGCATCAGCTATGACCGGTACTTTGTTGGGGGAGTCCCGGGCGGCGGCGGCGCACCGGCTGGAATCGGCGCCTATCTTCTGCATACCGAGCATTGGGCGGTCGGTCTGGCCATTGGCGCCGATGCCCGCAAGCCCCGACGAGCGAGCGACGATCCCATCCTCCGTGGCTGGGGTGACATTCCCGGAACTGCGCGTGGCGGGATGTTTGCCAGCTATAACATGGACTGGTTGTCGGTCCACGGGTCCGTTTCCGTAGCCGGCCATAACGAGGGCGTGCTGGCGTCGCTCGGCGCCGACGCGAAGTACCACGCGACGGAACGTCTGACATTGTCCATCGGACCGGAAGTGACCTGGGTCAACAACCAGTATGCGATGACCTTCTTCGGCCTGGACGCCGCTCAAAGCACGATAGCTGGGATTGCGCCGTATCGAGCGAGAACCGGGATCAACTCAGTGGGCGTGTCGGCGGGCGCCAGCTACATGCTGACGGACCATTGGTCACTTGCAGTGCACGCGAGTTACGGAAGGCTGCAGGGAGATGCCGCGAATAGCCCCGTCACGACCGACAAGACGCAGCGGGTGTACGGCGGGTTCGTCATGTATCGATTCTGATCGCCCGCACCGCTGACCTGAATAGCTGAGCTCTGGCTGCGCCAGGGATTCGTGGCGCCCAGGATGGGCGAAATACCAGTGCATCCTGTGCGCTATTCAACACTCGGTCGAATTGTCGCCAACCCGGGCGCCTCGAAAACTGCGGATCGAGCACTGAGTCGCGGAAATCACGTAGACGGGCGCAGAGGATAGGACGACATCAGACCGGTCACGTACCCGACCTGCCACGCCGACGGCATCTCGACGTCCGGTCGCAACGGAACGAACAGCGAGGTCCCCATGACTACCCGCAAGCCGAAGCCCACCCTTGAGTCGATGATCGACTTGCCGCCTGAGCAGCTCCAGCTGGCGACTGTCACGGTCGAGCAGAAGGCGCCTGCCCGCGGCGGGCAAAGCCGGCAGGCGACGGAGCTGGCCCTTGCTCCGTCATTGCCCCGTAGTGGAAAGATCACTCTCCATTAGACCGAAGTCGCCCGCACGACCGCGCAGCATTCCGGCGGGGGGCCTCGGGGGGCACCTGAGGCGGTCAGCCAGCCGGCTGGGCCGGCGGCGGCCAAAGACCCCGCAAGGTGCTCGGCAATACTTGCCGCACGTCCTCGATCTCTCCTTCGGAGACGTGTTTCGCCAGAACCGTGAATACGGCACGTGCAACCTGTTCCGGGTCGACAGCCTCGTCGTCTTGGAAGTACCGCGCGATGTGAGCAAGAAATTGTTCCTTGCTCCGCTCCTTCTCCGGCTTGCCTGTCGGGTCCCAGCCTTCGTAGTAGAACCCGCGTACCAGCATCGGCAGCTGCGCTGCGAGCTGAGCCACTTCGTCGATCGTGAGACGATCGCGCAAAGCGTGTAGCGTCACGCGCAGCGCCAGGTACGACTTATTTTTCTCGCGCCAATCGAGCAGCTGCATCAGATCGTTCAGCCACTGGTTCGTCTTGTGCAGCGTGGTGTCAAACACGCTCAGTCCGGTCATGCTCATCGTTCCAGACTATAAAGCGGCGGCGACGAGTCGCATTGATCGAAGTCATTTAGGACGCAACTAAGCGCTTGCGCCAACCCGGACCACCTGACACCGATCAAGGCATAAGATTTCCCCCGCGTGTAATTGCAATGGATCCGCAACGCTCGGAGCGAGCGTGAGAATACACGAGATGTGGGCCGTCGAAGGCGTGGTAATGCGCTTGCTCGAGCAATGGCACAAGGCTGGCGCGAAGGCGACCGAAGCAGCCGATCGCGCCGTCCGCGCAGTGTTGGATCATTGAATGGCGCAGGTAAAGTCTCACGAAAGTCCGCTGCTCGAGCGTGGGGACATCTTTTTCCTTTACCGGCCACGCGTCGGGCTGGACGAGGCGCATGGGCTCGAGGACGTCGAGCGCTTGTATATCCTGCTCAGGCCCTGGCAAGCGCAGGAGTACCGTCTGCTCATCGTCGGGCGGAAGAAGCTCCCGGACCCCAACGAGCACAATCGTTTCTGGGCCTTCGTCTGGCGCGTCTTCAAAGACCGCGAAGCGCTCAATGCGGAGCTGGGTGAAAGGCAGTACACGACCCGGACGCGCGGTGTACGGCATGTGGCGGCGGCGCGGCCAGCCGGCGAAGGCATTTATGCAATCGCGCGCCACCACGACCACACCCACCTCGCGTACGTGCTGGAGCTGCCGCAGCACGAAGGCCCTGCCGAGCGCGAGCTCAACATCAAGCGCAAGGCGAGCTATGTCATCGCGGTCAAGAACCCGCAGAGCGCAGATCCGCCGGCTGCGGGCCTCGATCCGGATCATGAGGCACGGTTCCCGAAGAAGCTGCAGGAAGCATTCGGCGCACGGCGCTTCAGCCCGATCGATCCACCCGACTTTCTCGACTACGAAGGTGCCGAGCTGATGCTGATCGGCGCCACCGGGGATGTTGAGCGCGAGCTGGGCATCGAATTCAAAGCCGATGCAGAAACTGAGCACAGCGCGGATGTCTTCAGGGTGCTCAAGCTACCGCGCGACGTCGCGCGCGAGCCACTGTGCCGGGGCCAGTGGAAGTAACCGCGACTCGAGGCAGGTGTTGATCCCCATCAATTCCATCGCGATCGTGTTGATGGAGGATAGGTTCGATGAGCTTCCACCAGGAGAAGCCTATGCTGCGCATCCTCGGTATCTGCGGCAGCCTGCGCAAACACTCGTACAATGCCTTGCTGCTGCGAGCCTATGCGGAGTGGGCGCCCCCGGATACGACGATCGAAACTGCGCACATCGAGGAGATCCCTTCCTACAACGAGGATGTTCGCCAGGTCGGGTTTCCGCCGCCTGTCGGCCGCCTGCGGGATCAGATTCAACGCGCTGACGCGTTGCTGATCGTCACGCCGGAATACAACTACTCGATCCCTGGTGTGCTCAAGAACGCGATCGACTGGGCATCGCGTCCGCCCGACCAACCGTTCAACGAGAAGCCGATCGCGATCAGCGGAGCGAGCACGAGCATGCTCGGATCGGCCCGGGCGCAGTATGACCTGCGCAGGTGTTGCGTTTACATCAATGCGTTCGTGCTCAACCAGCCCGAGGTCATGGTGGCCAAGGCGCACGAGCGGTTTGACAAGGAGGGCAATCTCACGCATCAGGGCTCGCAGAGACTCGTCGTGGAACAGCTGGATGCGCTGGTTGCGTTCGTGGGGCGGGTACGGCCGCGGGGCTGAAGCGCGTCCAGCACATAGGGCTAACCTGTGAATCAACTACTCATCGCCATCTTCCCTGACGATGCCAAAGCTTACGAAACTGCTCGCGAGTTGGAAAAACCAGGCGACCCTGCGCACACTGCCGTCCGTGGCCTCGCTGTCATCGTGAAGCATGCCGACGGAACGGTCTCGGAGCGGAAGTGGACCAGCCGGGTTGCGTTTCGCGCTCCGGTCGGCGCGGTGGTCGGTGCACTGATCGGTCTCGCTGCGGGGCCCGTGGGCTCGGCGATCGGGTTCACCGCAGGGGGATTGCTCGGATTTTCGAGAGACCTCGCCAACTTTGGCATCGAGGACAGCTTCTTGAACGACGTCGCCATCCAGCTGACACCCGGCAGGAGTGCACTGGTCATCGAGGTAGCCGGGGATGCAAGTGCAAGGCTCGAAGTGCGTTTGCGAGAGCTCGGCGCTACGGTTATGCACACAGACTTGAAGTCTGAGGTGAAGCCTTCGGACGCGCGCTAGGTCGGCACGGTCTGCACGGTCCAAAAGGCCGGCGCACGACGGTCGGGTCCGCAATCAATCTCTCTTCTTGTACGTGCCTATGAGCTGTGCCTCTTCGAGCACATGTCCCTTCATTGCATTCAGAAGCTCAGTCTTAGTCGGACGACCGAGATCGGGCAGCACGGTATCGAGCGCGTAGAGTTTGAAGAAATACCGATGCGTGCCGATCGGTGGGCAGGGACCACCGTACCCGACCCGCTTCCAGTCATTGAGGCCCTGTTTCGTCCCGGGCGGCAGGCGTTGCGTGTCAGAATTTTCAGGCAGCCCGTGCACGTCTGCGGGGATGTCATAGACCACCCAGTGCACCCACGTAATTTTGGGCGCACGCGGATCGGGTGCATCCGGATCGTCGACGATGAGACCGAAGCTTTTGGTCGCCGTCGGACCGCCCTCCCACCGCAGTTCGGGTGAGATGTCTTGTCCCTCGCATGTGTACCGCGATGGAATCTCGCCGCCGTTGGCGAATGCCCGTGATGTGAGAACGAGGGCCATGAGCAGTTCCACGCTGGGGACCTACCTCCCCCCGAAGCCTACGCCGCGCATAGGGGCAGGACCAGCGCAGGCGCCGACTCAACTGCTCGGATGAGGACATGGACGCAACGATCGGCAATAAATCGGTCGCGCAGGCCGAACTACCTGGCACGCGGGCGAGCAGTTCCTCAGGCGACGATGCGGATCGGACGGATGCCGCGCGCCTTCTCGGCCGCTTCGCAGAGCGTCACGAGTTCGCCGAGCGCCAACAGAAAGAGGTGATGGAACGCACCCGGTAGAGGCCCGGACGCACGCGCGCACCGCGGACGTGACACTTGTGCCGGCGGGAGGCAGTTCCCGGCAACAGGCACGTAGATAGGCGCCTACCGTCCCGCCCCGCCGTCACAGCTTGAGGAATGCGATCGGCGAGCGCGAGCAATTGCGTGGCGAGCTCACCAAAGTCAGATTCCACCTTCTCGAAACCGGCGGGCATCTCGCCGTGCAGCTCCGCGATCGAGCCGAAGGCGCGCATTGCTCCTGGAAACTCCTCGAGCCGCTTGCCTCGATCTCGAGTGCGCCCATGCGCGCGAGTGTGTCACGCACTCGCGTAGCTTGGTCGCGTTCAGGTTGTGACATTGAAGCGATGGCATGCTCGATTCGCAGGGCGTAGAGCGCAAAACCTTCCTCGAGCGGCCGATGCAAAGCGGTGCGGTGGCCCGCGATGCTCTCCAGCTCGACGTTGAGTTCCTGCGCTGAGCGATCCGCGCCCGGAAGCCCCATCTGGCGCGAACTGGCATCGAGTCTGACAGCAGTGCGGAGCAACGGCCGGCACTCATGCGCCTGATGTGCCTGCAACCAATGGCGCGCGATCTCCGGGGAGCGAGCACGAATCCGATCAATGCATTCCTGCCAGCCAAGCCGCCCGGGATCCTTCTCCTCCTTTACTTGCAACTGCAGCAGCGGCCAATCCTGGAACTGCCCGTTGAAGAACCGATTGAGCTGCTCGCGCTGCTGGCTGCGATTGCGCACATGCCCCAAAATCTCGTCGCGCGAGCGTAGCTGCTCGGCCGTAAACTGCACGCCGTTCTCGGCGTAGAACAGCCGGGTCGCGCGCTCCGACCAGCCCGAGAAATCACTGAACAGTAGTGCAGCGGGCACCCGCCCCGCGAGCCCCGCCTGCCCACTTGACTTCTTGCTCCGTATAGTCTGTAATTTCTGTCATGACAGAAATTACAGATAAACCTGCCAAGCTCCCGGCAGCCGTACAGCAGTTTGTGCTGCATTGGGGAAACCTGGGCGAGCGCTGGGGTGTGAACCGTTCGGTGAGCCAGATTCATGCCTTGTTGTATGCCTCTGAACGGCCGCTGACCGCAGAGGACATTGCGGATTCGCTCGCAATGGCGCGTTCCAATGTTTCGAATTCGCTCAAGGAGCTGCAGGGCTGGGAAATCGTCCGCACCGTCCCTGTCCTTGGCGACCGGCGGGCTTTCTACGAAGCGGAGACCGATCTGTGGACGATTGTGACCCGCATCGCCGCCGGTCGTAAGTCGCGCGAGCTGGATCCCGCGGCGGCCGCATTACGGAACTGCATCGACGGGGCGCAAGAGGACGCAACAGTGAGCCCCGTTGTCGTGCGCCGGCTCAAAGCGATGCTCGACTTCGTTGAACGCATCAGTCGTTGGTACGAACAGATGAGCAAGCTATCGCGCGCCCAGCTGGCGACCGTGATGAAACTCGGCAGCGGCATCGTGCGGTTTCTCGATCGGGGCAGAGACCCACAGTTGTGAGCCTGATGGAAGGCGGGCTCTTCCCTTCCCTGCTCGGCGAGACCTTCCAGCGCCTCGATGCGCCTGTCCGTGCGGTACACGGCGGTAGCTCGAGGCGACTACGCGGGACAGCCACCGTTGAGCGCGGACATTCGCTTTTCGCGCGCATCTTGTGCGCAATGGCTTCCTTGCCGCGGTCGGCGGACCGGGTTCCCATTGAGGTGCAGATCAACACGGATAGTCAGGGCGAGCGCTGGACACGCTATTTCGGCGACTGTCGCCCAATGCAATCGAGGCTCCACGGGAATCGTGACCTGCTCGTCGAACGCCTCGGCCCCGCCGTGTTCGTATTCCGGCTCCGTGAACACGGTGGTGGCATCGCATGGTCTCTCATCCAGATCTCCGCACTCAGTATTCAATTGCCGATTCGCTGGTTCACGGTGAGTGCCTTTTCCGGCGCCCATGCCGGTCGATATACGTTCACAGTCGATGCCGCGCTTCGTGGTGTCGGTCGGATCATCCGCTACGACGGAGAACTCGATGTCAGCGGTTAGCCCCGACACGCGGGTGATCGTTTATGACGGACACTGTAACCTGTGCAGCGGCTGGGCCCGATTTCACGCCCGACATCCGCTTGTGCCTCCGTTTTCGCTGGTGGCCGTGCAAAGTGACATCGGCCGGGCGTTGCTATCGGCGAACGGCATTGATCCGGATGATCCGCTGACGTTTCTGGTGATCGATCGGGGGCGGCGCATGACCGAGTCGGACGCCGCAATCCATGTGGTCACGGAGTTGGGGGGCGCGTGGCGGTTGATTGAAATCGTCCGGATCGTCCCACGAAGTTGGAGAGATGCGCTCTATCGCCTGCTGGCGCGAAACCGTTATCGCTGGTTCGGCAAGCGCTCGACTTGTTACTTGCCGCCCTGACCTGCGAACGCGCCCGATCATGATTCCATGCACACTGTACTGGTCTTAGGCGGCTACGGTTTCTTTGGGTCGCGCATTTGCACGACGCTTGCGCAAAGTCCGTCCGTACGGCTATTGATCGGCGGCCGAGATCGCGCGCGTGGCAGCCCAGCCGTGCAGAAGATGAGCCTCAGCCCAGAGCAATTCGTTCAGGTCGATGCAAATGACATCGATCTTGCGCGCCGGCTCGCGCAGATGCGTGTTGATACGGTTATCAATACGGCTGGGCCCTTCCAAGGCCAAAGTTATACGGTCGCGCGCGCCGCAATCGAGGCTGGGTGTCACTACATCGACCTGGCGGACGGTCGGCAGTTTGTGGCCGGCATTGACTGCCTCGATGCTATTGCCAAGGAACATGGTGTCACGGTGGTGAGCGGTGCGAGCTCTGTACCCGGATTGTCGTCAGCCGTCGTCGACCGGTATCTGCCGCAATTCCAGGACCTGCGCTCCATTCACATGGGTATCAGTTCCGGTGCCCGGGCGCCAGGCTTGGCGACGGTCAGAGGAATATTTGGATATCTGGGAAAGCCCCTGCAACGATTCGAAGGGAATGCCTGGGCCACGACCTACGGGTGGCTCGATCTTCGTCAACACCGATTTCCCCCTCCGGTCGGATCGCGATGGCTCGGCAGCTGTGATATTCCCGACCTCGAGTTGTTCCCGCGGCGATATCCAACAGCGCGGACTGTGACGTTTCACGCGGGATTCGCCAGCGATTTGGGTCATCTGGTGGTCTGGAGCCTGGCGGGTTGCGTCAAAGCCGGGCTTCTGCCGGGCGCGTTGCCTTTCGCCGCGCCGCTCAAGCGCTTGAGTCATTGGATCGAGCCGCTGGTGAGTGACGAAGGCGGTATGTTCGTCAAACTGGATGGGGTCGGTCATGCAGGCGAACAGAAATCGCTCACGTGGCATGTGGTGGCGACCTCTAACCACGGCGCACATATTCCTTGCGGCGCCTCAATCGCTCTGTCGCAAAAGCTGGCAAGCGGGCGGAGCCTTCCTCACGGTGCCATGCCTTGCATGGGTCTGCTCACAGTCGATGAATATCTCGCCCCGCTGAAGGGATTGGATATATGGGAAGTCGCGCCATGAATTCATCAGCCAGCTAGCTGCAGTCCCTAGTCCGTAACGCTGCTCGGACGGTGGGCACAACGTGCCCGCCCTCCTTGCGGCCCGTCGAAACCGGCTCCGCGCCGGATCCATTGAGTTCGCGCCGCTGGCGCCCTAGGGTGCGGACCTTCTCGGCCAGGAAGCCGAGGACGCCGACCCCGGACGTGGTACCTGCGGCAACGAGTGCTGTCGTCGTGATGCAAATGGGACACATAAGTCGGCTCCACTCGGGTTCTTATAGTGAAGACGGCCCAGGCAACCCCGTTTCGACACCGGCGATGATGAAACCGCGCTAGACGTTGCGCCTGCGCGCGGTGCGGGCGCGCTCGGCGTGCACCGACTGAATCGTATTGCATCGTGGCTCCTCGCTTCGTTTTATCCGGGCCCTCAGGAAAGAACCTTTCCGAGGAAGCTACGCACCACATTGTTGAATTGACCCGGCCTCTGCAACGGCGCGAAATGACTCACACCGGGCAGGAAAATCAACTCCGCTCCGGGAATACTCCGAGCGAGATACTCCGCATGCTCGAGTTTTATAAACTCGTCATGCTCGCTCTGCACGATCGAGACGGGTACACGGATCTGAGCGAGGTCGCGCGCGGAGTAGTTGGGCTGCGTCTTCATCATCTGGCCCACCGCCTCAGCAAACTCCTTGAATTGGCCCGGTGTCGCTGACAGGCAGGCGTAGTCCCTGGCGTGTCGGCTCAGGCACCGGTCCAGGATCGGATTGGGCCAGGCGATTTCCTTCGTGCCGCTCGGATCCATGTTGCATCCAAAGAAGAATACAGCTGCAACCCGTTCGGGGGCTTGCATGGCGAGGATCAAAGCGATGCACGCGCCGTCGCTCCAGCCAACAACGGCTGCTTTCTCTGGCGGGCGCCCGCCATCAGGTGATCGGCCCAAAGCGTCCATCACAGCGAGCACATCGGAAGCCATCAACTCGTACATGAAGGGCCGGGCATCACGCGTACTACGGCCGTGTCCGCGGCTGTCAATGACCACGACGCGATGACCGGAGTCGACCAGCGAGGGAACCTGGTAGCCCCAATTGCCACTATGGCCCATACCACCATGCAGCAGAATCACGGTCGGACCGGACCCGTAAGCCGAGTACCAGATTCGAGCGCCATCGTGGTCCACGTAACCCTGATCGCTTGCGACCGGCAGCGGCGGGGCGCCCTGTTCTTCGAAAATCCGGAGTTCGTCGTCGTGGGGCAACTGCCCGAGGCTTCGCATGCGTTCTCTCCAGTTAGGGCTTGCAGCGGCCGCCGCTAGCGGTGGCGCCAAAAAGATCGTCCGACACTGTCATGACGATTAAAAGGCGCGGAGTTCGACATCGCCGTAGAAAAAAAGCCCCCGAGTTTCTCGTACAGCGCGATGGCCGGCCCATCGCCGTAATCGGCCTGGACATAGACGACCCGACGGCAGTTAGCCGGTGGAGCTTCAAGGAAGACCTGCTACCGCTCAGGCGCCAAACACCAACCGCGTCCCCGTATAGGAGCGCACTAGCTTGCCCGGCATCTGCGCCTTGGCCATTTCATAGAATGGCTCGCCCGTGCAGTGCAGGGGAATCACGTAATCGACGTCGATTTCCTTCAGCGCTGCGACGGTCTCCTGCACATAGTCTTCCTTGTAAGGAGCGAGGTGGAACCCGCCGATCACCGCATGCACCTTCTTGATGCCCGAAGCCGCTTGCGCCTGCTTGATCGCATTGACCACGCCACGATGGCTGCACGAGGTCAGGACAACCAACCCCCGGCCTGTCAGGTTGAAGCCGGTCGCGATCTCGTGCCGGAACTGATCGGGGACGACGGTCTTGCTCCGCTCGTCCTCCGGCAGCTTGTCGGCATAACAACCTACGCCATGACTGACGCCGACTTTCATAGCGGTCGGCGACAGCACCTTCTCGAAGCCTTGAAGACCGATCTGGCCCGTGGTGAAGCCGTGGTCGGCTACGAGTGACGGCCCCTCGGCATAGGTCACCGTGAGGTTTGCTTCCTTCAGAGCCTTACGGTCAAGGACACCAAAGTTGCCGTGCGCGGGCGGTGCCGTCCACTCGCGCGAGCAGAAGCAGTCATCACCGCCGACGTAGAGGGGGAGCTTCGGTTTGAGTTTTCCCTTATGCCGGTGCAGGAAGCCAACGAGACCCCCGAAATGGTCGTAATGACCATGACTCAGCACGAGAGCATCGAGTACTGCCGGGTTGATTCCCAGCAGCTCGGTGTTGTTGACAAGCGCTTCAGGCGTAAAACCGAAGTCAACGAGGACGTTGCGCGTCTGCCCGCCGCGGCGGGATTCAACATGCATTGACAGGCCGAACTCGCTGATGAGTGTCCGACCGGGCGGCTTGTCGCCCCCGATGCCCCAGCCGAAGTGCTGGATCTCGACGTTGCCCGCCGTTCTGCTGGGAGCGACGGCAAACTGGTAGCTGTCAGTCACCACCCGCACCGCCAGCGCATCAACCTCGGGCACCGACCCGGAAATGGCTTCGGCTCGCACAGGTCTCGAACCGCCGAGGAGCGAGGCGATCAATGCGGTAAATACGCTCGCCCCACCTCCACAGATAACATGTCGCCGGCTGATCGGAACTTCTTGATGAGCGTCGTCGGACATGGTGTGTACCCTACTCTCCGGAAGCGCGGGTGGCGAGAATCAAAGGATGGAGCGGTTGTGCACGCACCAAGCCACGATGCTGCTATGCAGAATATTCGCTTGGATAACCACCGCGCTGGATCGGCGCCTCCCCGCCCTGATTCAGCGGCGATTCTGTGCATATTCGTTTAAATTCGTTTCAATATGGGCATATACCCCTAAACTGCACATATCGACACGATAAGCGCCCGCAGCCGCACGTTCGTCGATCACCTTCAGGAGAACCCCACATGCGTGCCGTTCATCTCACCGCTTATGGAAACCCCATCGATGGCCTCGAGTTCGTCGAGATTGCCGAGCCGCCTGAACCCGGCACGAACCAAGTCCTCGTCGGTGTTGAGTTCTCACCCATCAATCCCAACGACCTCTCGGTCGCCCGGGGCACCTATGCCCTTCGGCCCCCTCTTCCCACTGTAATCGGCAACGAAGGGGTCGGCCGCATTCTCAGCGTGGGTTCTGGCGTCAAGACCGTCCAAGCGGGCGATCGAGTGCTGGTTCCTCTGTCGAGCTTCGCCTGGCGGGAACGCATGGTGATACCAGCGGAAGGTCTTTTCGCCCTGCCTCCTGGCGCGGATCCGCAGCAACTGGCGATGTTGGGCATCAATCCGCCCACCGCAGTGCTTCTTTTGAGTGAGTTCGTCAGCCTGAACCCCGGTGACTGGGTCCTTCAGAACGCCGCCAATTCCGGTGTAGGACGCTGGGTGATCGCATTCGCAAAGCTCCGCGGACTGAGAACCCTGAACATCGTCCGACGCCCTGAGCTCGTGGGTGAGCTGAAGGCGGTTGGGGGAGATGTGGTCGTCCTCGATTCTCCAGATGTCGGGCGCCAGATCAAAGAAGCGCTTGGTCAGACGGATCTGCGCCTGGCACTCGATGGGGTGAGTGGTCCTGCAACTGGAGTGTTAGCGGCAGCACTCGCGATGCGTGGCACTGTGGTCGTCTATTCCGCCATGAGCAGGGCGCCGATCGCCGCAAGCCCTCTGGATGCAATCTTCAAGTCTCTCACGTTGCGGGGCTTCTTCATGGGACATCCGGAATATACGGACAAGATTCCGCCCGCTTCCAAACAGGCGGCCACGATGATCGCTGCCGGCCAGCTGCGCATCCCGGTGGCAGCCACGTATCCGCTCAGGGCAATCAAGGATGCGGTAGCGCATGCCCAGCTAGGCGGAAAGGTCCTGCTGGACGTTGCCGGGTAAGTCGCGAGATCCACCCGGCGCTACGCTCGGCATGAATTCATCTACGCGCGCCGAGCCGCGCGAGCACCTCTGACAGGTCATCCGGACTGATATAAAAGTGCTCGCACACGCGTCCCCACAACATTGCCGTCGGCACGTTTCGATCGCCGCGTTCCTTCTGCGTCTCGTGCAGAACGTATAGAACCACCCTCTCCTCCCGAGTCAGCCCGTCGCGGACATCAGGTATCCTGTCGATGTGTTGGGCTCCGAGCAGAGGTAACTCGCTCATCCCGCCGTCCGTATCGCGATAGCGCCCCATCGAGTGCTGTCCGTGAAGAATGACCCCCACGATTTTATCGTAGGCCTGAATCCATTTGGGCAGGATCTTCGGCCCCATCGCCTCGCTCTCACCCGCCCGGCTTAGGCCCGAAAGCTCTAGCCGTGTCTCGGTACGGCCGGGTCGTGCGCGCGAGCTTCCGCTGGCGTGCGAGCTCCTTGAGTGCCGGCTTCCTGTACTCCGGGCTCGTGAGCGACGCCAGGAAGGCGACCAAGTCATCGATTTCAGCTTCCTTTAACGCGAGCGGCTGCATGTCCCTGTCCAGGAACGGGTCGTTCTGGTCACCACCCTTGTTGTAGTGATCTACGACGTCCCAGAGCGTCGGGTGCGAGCCGTCATGAAAATAAGGCGCGGTCATGAGCAGGTTGCGCAGATTCGGTGTCTTGAAGGCGCCGATATCTGCATCCTGCCGGGTGACGAGAAAGCGGCCAAGCAGCGACAGGTCTGACTGAATGGCGGTCCGATCGACAGCGCCCATGTCCCCAGGTGTGACGACCTGCTCTGCCTGCCGCGCCATCCCGACTGTGCCGGCTCGAACTATCACGACCCCGATGTTGTGAAAACGGTGGTCTGTGAAAGTCGTGACGTCAGGCTGGCCTCGAGTGACCGCATGGCATGTCGTACAGCGCCCACGGCCGTTGAAAAGCGCCCAACCCCGCTTGGCTGAAGGGTCGATGGCGTCCTTCTCGCCAGCTATGAAATGATCAAATGGGGAATCGAAGGAAACCTCGGCACGCTCGTAGGATGCAATGGCGCGCAACAGGTTGGAGCTGTTGGGTGGTCCGCGGAACACCCGCTCGAAGGCCTTGCGATACTCGCGAACGGTGGCGACGCGGGCAACGGCCGCATCCAGGTTGGGCTGACCCATTTCGGATGGGTTGACGATCGGAAAGCCCGCTTGCTCCTCCAGTGTCCTTGCCCGGCCATCCCAGAACTGCGTCGTGTTGTAAACGGCATTCAAAATAGTCGGCGCATTGCGTTGCCCAACACGGCCCTTGATACCAATGGAGACGCGCCTGCCATCCGTGAACGCACGCACGGGATCGTGACAGCTACTACACGCCACCGTGCCGTCTGCCGACAAGCGCCCGTCGAAGAACAGCTTTTGTCCGAGAGCAACTTTGTCCGCGGTTTGTGGATTGTCGCGCGGTATCGCCGCGCGGGTCGCCTCGGCCGGGAGACCTGCCTGTTCGGGCGTCCGGGGCCGAGCCAACTCACTGGCACTTGGTATGGGCAGAAGATACGGCTTCGTCTGCGGCCCTACCTGGCCCCCGCTACTACACCCCACCACTACAGCCGCCGCCCCGAGTATCAACACGGACCTGACGTAGGATTTGCGTACGCCGCGCAAACAACACGACTGCTGCACGATCCCCTCCCCCGGCCCGATGTGAGCTGTCGCCGTCGAGCCGTGCCTGGTGTCGCATCACCCGATCGCCACCTATCATGCAACTTTTCGCTTACGCGCGCGCGCTTTGCAGCGCCGCTGCCGGTGTGGCGAACTCGGACTGCAGCGCAGCAGTGTTGGCCGATGTCGCGTGACAGCAACGACTGCGTGCTCCGCGGGAGCGCGGCACGGTTGACTCGGGCGGCACGGTTGACCCGACATGTTGTGGAGTCGCGAGCGCCGGCGCAGCGACGCCGGCACACCGGTTGCTCACAAGGCTCTCCCCCAATCACTCGACCCCTCACGGCAGAGGAACATCATGGCAACCAAGGCTGAAGAACGCGTCCTGACCGATCACGAGGAGATCCGGAACTGGGCAGAGGAGCGCGGCGCAAAGCCCGCCTGCGTGAAAGGAACTGAAGGCGAGGATGACTCGTGCCTGCTGCGGCTCGATTTCCCCGGCTATAGCGGCGAGGGATCGCTGGAGCACATCTCGTGGGATCGGTGGTTCCGGGTATTCGACCAGCGCAAACTGGCCCTCATCGTCGAAGACCGCACCGCCGATGGCAAGCCGAGCAACTTCAACAAACTGGTCAGCCGCAAGACGGTCGAAGAGAGAGCTTGAGCCCCGCCCGCTTGGGAACCGTCAACTTGATAGACGTCAACTTGCGCTGGTACGCTTGATGCTGGTGCGCCGGCGGGCACCCTGGCACAAGGAGCACTGCATGATCGCGCACACCACGCTTCCGGTCAGCGACTACCGGAAATCCAAAGCTTTTTTTGTCAAAGCGCTCGAACCGCTCGGCTATAGCAACAACATGGAATACGGCGAGTCCGCGGGGTTCAACGACGGCAAGAACACCGATTTCTGGATAATCAAAGAAAACACGGTAACGCCCCTGCATGTGGCATTCGAAGCCAAGAGCAGTGCGGAAGTCGAGACGTTCCACAAGGCTGCTCTTGCAGCAGGCGGAAAGGACAACGGCGGGCCCGGGTATCGGGATTACTGGCCAGGTTACTACGCCGCCTTCGTCTACGATCCAGACGGCAACAACATCGAGGCCGTTTGGTACGACTACAGCAAGGCGAAGTGAAAGCGGCACCGGGCACACGCCCCGCCGGATCTCAACGCGGGAGCTGAGTCGGCAGCCGAGCTAACTCGAGCACGGCGCGAGCCGAACGGGGAATCAGAATTGCTATGCACCTCCTCCACTCTTTGGAGGTTGTGATGGCCACAATGAAGGCGGTGCTTCTCGAATCATTCGGCGGCGCGAAGACGCTGAGAGTGAAGGAGATTGACAGGCCGCAGCCCGGCGATGCCGAAGTTCTCGTCAAAGTGCACGCAGCCAGCGTGAACCCCGTGGATTACAAGATCGCCTCCGGCAAATACCCGGGAGTCACTCAGGCTCAGTTGCCGGTAGTGTTGGGTCGGGACATTTCCGGTACCGTAGTCAGCTGCGGCAGCCGAGTGACCGTCCTGCAGGTAGGCGACGAGATCTATGCCATGCTCGATAGGGGACACGGCGGCTTCGCCGAGTACGTGGCTTTGAACGCCAACCTATGCGTACCGAAACCCGAGAAGTTGGATCACACGGCAGCGGCGGCGGTTCCGCTCGCCGCGATAACTGCCTGGCAAGGCTTGTTCGACCACGGCCAACTCAACTCAGGCCAGCGCGTCCTGATTCACGGCGGTGCCGGCGGCGTCGGACATTTCGCCATCCAGTTCGCGAAGGAACGGGGCGCAAATGTGTCCACCACGGGCTGGGCGGCGGACAAGGACTTTCTGCGGTTGCTCGGCGCCGACCAGGCAGTCGACTACAAATCCGACCGGTTCGAAGAAGTCGTGCAAGACGTCGACCTGGTTTTCGATCTGGTGGCGGGCGATACGCAGGAGCGATCGTGGCAGGTGCTAAAGGACGGCGGCGCGTTGATCTCCACGCTGGCCAAACCGTCCGAAACGTTGGCCAGAGAGCATCATGCTCGCGCCACGAACTACATGGCGCAGCCGGACGCCGCTGAGCTCGCTGAGATTGGGCAGCTGATCAATGCCGGGAAGGTCAAGCCGTACATCGAAGCGACGTATACGATCGAAGAGGCGGCGCTAGCGCTGGTACGGCTCGAGGGCAGGCATACACAGGGGAAAATCGTTCTTGAAGTGAGCGCGTGAGGACAGGAATTCAGTTCGGGTACGAAGTATCACCGTAACGGGGCGGGCAGGATCGACGTTCTCATCGAGCCGGGGCCATGAACTTTACGGTACTCGCTCGGCAAGAGTCCGTAAGCCGCTCTAAATCTCCTGCCGAAGTGGGTCATATCCGAGAACCCCCAGCAGTACGCAATTTCGCTGATCGAGCGGTGTGCCTGTGTAAAATCGCAGAGCGCCTGGCGGCAGCGTTCCAGGCGACGCGTCTGGATGAGCCGAGCGACTGAGGTGTTCTCGTCGGCCAGCACCGCATTCGCGTAACGCACGCTCACACCCGCGGCAGCGGCAGCGGCGGCCGGATCCAATGCGGGATTGGTAAGTTGTCTCTCTATGGCCGAGCGCAATCGAGTCAACACCACGAAGCGCGCGGACGAGACTCGCGGCCCCGACACCCCACCCATCTTTGCCAAGGCCACAGCGAGCAGATCAAGCGCCTGATCGGAGACGGTAGAAGCGGTCAGGCCGAGGCGCTCCACATGCGCAGGCAGGAGTGCGAGGAAATCGGAGACGAAGCCGTTCTCCTCATGCGCGGGGCTCATGACGCGAGCGACCATGTGTCCGGTTCGCCCCACGCGAGCCTCGAGACGCTGCCGCGGCACTTTCAAGACAAGCAGGCTGGAATCCGACGAGAATCGGGCACTGTACGGCAAGCGCGGATCGACCAGTGTCACGTCACCTGCTTTTAGCGCCACCTCGCGGCTGCTCTGCTCAATCAACATCGAGCCGGTGAGCTCGCGGCACACGAACAACTCGTCGGGTGTCGTCTGCGAGACGTGCCGGGATGTGTGCGCCGCAATCATCGGTGAACATTCGAAGGAAACAAGAGTCATTTCGTCGAGTGCTGCGCAACACAGTTTGGCAGCGAAGGTCAGCCGGCAGGCGGGGCGGGAGTCATGGTCGATGATGTACTTGCGTGCCGCCGCGTGCCAGGAGTCAAAGCGATCACGCGGTCGAACATCCGCTGTCGAGAAAATCGTCTTCATGGCCTGGCGGTCTCTGAGCCGATCAATAGTGCCTGGGCAGCCGATTCGGGTTCCACACGGTTCCCGTATTATCGGGCAGTGCGCGTCCGCCCGCCATCAGGGTCGTTGTGTCGTGTGGTTCAAGACCGCACGATCAGCGAATGCTGATCGTTAGTTGCGATGCGGCAAAGGCCGCTTCACTGGTGGGGGGCCTGGTCGCGGCGCGTTGAGCCTCCCAACGCGCCTCCCATATGTAAGTCCCAAGAGTTGCAGGCCGGTGCTTCGTGCAGGCCTAACGATTGTCCGGCGCGTCTCCGGCAACTGGTCTCGTCAGGATCGACGTTGCTTCAACGGGGACGCGCCGGATATTTGCATGCGTTTTCAGGTTTTCAGGCTTTCGCCCGGCCTGAATGCTCAGTAAGCCTTGCCCTCCTGCTTGTCGGCAGCCGCTTCCTTGCGCTCCTTGTCCGGAGTCTCAATTTTGGTCGACACGAGCTTGCCGGTATTTGCGTCCACCTGGACTTCCGTGACGTTCTTCGAACCCGCCTTGGCGATGTCGAAGGACCAGATCAGCTTGCCATGTTCCTTTTCCAGTTCTGAGCTGGAAACGGTTCCTCCGGGCACTTTCGCGAGCGCCGTCGTGCGGGCGTCCGCTTCGGAAATTTTGGCTTCCGCAGCAAGTTTGGCTTGTGTCGCTGGATCCGCGAAGGCAAACGAAGAGCCGAGAGCGAGGATCGATGCGAGCGTAACGAATGAAATCCTGGATGCGGTCATGATGTATCTCAGGTTGCAGTTGTGCAGGTAATCTGCCAGGTGAGGATAGGCTGCCCGCGATGAATGGCAGCTGACACCTGTGCGCACTTGAACCAGGACCGGGTGACAGCGAGCGAGCCCCTTTCGGGGCCCGTCGCGTCATCGAACTGATACCGGAGTTTCGCCGCCGCGCCTCAGTCTTCGAAACCGGGCAATACTGGCGTGCCTTCCTTCCGCACCGCATCCAGGCTGCGAGGATCGAGTCCGAGGACCTTGAGGATCGTCGGAGCAACCTGCGTCGTCTCGACGAAGCTCGTGATGGACCGCGCCCGGATGGACGGATTCGCTACGAGTAGCATCACATTCGTGTCATCGTGGGCAAAACCGCCGTGCTCTGCCTGTTTCTTCGTGCTGCCGGTATACACCACCCCAACATTGGGGAGCACGATGATGTCGGGCGTGCGCGGGTCACCGCCCTGCGACGGCAATCCCGGTGCGTTGAAGATGGTTTCGAGCGATGGGCCGTACAGAATCTGGCCGATGCCCGCCGTGGTTGCGTTGGTTTCCAACAGGTTGACGGCGTCCAGGGTGCTCGTGCCCGGGCGCAGCCACAACAGCGAGATGTCGTCCTCGGTCGGCCCGATCTGATTCAGCTCGGAATCCGGCAGGAACGCCAGGCCCAGCACACTGGATGGCGCCGTTCCGTTCGCGCCGCCGTGGCCCGGGATCGGGAAGAATCGATGCGTATCCACCGGCGACTGGCCATGCTTCGCGGTGATGATGATCGTCGTTGACTCGTACAGATCTTTTGCCTTCAGCTCATCTACGAACTGCCCGATCGCACCGTCCACGAACTTGATTTCGCCGAGCATGGTGGGCGTCGGCGTACCGGCCGCATCCGTGTAGCCTCCCTTCACGCCATTCTCAATCAGTTTCTGTCCAACACTCACGGCCTGAAAATTCATGCCGAATATCTTCGGGACCAACCCGCTGCCCGCGCCGCCCAGGTGCGTCTTGCCGTTGATCCAGTTGAGCACGGCATTGACCTTGAGCTGGTCGTAGCACTTGATGTTGTCGAAGTCCGTGGTCCAATCGCCGCCATTGATGTTCACCTTGGCGCAATCGAGGCCGGCCGCGGTCTTCACGCCTGGCAGCGCAATCGCATTGGAATTGACTTCCGGTGAATAGTAATCATCGAGGTTGCTGGGCTGCGCAGTACCCGTCGGTCCGGAGACCGCGGCATAGGCGGCGTGCTTGTCCGACCACGCTGTATACCCGCCCGCGTGGTGAATGACGCCGAAGATTGTGTTCGCCCGAATGAAGTTCCACGAGTACACAGGCGCGCAGCCCTTGAACGGGTCACGCACCAGCTTAGCCGGATCGATGGATTTGATGCCGCCGTCGATCTTACTGTAAGCGGGCGAACCGCCGTTGAGTTGCGTCTGATCGATCTCATTGCCTTCTTCGTATTCGGTGCGGGTTCCGTTCGGCTGGCCCGCGATGCAGGTTCCATGCAGAACGCCGTTGCCGGTATCGGCCGCAGGCGGCGCAAGCACCCGGTCGTAGGCCACGTCATAATAAGCACCGACCAGCTTCGGGGTGCCGCCCGTGACAATCGCCATCAATCCGGGGAACGAGTCAGAAGGCTTCGAGGTGGAAGTTCGCGTGTAGTTCACGCCGGTCGCACCCAAGGCCTTCAGATTCGGACAGGTGTTGGAAGCAACGCAATTCTGGAAATCCAGCGCATGCATGCCGTCGATACTGATCAGGAGTACGTGACGGCTGTGCTCGTGGTCCCGATCATCGTCGGCCAGCGCTAGCGAGGCAGCGCATGCCGAAACGCCAAGGACCATTGCAGCAGCAATTTTGATATGAATAGACACTGAGCACCTCCGAAGGACGCGAATGGAATTCTTTTTCGCGACGCCACGGTAAGCGCCCTTGTTTTCCATATCATGGCGGGAGCCTTTCGCGAACCTTTCAAGCCGCTCAATAAATCGACCTTAGTCGCCCGCAACGCTGCGCCCAAGCTTGATCAAGCTGGCGAAGCTTAGCCGAAACGGCCATCGCTGCTAGCTATCCTCACGCGGCGTACACTGCTGCCCTCCGGGAACCCCACTGGGAGCACAGCCATGAACGAGCACGTTTATAAAACGGTTGAAATCACTGGCTCATCGCACAAGGGACCGGAGGACGCCATTCGCCTTGCAATCGAAAAAGCCTCCAAGACCGTGCACAACATGCGCTGGTTCAAGGTCGTCGAGATGCGTGGAAATATCGACAACGGGAAAATTGACTACTGGCAAGTCACGCTCGACCTGGGATTCACGCTGGAATAAGAAATACTCCTCGCTCACGCTGCCGCCTGGGCCTGAGCGTATCTCCCCCGAATCAGCTGGTCACAGTGCGACAGACCTGTTCCCGCAACCACGTATGTGCGGGATCAAGATGTGAGCGCTCGTGCCAGATCATCGCCATCTCGTACGACGGAATGGACACCGGTGGCGCGATAATCTGAATGTTGTTATCGGCACGATCCTGCAGGAGTCGGGCAGGAAGCATGGCGACGAGATCTGTTCGTGCCACAACCTCCGGAACAAAAAGAAAGTGCGGCACGGAAAGCACGACCCGCCGCTTGCGCCCGCGGCTCTCGAGTATGGTGTCCGTGATGCCTCTGAATCCACCGCCTTCCGGTGAAACGATCACATACTCGAGCTGACAGAGCGTGTCGAGTGTGAGTTTACGCTTGAGGGCGGGATGTCGTTTGCGCGCGACGAGGACGTAATGCTCCTTGAACAGAACGCGGCTGTGCAGGTGTTCTGGGGCGGCTTCGAGAGCGAGAAGTCCGAGATCAATCGCGCCGCCCTCCAGTTGCCTGATCATCCGCGAATGAGCCGCTTCGCGGACCGCTATGCGCACGCCGGGTGCGGCTTCTCTCACGTGAGCAAGCAACGGCAGCAGGATCGCATACTCAGCGTAGTCAGCCGCTGCGATTTGCCACGTAGTCCCCGCGGTTGACGGATCAAACCGTGGCCGCGGCTCCAACACACGGCCCATGTCGGCAAGCGCTGTCCGTAACGGCTGCAACAATGACTGGCCGCGTGTCGTCGGGAACATCCCGCCGGGCGCGGGAGACAGCAAGGGATCCGCAAAAATATGTCGCAGCTTGCGAAGCTGGACACTGACCGAGGGCTGGCTCAGGTGCAAGCGCCGGGCTGCGCGCGTGACATTCCGTTCGGTCAGAAGCGCTTCGAGCGTCACGAGCAGGTTGAGATCGATCCTGCGCAGATTGTCCATGACTATAGGGTGTATAGACACTATTCATTTCCACTATACACCCCAGATCGGTACGCTGCGACCAGTTGGACCTGGCGTTCAGTTCTCCGGAAGCGAGCCCCCATGAATGTATTGATTGTGTATGCCCATCCGGAGCCGAAATCGCTCAACGGCGCGCTTCGCGATTTCGCCGTTGAGCGGCTGCGGCGCGCAGGTCATGACGTGCAACTGTCAGACCTGTATGCAATGCGCTGGAAACCAACGTTTGACGCTGCGGATTTCCTCGATCGGGACCCCAACGAACCACTCGATCCCGAAGCCGCATCAAAGCATGCCTACGAGACAGCCACCCAGACGCCCGATATCGCTGCCGAGCAGGACAAGCTCCGGCAGGCCGATGT
This sequence comes from Gammaproteobacteria bacterium, assembly GCA_028293745.1. Taxonomy (GTDB): domain Bacteria; phylum Pseudomonadota; class Gammaproteobacteria; order Steroidobacterales; family Steroidobacteraceae; genus 13-2-20CM-66-19. The sequence continues at coordinate 5,060 of JAQGOF010000083.1, read as the reverse complement.
GTTGATTCTGCAGTTCCCGATGTGGTGGTACACGATGCCCGCCATCCTCAAGGGGTGGATTGACCGCGTCTACGCCTATGGATTTGGCTACGGCGTTGGCGAGCACTCACTTCGAAAATGGGGTGACCGCTTTGGCGAGGGCACATTCAAAGGAAAGCGCGCCATGCTGGTAGTCACCACCGGCGGCTGGGCGGCGCACTACTCCGAACGCGGCATTAACGGAAGAATCGACGATCTGCTGTTTCCGATCAATCACGGTGTTCTTTACTACCCCGGGTTTGACGTCCTTCCCTCCTTCGTGGTCTATCAAACAGGGTACATGGACGAGTCGCATTATCGACAGACGCTGTTCGAGCTCGGCGCGCGGCTGGATGCGCTCTGGGAAACCGATCCAATCCCGTACCGCATGCAGAACGGTGGTGATTACGACATTCCCTCATGCGAGCTCAAGCCGGGCTTGAGCGCTGCGCGATCTGGCTTAGACATCCACCTTGCCAAGTGACGTTGCCCTGCACCGGCCTCATGTGCGGGTCGTCTTCACCATCATCCCGCCAATTTCCTTCAACAGCTTGGCAGCCACTGTCGCGGTCAGATTGGAGATGTCGCATCGCGGGTTATATTCAACGATGTCAGCGGCCACGACTGGCTGATCGAGGGTGTGAATCAAGTCGATCACCTGGCGGGTGGTCAGGCCACCCGGCTCCCTATGCGACACGCCGGGCGCGCAGGCCGGGTCCAGCGCGTCCATATCCATTGAAATATATACGGGCGTCGTTACATCGAGCCGGAGATTCTCGCGCCAGCGGGCCGCCTCTACGACTTCGACACCGAAACGCTTGAACTGCTCACGATGATGATCGTTGACGGTGCGAAGTCCCACCTGAATCAACCGATCCGCAAGGCGCTCTTCCATGATCCGGGCAAAGGGCGAGGCGTGGGATCGCAGGTTACCCTGGTAAGCATGGTAAATATCGGCGTGCGCGTCGATATGGAGGATAGTCAGGTTGGGGTGACGTCGACGTACTGCGCGCATGATCGGATGAGTGATGGCATGATCGCCGCCGAGGCAGATCAATGGATCACCTGACTCCATCACGCGCCCCACATTCTGCTCGATGACATCCCACGGATCAGCGGCACTATCAAACTTGATGTCCCCGTGGTCCATGAGTCTGCCCGCAACACTCAAGTCGACGCCCGTTTCACTCCACATGCTATACGCGTCGCAGTGCAATTCGCGGCGGATCAGATCCGGCGCTTCAGCGGCACCCCTCATGAACGACGAGTTGTCGTCGTGAGGTATCCCGAGGACAGAAAGCTTGATCATGTGCGTTTCGCTCGATTGTGCTCACATTCTTCACTGAGACTTTCGAAGGCGAGCGGCTTGATCGGCGCACCGCCGTTGCAGGTCGAAGCAGGACAGGACGACAGCGCGATCGCGAGGTCCATCTCGGCGCGCAGCTGCTCTCCACGCTTTAGCCGTAGCCCCGCGCCGTGTCCCGCGGGAATCAGTTGCGGCTCAACCATATACGCCTCTCCTGCCTGGCCTCAAATCCACTTTTACTGGTGCCCGTTGTGCAGGTCTACTTCACTAAACTTACGATCATTGTAAGATTCGCTTAATGTTCGATCTCGCTCGCCTCCGCCTGCTCCGAGAGCTCGCCCATCGCGGCACTATGACTGCGGTCGCCGCAGCCCTCGGCCTGACCTCGTCGGCGGTTTCACAGCTGGTTGCGGCAGGTCTCGGCGTGGGATTCGCGCCGGCGTTGGGCCTCCGTTTCCCGAGCGCCGAGGCTGTGGTGGTCCGCACGCCTGGCGGTGCTCCGCTCAGCCGGCGCGTCCATGCGCTGACGCGGGGCGCGCTCACCGCCTCGCCATTGGTGCGGGCCCTCCTGTGGGAGTTGGCAAGCACAGCGAAGTGAACCCTATGACATCGCCCCCGCAGCCGGCAACGGATCTGGTGGTAACGGCGTGAACTCCGTGTTATCCAGATCCGGCAATTTCATGCGCCCGGCGCGCCAATCCGCTTTCGCCTGAGCGATGCGCTCCTTGGAGGACGACACGAAATTCCATTCGATGAAGCGCTCACCAACCGGCGCGCCGCCCAGCAACATCAATACGCTCGGCGCCGTTGCACGCACTATTGCCTCAGTGCCGCTCCCGAACACCGCCATCTGTGTTGCCGTGATGGCAGTCCCGTCCGCTTCCACCGCACCAGAAACCAGATAGGCCGCGCGTTCTGCATGTTCGCGTGGCATCGAAACACGCGCGCCGGATTCCAACGCGACATGCCCATAGAACAACGGCGAGTGCGTTTTCACTGCTGCACGCAGCCCGAATGCCTCGCCTGCAAGAAGCCGCAGCCAGACACCGCCATCACGATATACCGGCAGATCATCGCTCTCGTGATGCGAGAATGCAGGCGCAACTTCTTCCTCGCGGTCGGGTAGTGCGACCCACGACTGGATCCCGTGCATGGGGCCACCCTCGCGGCGCGCCCGCTCGAAGCGTTCCGAGTGCGTGATGCCCCTACCGGCGATCATCCAGTTCATCTCGCCTGGGCGGATCGCCTGCTCCACGCCAGTTGAGTCGCGATGCATGATCTCCCCGGCGAAGAGATAGGTGACGGTAGAGAGCCCGATATGCGGATGGGGGCGGACATCAGCTTCACGAGGTAAGCCCTTTGGCAGGTCTGCCGGCCCCATGTGATCGAAAAAAATGAACGGGCCCACCATGCGCCGCTTCGCAAACGGCAGGACGCGCCCGACCTCGAAGCCGCCGAGGTCGCGCCGCCTCTGATCGATCACCAGTTCGATCATTCGTTCACCTCCACAAGTTCCGCAGGAGCGACGATAACAGGGTCCGGTCCGCCGGGGTGGCGGCAATAACCCATCTGATAGAGCATGTTCGAAACCCTCTCCGCACCCTGGTCGCTAGCAACGGCCTCCAGTGGAGAACGACCACCTAGCGCATCGTTAGGCTCACGGAGCCACGCTATCGCGTTCGCGCGACTCTCCAACACGGGTACGGCGAGAGCCAGAATGCGCGCCAGGCGCACCGAGCGATCCGACGTGGCCGCATCCGGGATTTCGATAATGTTCGGTGTCACTGCGGAGTACCTTAATGCAATTTCGGAGCAATTCTAATGCCATTTGCCGGCGGCCGGCCACTTACGCTCGATCATGCGGGGTTGATCGCGGCGTGTGCCGCCAGGCCTGCGCGCGTTCATCGCCGTGTTGAAGGAGCTTTTGCCCTGAGGCCCGCTAGAGAGACGGAGGGCCTTCCGGGAACTGCTGTGCAGAGTCGGTGATCTCGAACCACGACGCCTTGTAGGTCGTGAAAATGTGCCGCTGCGAACGCAGAGGCGGATCCGTATCCAGGCTGCCCGCGGCAATTACCGCAACGTCGCGCTCCTGCGAAACACGCGGCATGACGGCACCACACTGCAAGCAAAACGCACTAGTTGAGAACTTCGCCGCTGGAAGCTTGTACTGCACCGCAAGCTCCTCGCCCCGCGTCCACCGGAATTGGCTCGCCTTGTAGAAGATGTTGGTAGCGTAGGCGGCACCCTTGGAGCGCCGGCAACGCTGACAGTATGGAGCAATGGCAGTTCACCATGTCGATGAAGGGGCCGCTAACTTCGTAGCGCACCGTTCCGCAGTAACACGAGCCGTTGACCATCGCCGTTCTCTCCGCCGTCACGTGGCAACTACCTGCGAATCGGAGCGAGCCACGCTGAGGCTGTCAGATTTTCTGCAGACCGTAGCGCTGTATCCGAGTCAACAAATCGCGATTGCCAGGCAACGTTGCGCCCAACGCTTTGGCGTGCCGCGCCGTTTCGCTCATTGCTTCCCGTGCCCGGTTGCGGTCACTGTCGCTCAACAGCCAAGGCGCGATTTCGGTCCGAAATCCCATCCCGTAGAGCACGTACTGGTAACTCGCCGCCGAGAACACCTCCTCCCGGTGCGCGAAATCCTCATGCCACGGGCAATGGTGCCGCCAGAATTCCAGTCCTTCCCGCAAGCTGTCCGGGATGGATTCGCGGCTCCTGTTATCGATCCAGAAGCCGCTGTCAGTCCGCCTGCTCAGCACATAGTGCAACTTCAGGAAGTCGACAATACGTTCCCAGCGATATCGGAACGTGTCGTTGAATATCCGTGCGGCGTGCTGCATGCCGCCGCCGCAGCCCGGCAGCAGGTTTGCAATCGACTTTGCCGACAACTCGATCATGACAATGGCGGAAGCCTCCAGTGGCTCGAGGAACCCGGCAGAAAGTCCCACCGCCACGCAATTGCCAACCCAGAACTCCTGGCGATACCCTGAATTGATGGGGATGTTGCGAAAGCTCAGCCCGGGGGACAAATCCCCTCGGGCAGCCAGGTAGGTCTTCAATTCCTCGAGAGCGGCGTCGTCCGACACGTAGTTGCTGGAGAATACGTAGCCCACGCCGCGGCGGGTGGTTAGACCGATGTCCCACACCCATCCAGACGACTGGGCCGTGGAAATCGTCGCAGACGCAATGGGGCCAGCATCCTCGCGGGACGGAATCTGCACCGCCCAGGCCTTGTCGATGAAAAGCACATCCTTCCTGGAGAGAAACGGGACCCCCAGGTGCTTCCCAATCAACAGTGCGGAGAATCCGCTGCAATCAATGAAAAGGTCCGCCGCGAGCAGGTTTCCTGACTTCGTCACCAGGTGCGAAATGTGTCCGCGGCCGTCGGGCTGAACCTGCACGATCTCGTCATATACGTGTGTGACACCAAGCTTGCCGACACAGTGTTTCTGCAGAAAGGGCCCGAACTTTCCGGCGTCGAGATGGTACGCATAGTTCGCAAGCCCCGCGAATTCGGGCGTCGTGATTTGTTTGGGCGCCAGACCCCGGCTGCACAGTTCCGTCTGAAAGCACAGGCTGGGCGCGAAAACCGGGTTCCGTGGACCTTCCAGCCAGTAGGGAGCCAGATTGCGGTCTGCGTAGTCGGCCGGCAAAGTGAATGGATGCCAGTAGGTGTCCGAATCGCCCGCATCCAGCCAGTTGACGAATTGCGATCCTTGCTTGAAGG